>DATILF010000119.1:0-5568 GCA_035476755.1 Ramlibacter sp.
CCGCATTGCCCGGGACGCCCAGCGTGACGTATGCCGATTTCATGTGTTCTCCCTGCTGTCCTAGCGCCGCATCGCGGCGGCCTCCGCCGCGCGAGCCGCCCGCTCCGCGGCCGCGGCGGCGCGCATCTGCGCCACCTGCGCGCGCCGCTCGTGCGCGTAGCTCCTCGAATCCGCCCCGGACGACGGCGACTCCATCCGTTCCAGGGCGCCGCCGGCCACCTCGCGCTCGGTGGGCATGCCATGTGCCCGCTTGTAATTCATGCACTGGGTTTCCAGCTGTGAACGCACCTGCTGCGGCGTTCCCCGGTATTCGCGCAGGGCGATCAGCACGTCGCGCAGCTGGCTCTTTTCGTAACGGCTGATCGGCCGGCCATCGACTTCGGCCTTGAGCTTCGCAAGGCTTTCGCCGTTGTGCATGCGCTGCCACAGCGGCAAGGCCTCGCCGGCGACGCGCGCGCAGTCCTTGTCGGTGTCGGGATTGACCTGGCCGATGGAAAAACTGCCGGACGCATGGGAGAAGCGTTGCTGCACGCTTTCTTCGGCACAGGGCCGGTCCTGGTAGTTCGCGCCGCACTTGTACATGCGCTGCGCCAGGGCGGCAGGCGCCGCCAGAAGCACGCCAAGGCACACACTCGCCGCCAGCGCGAAGGCGCTCCAGTGAGCCGGCCCCCGTGCCTGAATGAATCCCCCGTTTTGCATACCTCCATCTTACATGCCGACGGTGGCAGACAGGGGTTCGATCAGCCCTTGGCCGCCTCCAGCAGGTCGCGGGTCTTGCATGCTTCGCGGCGTGCGGCTTGCGCAAAATCGTCGGCGCCCGAGGCGTAGAGAATGGCCCGCGAGGAATTGACGACGATGGGGGCATCGGCACGCCAGCCGGCCTTCACAGTGGCCACGGCATCGCCGCCCTGCGCGCCGACCCCGGGGATCAGCAGGGGCAGGGTCGGGGCGACCTGGCGCACGCGCTCGATCTCCGCCGGATAGGTGGCGCCCACCACCAGGCCCAGCTGGCCGTTCAGGTTCCAGGGCCCTTGCGCCAGCCGCGCCACGTGCTCGTACAGCAGGGGCTGGCCCTCGACACTGGCCAGGCGCTGGTTCTGCAGGTCATCGCCTCCCGGGTTGGAAGTGCGGCACAGCAAGAAGGCGCCCTTGCCCTGGAACTTCAGGTAAGGCTGCACCGAATCGAAACCCATGAAGGGCGACAGCGTCACGGCATCGGCCCCATAGCGCTCGAAGGCTTCCCGCGCGTACTGTTCGGCCGTGGCGCCGATGTCGCCGCGCTTGGCATCCAGGATGACGGGCACGTGCGGCGCGGTGCGACGCATGTGTTCCATCAGGCGCTCCAGCTGGCCTTCGGCCCGGTGCGCGGCGAAATAGGCGATCTGCGGCTTGAAGGCGATCACCAGGTCGGCCGTGGCATCGACGATGCGCGCGCAGAAGTCGAAGATCTTCCCCGCGTCTGCCTTCAGGCCGCCGGGAAAGCGCGTGGGCTCCGGGTCCAGCCCGACGCACAGCATGGAGCCGTTGCGTTGCTGGGCGTCGTGCAGCATCTCGATGAAAGTCATCCCCGGATTGTAGTGAGCGGGCCTGGCGGCAACGGGCCACAATGCGCGGGTCATGCAGCGCCTCACCCGACTCCAGCTCACGACCCTCATCCTGCTCACCCTCGTCTGGGGCCTGAACTGGCCAGTGATGAAACTCGGCGTGACAGGCTTTCCGCCCCTGACCTTCCGCGCCATGTCGATCCTGCTCGGCGTGCCGGTGCTGGCCGTGGCGCTGCTGGTGATGAAGGTGCCTTTCCGCATCCCGCGCCGGCTCTGGCCCGAGCTGTCGAAGCTGACCCTCACCAACATGCTGGTCTGGCATGTCTGCATCATCCTGGCGGTGACGCAGCTGTCCAGCGGACGCACGGCGATCCTGGGCTACACGATGCCGATCTTCTCCGCGGTGATCGGCGCCCTGGTGTTCGTCACGGCCCTGAGCCGGCGCGGCTGGCTGGGCGTGGCGGCGGCCGCCATCGGCGTGGGGCTGCTGCTGTGGCATGAACTCACCGGCCTGGCCGGGCGGCCCGGCGCGGTGGCCCTGGCGCTGGTCGCCGCTGCCGTCTGGGCGCTGGGCACGCAGCTGCTGCGGCGCACCCGCGCCGAGCTGCCGACATTGACACTGTCATTCTGGATGACCGTGATCACCGGCGTCGTGCTGGCGCTGCTGGCGGTGGTCTTCGAGCGTGACCGCTGGCATGTGCCCAGCGCCGCGGTCAGCTGGGCCATTGCGTACAACGCCGTGATGATCTTCGGCTACGCGCACGCGGCCTGGTTCTTCCTGGCGCGCACGCTGCCGCCGGTCGCCTCCACGCTGAGCGTGATGTTCATTCCCGTGCTGGGGGTCTTCAGCGGCGCGCTGTGGCTGGGCGAAATCCTGCACTGGCAGGACTGGGCCGCGGTGGTGCTGATGGTCGTGGCCATCGGCTCGGTGCTGTGGCCGGCCTGGGCGGTGCGGCCGGCGCGGCCGGTTCAGGCCGGCTGAGGAATGACAACAAGGCTGCGGATGCCTTGCGCCCCGCGGACCAGCACGCCCTCGATGTCCGCGGTCGCGGATGGCCCGGTCATCAAGGCGCAGTAGCGCGCTGCCCGGAAGCCGGGGTGCCGGTAGGCTTCATGCAAGTCCGCCACGATCGCGGCCGGGTCCAGCAGCACCACCAGGTGCTGCGACAGAAAGCCCAGCGCATTGACGCCGAACTCGCGCTCGCTCAGCCACACCGATCCGGTCTCGGCCACGCCGAAGGCCGCCCGGACCACGCCGACGTCCACGTCGTGCAGTTCCCTTGCGTCGCGCACCGCGCCGATGGGCCGCGTGCCGGTCACCTCGGGCGTGGCCGAACAGATGACCCGGGCCAGGTGGAATCGCCGGGCAATGAAGGCATCGAGCGACATTTCCGGTGGCGGCGTCTCCACCGTGCCCCCCATGCGCGCCAGCGCTTCGGTGAACGAACCCAGCCGGTGCGGCACCAGGCGCTCGAAGAGCGGCAACTCGGGCAGCGCCCGGGCGGCAGGCTGGTTGCGGCGGATCGCGCCGAGTACGTGCTCGCGGGTGTTCATGGCGGGCCCGCGCGATGCTTCAGGTACCACTGACGGAAGGTCTGCGGCGGCGTAGCGGGCAGCTCGCGCTGCCTGCCCCAGGCGTTGAACGGGTTGTAGATCATGAAGCGCGGCAGGCGATCCAGTCCGGCCGCCGCGGCCTGCACGGCGGCGCGGTACAGGCGTGGGCTCGCCAGGATGCGGCCGGCAATGCGCATGGCCTCCTTCTTCACCATGGGCAACTGGTTGCGCTCGGCGATCACCTTGCGCCAGGCGAAGATCTGCTCGTGGATGTTGATGCGCACCGGGCAGACGCTGGTGCAGCTGCCGTTCAGGGTGGAGGCGTAGGGCAGCGCGCTGTATTTGCGCAGGTTGAAGGTCGGGTCGATGATCACGCCGATGGGGCCGGAGTAAGTGGCGCCATAGCTCAGGCCGCCGCTGCGCCGATAGACCGGGCAAGTGTTCATGCAGGCGCCACAGCGGATGCACTTGAGCGAGGTCCAGAAATCTGCCATGCCCAGCCGCTCCGAGCGGCCGTTGTCCACCAGCACCACATGCATCTCGCCGCCTTCGCGCGGCGCGCGGAAATGCGACGTGATCTGCGTGATGGGCGAGCCCAACGCGCTGCGCGAGAGCATGCGGATAAACACGCCCAGGTGCTCCAGGGTCGGGACCAGCTTTTCGATGCCGATGGAGGCGATGTGCAGGAACGGCAAGTTGGCGCTCAGGTCCGCATTGCCCTCGTTGGTGCAGACCACGAAGCTGCCGGTTTCGGCGACGGCGAAATTGGCGCCGGTCATCCCCGCCGCGGTGGGGCTCAGGTAGTAGGGCCGCGTGTGCTGGCGCTGGCTCTCGGCCAGATAGGGCACGTCGTGGTTGCCTGGGTTGGTGCCGATGGTGCGGCCGAACACCTCGGCCACGTCGCCGCGCAGCTTGTGCACGGCGGGCACCACGATGTGGCTGGGCGGCTCGCCGTCCAGCTGCTGGATGCGCTCGCCCAGGTCGGTCTCGATGACCTGGATGCCGCGCTTCTCCAGGAAGGGCCGCATCTCGCATTCATCGGTGAGCATCGACTTGCTCTTGACCAGCGTGGTGGCGCCGCGCCCCGCCATGATGTCGTGCACGACCTGGTTGTGCTCGGCCGCGTCGCGCGCCCAGTGCACAACCAGGCCGTTGGCGGTGGCGTTGCGCTCGAATTCCTCCAGGTAGTCGGCCAGGTGGCTGAGCGTGTGCTCCTTGATGCCGGAGGCCAGCGTGCGCAGTTCCTCCCACTCGGGCAACTCGCGGCTTTCCCGGTCGCGCTTTTGGCGCAGGTCCCACAGGCGCTGGTCATGGAACGCCACGTGGTGCGTGGCCGCGATGAATTTCGACGCGGCCTGCGCGTGGTCCACGCGCTTCATGAGGCCGCCCCGTTCAGCACCTGCGCGATGTGGATGAACTTCAGCGGCAGGCCCTGGCGGCGGGCGCAGCCCTGCTGGTGCATGACGCAGGACATGTCGGGCGAGACGATGTATTCGGCGCCTGCGCGGCTGTGGTCATTCACCTTGTCCAGCCCCATGCGGGCGGACACCGGCTCCTCGAACACCGAGAAGGTGCCGCCGAAGCCGCAGCACTCGTCGGGGCGTTCGGGCTGCACGAACTCGATGCCCTTGACGCGCGAGAGCAGTTCTCGCGGTTTATTGAAGGCGGGCTCGTCGATCTCGGACGTACTCGCCTCGCGCAGGCCGCGCAGCGTGGAGCAGCCGATGTGCAGACCTACCTTGTGCGGAAAGGACGCCCAGGGGAAGTCGCGCACGTGCAGCACGTCGTGCAGGAACTCGACCAGCTCATGGGTGTTTCGGCGCACGGCCCGCACCTGCGGCGTCTGCTCGATGGCCGTCATGTGTTCGCGCACCTGGTGGCAGCAGCTGCCCGATGGCGTCACGATGTAATCGAAACCGGCGAAGTTCTTCGCGAACAGCGCCTCGGTGCCTTTCGCGTCCTCATGGCAGCCGCTGTTGGCCATGGGCTGGCCGCAGCAGGTCTGGTCCAGCGGGTAGACCACTTCGCAACCGAAGCGCTCCAGCAGTTCCAGGGTGGCGACGCCGACTTCGGGAAAGAAAGCGTCCATATAGCAGGGGATGAACAGGGCCACCTTCATGCAGCGTCTCCTTGAAGAACTCCAGAACCACGCCAGCCCCACGCCGGACGGCCCATTCTTCGCCTGCAGCCCCCGGTGAGGCTTGATCTGTGTCAAGCGGGCCTTGGGGCAGGGCCCCGCGTACATGGAATTCCCCATGGGCGGTAGTGGATAGCCCCCCTGCCCCTTAGGCATCCGCCCTAACCCCGCTGCCGGATCCCCTAAGGCCGCACGCACCTTTCCCCTAATGCGGCAACTCCCCCAAGCCGTCTCATCGGTACATGCCTCGAGGCGATGTGTTTCGAGGCGAATGGCCAGGGAGATTGCGATGTTCACCACCCTTCTTGACAGCAATGCGATGGCGCAAGCCGC
>DATILF010000120.1:0-2721 GCA_035476755.1 Ramlibacter sp.
GCCTTCGGCTCCGACCTGCACACCGTATTGCTCGCTGCCGGCCACAAGCAGCCGGTTTAGTATGAAGCGAACCTTGAGCGCCGCCGGGCCGCCCCAAGGCGCGAGGGCCCCCTCGGGGGGCAGCGCAGCACACGAAGTGGCAAGCGTGGGGGCCACATAAGCATGGCGATCAATTACAAGCAGGCCCAGGACGGCGACGCGCTGATCGCCGAGATCAACACCACGCCGCTGGTCGACGTGATGCTGGTGCTGCTGATCATCTTCCTGATCACCATCCCGGTGGTCAACAGCTCGATCGCGGTCACGCTGCCGCGCGAGCCCAACCAGGCGCGCGAGACCCGGCCCGAGAACGTGATCGTCACGGTCGACGCCGAAGGCCGCATCTGGTGGTTCGACGCGCCGGTGGCCACGCCGCAAGACCTGCAGTTCCGCCTGGGCCTGGTGGCCAATGCCCAGCCCCAGCCCGAGCTGCACATCCGCGGCGACGCCCGGGCCGACTACCAGGGCATCGGCCAGGTGGTCTATGCGGCCCAGCAGGCCGGCATCGCGCGCATCGGCTTCATCACCGAGCCGCCGGGGGAGCAGAACTAGCCATGGGCATCCACATCCGCGCCGGGACCGAGAGCGAGCCCGAGGTGATGGCCGACATCAACACCACACCGCTGGTCGATGTGCTGCTGGTGCTGCTGGTGATGCTCATCATCACCATCCCGATCCAGCTGCACTCGGTCAACCTGGAGATGCCCGGCCGCAATGCACCGGTGCCGCCGGTGCCCCCGGAGGTGGTGCAGGTGGAAGTGACGCCCGGTGGCGCGTTCCTCTGGAACGGCCAGGTCCTGGCGGGGCGGGCCGACCTGGAGGCGAAGCTGCAGGCGGCGTCAGTGCAGGCGGAACCGCCGGAAATCCACCTGCGGCCCCACCCGCGGGCCAAATACGAAGCGGTGGCGGCCGCGCTGGCCAGCGCCCAGCGGCTGGGCCTCACCAAGATCGGCCTGGTGGGTTCGGAGCAGTTCGCACCGCGCTAGCGCGCCGGGAAAGACCCGGCCGCCAGCGCTCTACGGTTCGTACTCCTCCGACCCCTGAACCCAGATGAACGACTGCAGGTCGATCATGTCGCGGCTCTTGAAGCCGGGCTTGCGGTCCAGGTCGCGCCGGATGATGTGCGCGAAGGTCTGCAGCGACTGGTACACCGGCCACGACGGCTGCGAGTGGTACTGGAAATCGAAGCCGTAGGTCTGCGCGGCCCGGCGGGTCACCATCGGCTTCAAAAACAGGTGCCGGTCCGGCCGGGCGATGAAGCCGAACACCGTCACCAGCGGCCAGGTGAGCACGCGGGTCTGGCGCCGCGGCAGGTCGGCCACCGCCTGGACCCAGTCCTCGAACTTGCGCTGCGGCGAGCCGCGGCCCCACAGGAAGGCGTAGAGCTCCGTCGCGAAGAGCCGCGCGCCGGCCGGGGTCTTCACGGCGTCGCGCAGCGCCATCTTCTCGAACGAGTACAGCAGGTTGGTGCGCGACTCGATGCGCACGGCGATGTCGGCGACCTGGCGGAACTCGCCGCGGGCCAGCAGCTTGCGGAAGTCGGTCGCGCCCAACTCGGCTTGCCACTCGAGGTGGGCGCGCTCCTTGTACGAGCGCTCGGCCACCTGGTAGGTATCGTCCTGGAAGCCGCCCGGATAGAACAGCTCGAACTTGCGGCGGCAACGCGCGGCCCCGAAGTAGTTGACGTTGCTGGCGCGTGCGCCTGTGAGGGGGGTGGAAAGGGATGCGGGGCGTGCCATACAGGCAGTTTTTGGCCTGCCCCAACCTCAGCCATGTCGGACAACTACCCGCCTCCGTGTAGGAATCAGACGGCTGACGCCACCAGGCGCACTTGCGTGATTTCGGAAGGCGCGCCGAAGCGTTTGGGCGGCCCCCAGTACCCGGTGCCACGGCTGACATAGACCCACATGCGCCCCACCCGGTGCAGCCCGGCCGTGAAGGGCTGCTGGAAGCGAACGAAGTACGTCCAGGGCAGGAACTGTCCGCCGTGGGTGTGGCCCGACAGCTGCAAGTCGAACCCGGCGCTGGCCGCGGCCGGCGCGCTGCGCGGCTGGTGGGCCAGCAGCACCCTGGCGCCCGCGCTGTTCGGGGCGCCCGCCAGCGCCGCCT
The DNA here is from genome assembly GCA_035476755.1 of Ramlibacter sp. Taxonomy (GTDB): domain Bacteria; phylum Pseudomonadota; class Gammaproteobacteria; order Burkholderiales; family Burkholderiaceae_C; genus Ramlibacter. The sequence continues at coordinate 2,149 of DATILF010000120.1, forward strand.
GGGGATCGCTGCGGTGGCTCTCCTCGAAGTAGCCGGCGGAGAAATCGGCCACGCCCGCCAGGACGAGCTGGGCGCTGTCACGCTCGATCACCACGTGCTCGTTGAGCAGCACACGGATGCCCAGCCGTTTCAACTCCGCCAGCCACGGCCCGACGCCCGAGTAGTACTCGTGGTTGCCCGTGACGAAGAAACTGCCGTGTCGCGACACCAGCCGGCCCAGCGGCGCCACCTGCGCGGCCAGCTCGGCCACGGAGCCATCCACCAGGTCGCCGGTGATGGCCACCAGGTCGGGCTGGAGCCGGTTCACGGCCTCCACGATGCCTTCCACATAGCGGTGGCGGATGGTGGGGCCGACGTGGATGTCGCTGATCTGCACGATGGTGAAGCCCGCGAGCGGGGCCGGCAGCCCGGGGATGGCGATCTCCACCGTCACGACGCGGGCGGTGCGGCGCGCATTCAGGAAGCCGATCAGGGTGATGCCGATGCCGAGCAATGGCACGCCGGCGGCGCTCGCCGCGCGGATCGCATCCAGCGGCAACGCAGGGACGCCCACGCTGATGGCCCAGAGCACGA
>DATILF010000121.1:0-14038 GCA_035476755.1 Ramlibacter sp.
CGGGCGCTCGACGCCGCCGATGCGCTGGTCGGAGTCGTCGAGGTCGCTGCCCTGCAGGCCGGCCGAGCCGTCGGCCGGGAAGCCCTCGCGGCGGATCTTGCGCAGCATGTCGAACTCGCGCTTGCGCACGAAGTCGTTGCGGCGCTTGCGCTCGATCATCTCCTTGAGCATCTGCTTGGAGTAGCTGCTCTCGCGGTCGGTCTCCTGCTGATCGAGGTCAGCCCAATTCGTCGTCGGATTCTTGACGAACTTCACTACCTTGGACAGCAGGCCGGTACTTTCTTCCTTCGGCGGCATGGCGGGTAGTGTGGGTGGTGCTTTCGGAAGCGGTGAAGAGGCTCAGACGCCGGGCTTCAGTCCCCGAACATCTTCTGCTTGAGTTCCCGGCGTTGCTGAGCCTCCAGGGACAGCGTGGCCGTGGGTCGCGCCAGCAGGCGGCCGACGCCGATCGGCTCGCCCGTCTCGTCGCAGTAACCGTAATCGCCGGCGTCGATGCGGCCGATGGACTGCTCGATCTTCTTGAGCAGCTTGCGCTCGCGGTCGCGGGTGCGCAGTTCCAGCGCGTGCTCTTCCTCGATGGTGGCGCGGTCGGCCGGGTCCGGCACGATCACGGTGTCCTCGCGCAGGTGCTCGGTGGTTTCGCCCGCGCTGTTGAGGATTTCCTGTTTCAGCTGGGCCAGTTTCAGCCGGAAGAACGCCATCTGCTTCTCGTTCATGTACTCCGAGTCCGGCATGGCCAGCACTTCGGCGTCGGTGAGTTCTTCGACCGGCTTGCTCTTCCAGTTGTTGGCGAGCTTGGGGTCTTTCTTGATGGCGACCAGGGGCGGGGGGGTGAGGACGGAGGGAGACATGGTCTGGGTATAGCTTGCTTTGGCGGCGGTCGAGGCCACGGATTGCGCCATGGAAGGCACCGTGATCTGCGCCAGCCGCGCGGAGGGTTTCGTGGCCCGCGCCGGTTCGGCCGTCAGGGTGGCGGCATCGGGGCGGGGCGGCATGGCACGCGGGAGCGCGGGTTTGGCCGGCGCCAGTGCGGCGCCCGCCTTGGGCTTGGGGGCCGCGACCGCCACGGAAGCCGGCTTGGACGCCGGCGCCGCCTTGGGCGCGGAAGTGGTTTTCTTGGTTATGGTTTGGATCGCCTTGGCTGGCGCCTTCTTCGCGGGGGCTTTCACAGCCGCCTTCTTGACCGGCGCCTTGACGGCGACAGCCTTCTTGGCGGCAGGCTTGGCCGCCGGCTTCACAGCCTTGGGCGCAGCCTTGACGGCCGCCTTGGCCTTGGCGGCGGGTTTGCCGGCCTGGGCGGCCGGCTTGCCCGACTTGGCGGCCACCTTGGGTTGAGGCTTCACTTCCGGTCTCCTCGCAGCAGCGGCGTCAGCATGAACCAGCCGCGGGCCCGCTGTCCTACTTCCTTGTTCTGTTGCTCGATCACCTTCATGAATGCGAGTTATACCCTGATTGTCGGGTGCCCGGCGCTCACTGTTGGGGTTTTCACCGTCGTGTAGCCGCAAGGACTTGGCAAAGGGAAACGCCATCAGTTGCAGAATCGAGACAATCATCGGGGCCCCGGGTCAGAGTTCGCAAAACGCGCAAGCCTAACCTAAATGAGGCACTGCTCGAGCCCCTGCAGAAAGATATCTTTGGGCAGGTCGATGCCGATGAAGACCATCTTGCTGCCGCGCTGCTCGTCCGCGCCCCACACGGGCCCCAGGTCGCTGCCCATCAATTGGTGGACCCCCTGGAAAATCACCTTGCGGTCGGTGCCCTGCATATGGAGCACGCCCTTGTAGCGAAGCATCTTGGGGCCGTAGATATTGACGATGGCACCCAGGAAGTCCTCCAGCCTGGCCGGATCGAACGCACGGCCGGACTTGAACACGAAGCTCTTGACGTCGTCGTCATGGTGGTGGTGATGGCCGTGGCCCTCATGCCCGTGCGAGGGATGGTCGCAATGCTCGCCATGCTCGTGGCCGGGGTCCTCATGGCCGTGGTCATGGCCATGCTCGCCCTCCTCCTTCAGGAAGTCCGGGTCGATATCGAGCTTGGCGTTCAGGTTGAAGCCCCGCAGGTCGAACACCTCCGACAGCGCGACCTCGCCGAAATGCACCGCCTTTTGCGGCGCCCGGGGGTTCATGTGCTTCAGGCGGTGGATCAGGGCATCGGTCTCGTCCTGGGCCACCAGGTCGGTCTTGCTGATGAAGATCTGGTCGGCGAAGCCCACCTGGCGGCGCGCCTCCTGCCGGTCATTGAGCTGCTGGGCGGCATGCTTGGCGTCCACCAGCGTGAGGATGGAGTCCAGCAGGTAGGTTTCGGCGATCTCGTCGTCCATGAAGAAGGTCTGGGCCACCGGGCCAGGATCGGCCAGGCCGGTGGTTTCGATCACCACCCGCTCGAAGTCCAGCAGGCCCTTGCGCTTCTTGGCGGCCAGGTCCTGGAGGGTGGTGCGCAGGTCTTCGCGGATGGTGCAGCAGATGCAGCCGTTGCTCATCTGGATGATCTGCTCCGTGGTATCGGCGACCAGGATGTCGCTGTCGATGTTTTCCTCGCCGAACTCGTTTTCGATCACGGCGATCTTCTGGCCGTGGGCTTCCTGCAGCACGCGCTTGAGCAGCGTGGTCTTGCCGGAACCGAGAAAGCCCGTGAGGATGGTGGCGGGGATGAGACTCATGGTGGAACCCAAAAACTTCGGAGGTGGGGCAGTTTAGCGGGCAAATCACCGGCGCGCGGCTGGGGGGCTACTTGCGCACGACCACCAGCCCCTTGAGGTATTCCCCCTCGGGAAAGGCCAGCGTCATGGGGTGGTCGGGCGCCCCGCCCAGCCGTTCACCGATATAGCCGTCCACCCCGGCGTCCGCACCGGCCGAAGCCACGATCTTGTGGAACAGGTCGGCGCTGATGCCGCCCGAGCAGGAATACGTGAACAGCACGCCGCCGGGCTCCAGCAGCTTCAGGGCCAGCCGGTTGATGTCCTTGTAGGCCCGGGCGGCGCGCTCGGCGTGCGCGGCCGTCGGCGCCAGCTTGGGCGGGTCGAGCACGATGGCGTCGAATGTCCGGCCCTCCTCGATAAAGCGGCGCAGGCTGGCATTCACGTCGGCATCCAGGAAATCGGTGCGCGCCGCATCGAAACCATTGAGCGCCACGTGGGCGCGGGCCCGCTCCAGGGCCGGGCCCGAGGAATCGATGGAGGTGACATGGGCGGCGCCGCCGGCCAGTGCGGCCACGGTAAAGCCCCCCGTGTAGCAGTAGCAGTTGAGCACGCGCTGGAAACCCAGGCGGCGGGTGTACTGCGCAAATTTGCCCCGGCTGTCGCGCTGGTCCAGGTAGAAGCCGGTCTTGTGGCCGCTCGCCACGTCCAGGGTCAGTTGCCAGCCATGTTCGCGCAGGGTCAGCGCCGTGGCGCCCTCCCCGCGCAGCCAGCCGGCCACGGGCTCCAGCCCCTCCAGCGGCCGCGAACTGGTGTCCGACCGCTCGTACAGGCGTGCCAGCCCCGTTTCCTTCAGCAACGCATCGGCCAGTACCGGCTTCCAGCGCTCGGCCCCCGCCGACAGGAACTGCGCCACCAGCGTGTCGCCGTAGCGATCGACGATCAGGCCCGGCAGGCCGTCCGACTCCCCATGCACCAGCCGCAGCCCGTCGCTGGGAATGTCGAAGCGGGCCCGGGCGCGGATCGCCCGCCCGCAGGCGGCCGCCAGGAAGGCGGCATCGATACGCTGCCCCTCGTCGAAACTCCACACCCGGGCGCGGATCTTCGAAGCCGGGCTGAATGCCGCCCAGGCCAGAAACTTGCCATCGTGCGAGTCCACCCGCACGGTCTCGCCCGCGTCGCCACCCCCCTTGGCGATGGCCGAATCAAAAATCCACGGGTGGCGCCGCAGCAGCGAGCGTTCCTTGCCTTCCTTGAGCCGAATCGTCTTCATGGCGGGTATTGTCGTTCGCCCTGTCGCCATGGGGAAAATAGCGGCTGAGGCACTGGGCGCACAATCGGGCCTGATGAGTATGCTGACGATGGGGTTCATGGAAGGCGGGCGCAAACTGCTGGTCGCGGCTGTACTGCTGGTGGCAATGCTGGCGGCAGCCTTCCCATCGTGGGCGCGCACGGTGCTCGACCTGGACGCCGCGCACCAGCCCGTGGGCCTGCTGGACTGGGGCGACGCCTGGATCGACCCCGGCGGACAGGCCACCCCGGACCAGGTGGCGACCGATCCGTCCATTGCCTGGGCGCCCACGGGTGGGGGCGCCATCTACCCCCTCAGCACGCGCAATGCCCTGTGGCTGCGCTTCACCATCCCGCCCGCGCCGGACGCCGAGCGCTGGTACCTGGAGATTCCCTATACCGGGGTGAACCATGTCACTCTGTACACCCAGGACAGTATCGGCCAATGGATGGCGCAATCCGCCGGCGACACCTTGGCCGTGGCCGATTGGCCGGTGCCCCACCGGCACCCATTGCTGCCGGTAACCGTTTCCGCCGAGGAGCCGCGCAAGTTCCTGCTGCGGGTGAGCAACCCGCACAGCTTCAGCGCCCCCTTGTCCTTCGTGAGCGAAAGCTACCTGAGCCGCCGCGAACAGCGCACCTCCCTGATCCTGGGCATCTACTTCGGCCTGGCCGGGCTGGCGGTGGCGGTCGGCGTCCTGAGCGCGGTCTCTCTGCGCGACAGCGCCTATGGCTTCTATGCCCTCAGTGTGGCGCTGATGGGTCTGAGCCAGGCCGCGATGACCGGCATTGGCGGCCTCCATCTCTGGCCCCACTGGCCCTGGTGGAGCGACCTCGCCCCTCTGGTGCTGCCTGTGCTGGCCGTGGGCTCGCAGATGTGGTTCTTCTCCGCCGTGGTGTCGATGCCGCAGCGCTCGCGCCTGCTGCACCGGGTGCTTGCCGGGCTCACGCTGCTATCGATCGCCGTCGCCGCCGGCATCATCCTGGTGGAGCCGTCTCACCGTGTCCTGCTGCTGGTGCCGTATGTAGTGCTGGCCTGCGTGATAGGCCCGCTCTCGATCATCTGGGCCGCGCGGCGCGGCGACCGCTACGCCCTCGGGCTGCTGGCCGCATCGTTACCCGTGGTGATCGGCTCGGCGTTTCCTTTGGCGCGCGTGGCCGGGCTCATCCCGGTCAGCTTCCTGACCCTGCACGGGATGCAGGTGGGCATCGCCCTGGAACTGCCGGTGCTGCTGGTGCTGCTGATGCTGCGCAGCCAGCAGCGGCGCGAGCACAACCGCCGCATCCATGGCCTGGACCGCATCGACCCGGCCACCGGCCTGATCAACGGGGAGGTGTTCAAGGAACGCCTCGCGCGCATGATGGCGCGCTCGCGACGGCTGAAGTACGAAAGCGCGGTGCTCCTCGTGGACGTGGTGAACATCGAACAGATCCGGCGCGACTTCGGTGCGCGTTCGGCCGAGGAACTCCCCTTGCGCGTGGCCGGCCGGCTGCTCGCTGCCGCCCGCGAAATCGATGGCGTGGCCCGCCTCTCCGACTTGCGCTTCGGCATGCTGATCGAAGGACCGCTATCGGCGCAGGACGCCGCTTCGGCGGGCCCTCGCGTGGTCGCCCGCTGCCTGATGCCCTTCAAGAACAAGCCGATCGAGTGGGTGGCGCAGGTGCGCGTCGCCCAGACTCTGGTGCCCACCGAACGCGCCGATGCCCAGCTCACCCTGGAACGGCTGGAAGCGCTGCTCGCGGCCGTGCCCGCGGACAGCAAGCGGGCCGTGTTTTCGCTGCGCAGCTGAGCGTCTACCGCTTCGAACGATGCGCACGCGGATGGGCCGCGTCATACGCCTTGGCCAGGTGCTGGAAATCCAGCCGCGTGTACACCTGCGTCGTCGTGATGTTCGCGTGGCCCAGCAACTCCTGCACGGCGCGCAGGTCGCCGCTGGACTGCAGCAGGTGGCTGGCGAAAGAGTGGCGCAGCATGTGGGGATGCACCGGCGTGGCCAGACCGGCCAGCAGGCTGCGGCGCTTCAGCCGCTGCCACATCGCCTGGGCCGTGAGCCGCGTGCCGTGCCGGCCCACGAAGAGTGCGGGCTGGGGTTCGCGCAGACCTTGCTCACGCACGGCCAGCCACGCCTGCAGCGCTTCCATCGCCTTGCCGCCCACCGGCACGGTGCGCCTCTTGCTGCCCTTGCCCAGCACGTGGGCTTCGGCGGCGTCCGTGTCGATCCAGCCGCGGGCGCCGGCGCTGGCCACCGCATCCAGGCCGACCATTTCCCCCACGCGCAGGCCGCAGCCGTACAACAGTTCGACCATCGCCGCGTCGCGCGCCTCGAGCCAAGGGTCGGCGTCCTCGTTCCCGTAGGTCGCGAGCTGCACCGAGTCATCGACGCTGAGCGCCTTGGGCAGCGGTTTGGGCGCCTTGGGCGCGCGCACGTCCTGCACCGGATTGCTGACTACCAGGCCTTGCCGCCCGAGCCAGACGTAGAAGCCGCGCCAGCCAGACAGGATCAACGCGATGCCACGCCCGCTGCGACCCGCGCCATGCATCTGCGCCACCCAGCGGCGGATGTGGGCATTCTGGACGCGCGTGAGCGCCACGCCGGCCTTGGACGCGTTGTCGCTGAGCTTTTGCAGGTCCAACGCATAGAGTTCCACCGTGCGCGCGGCCAGCCGCTTTTCGACCCGCACATGCTCCAGGTACTGCTCGACCAGCCCAGCGTCGCTGGTAAGTATGGCCCCCACGCTTGTGGCTGAAGCCACTGCGCCGCCCCTACCTCGGGCGCAGCCGCAGCAGGGCGGCGCTGGCGAGTTCGGCGATGCGCTCCAGGAAGTCCGTGCCCATGCCGCTCTGGAAGCGCTGGTGGTCGGGCGAGGCCAGCACCAGCATCCCGAAAGCAGGGCCTGTGCCATTGGCGGCGCCCTCGCGCAGGGGAATGAGCGCGAGCGACATCGCCATGGCGGTGTCATCCAGCCAGTTGACGGCTTCGAAGCCGGAGTTCACGCCGCAATAAGGCTGGGTGAGCGAAGACGCAAAGGTCTTGGCGTCTTCGCTCACACCCTCGGCGAAGGCCTCGCCCCCGTAGCGGCTGTCCACGTCCCAGACCTTGATCGCGACCTGGGGCACCATGAACTGCGAGCGGATCTCGGTGGCGATGGTCGCGGGCAAGGCCCGCCCCGACTGCACCTGGAACAGGTTGCGCGCCCAGCGATGCAGGCGGTCCGCGATGATGACGTTCTCGTTGCCGTGACGCACCATGTCCATGATGCGATGCTCCAGCGCCTTGATCTTCTCGCGCAGCATCTCGGCCTGGCGCTCCTGCAGGCTCACGGCACGGTTGCCATGCGGGCTGGTGAGTTGCACCGAAGCCAGCAGTTCGGCGTGGCGGGTGAAGAAATCCGGCGTGTTCGCCAGGTAATTGGCGATATCGTCTTCGGTGATCGGATTCATGGCATCGGTTTTCATAGTGTGTCGGGTACCTCGATTTCGCCTTCGAACACGGTGACCGCCGGGCCCGTCATGAGCACCGGCGCCATTCCCGTCGCGCCGTCACCGGCCCACTCGATGGTGAGCAGGCCGCCGCGCGTGTGCACATCGACCTTACGGTCCAGGCGGCCCAGCCGGATGCCCGCCACCACGGCCGCGCAAGCGCCGGTGCCGCAAGCCAGCGTCTCGCCGGCGCCGCGCTCCCACACGCGCAGGCGCACGCTGGAACGATCAACCACCTGCAGGAAGCCCGCGTTCACCCGGTTCGGAAAGCGGGAGTGGTTTTCGATGAGCGGGCCCTGGGTGCGCACGGGCGCCGCATCCACATCGGGCACTTCCTGCACCGCATGCGGGTTTCCCATGGAGACAATCGCCACGGCAACGGTGGGGGAATCGGCGTGCGGTCCGAGCACCAGGTGCCACTTCTCCCAGCCGCCATCGGCCAGGGGCGAGAGACCGGCCGCATCGAAGGGAACCGCCGTGGGATCGAACACCGGCAAGCCCATGTCCACGGTCACGCGGCCGTCGGCATTCAGGCGCGGCTCGATCACGCCCGACACGGTTCGCACCTTCACGCTGTCGCGAGTGGTCAGGCCCTTGTCGCGCACGTAGCGGGCGAAGCAGCGCGCGCCGTTGCCGCATTGCTCCACCTCGCCGCCATCGGCGTTGTGGATCACGTATTCGAAGTCGATGCCCGGCGCGGGCGAGGGCCGCACCGAAAGCACCTGGTCGGCGCCGATGCCGTAGTGCCGGTCGGCCAGGAACTGGTACTGGCGGGGGCTGAGCCGCAGCGGGCCGCGCGTCTCGTCGAGCACGACGAAGTCGTTGCCCGCGCCCTGCATCTTGGTGAAACGGATACGCATGGCGGGATTATCCGCGCAAGCGCGCGGATAATCCCGCACGCTGCGGATAATGCGGGGATGGTCCGATCATCCCAACTTCTCCACCCCCAGCGCGAGCCGGCGCCCACGCGCCCCGCTGCCACGGTGCTCCTGCTGCGCGACAGCGAGGCGGGCATCGAGGTGCTCATGACACGCCGCTCCGCGAACGCCAGCTTTGCCCCCGGCGCCTACGTCTTCCCCGGCGGAGGCATCGATGCGGCCGATACGGCCGCCCATGCCTTCGCCGCCCGCCGGCCCACCCAACCCGACCTGCACCTCACGCAAGCCATTGCCGCCATCCGCGAAAGCTTCGAGGAGCTGGGCATCCTGCTCGCGCGCCACGCCGACGGGCGCGCCGCCGGCGCCGCCGACATTGCCGCGCTGGACCGGCACCAGCCCTTCGTTGCGCAATGCCAGGCGCACGGGCTCACGCTATCGGCCGACCAGGTGTTCGTGCTGGCCCACTGGATCACCGACCGCGACCTGCCGCGCCGCTTCGACGTGCCCTTCCTGGTCGCCCGCATGCCGCAAGACCAGTCCCCCGTGGCCGACGAGGCCGAACAGTTCGAACCCGTGTGGGTGCGGCCGGACGACGCGTTGGCGCGCCACAAGGCCGGCAGCTTCTTCATGATCTTCCCGACCATCCGCACGCTGGAGCGTCTGGCCCGGTTCCATGCGGTCGATGAGGTGCTCGACGCCTGCGCGAGCGAGCAGCCCCTGTGGACCAGCTGCCCGCGTGCCGGTTTCGTCAACGGCGCGGACGTGCGCTACATGGAGCACGACATGCCCTTCGGCGAACTGGCGCTGGTCAGCCCGGACGGGCAGCTGGTGCATCACCTGGATTGGCGCTGCGACCAGGCGGTGCCGCTGCTGAAGAACGTCACGCGCGTCACGGCGCCCAATCCTGGCGTGATGACCGGGCCGGGCACCAACAGCTACCTCGTCGGCGACCCCGGCACGGGCTACATCGCCATCGATCCGGGCCCCCACGAGCCCGAGCACATCGAGCGGCTGTGGCGCGCGGCGGGAGGCGACATCCGCATGATCGTCTGCACGCATTCGCATGCCGACCATTCGCCGGGCGCCCGGCCCCTGCAGGCCCTGTGTGCCACCAGGCCGCCGATCCTCGGGCTGCCCTCTGCAGCCACAGCGCGCCCCGCCAGCGAATTCACGCCCGATCGCGTGCTGGCGGACGGCGAGTCCTTGGTGCTGGAAGGCGCGGGCGCGCGCCACACGCTGAAGGTCATCCACACGCCCGGCCACGCCGCCAACCACCTGTGCCTGGTGCTCGTCGAAGACGGCCTGCTGTTCTCGGGCGACCACATCCTCAACGGCAGCACCACCGTGGTGGACCCGCCGGATGGCGACATGTCGGCCTACCTCGACTCGCTCGACGCCCTGACGGCCGCTTGCGGTGCCCATGGCATCGAGTTCATCTTGCCGGCCCACGGCCACGTGCTGGGCTTCGCCGTGCAGGCCATCGCCCACTTGAAATCTCATCGGCTGCAGCGCGAAGCGCGCATCATCGCGGCGATGCAGGCGCTCCCCGAAGGCGGCCTGGACGACTGGGTCGAGCTGGCCTACGCCGACGTGCCGCCGCGTATGTGGCCCGTCGCCAAGCGCTCGCTGCTCGCGCACGTCCAGCGCATCGAGGCCCTGGGCCTGGCGCAATGACCGAATCCATCCGGCTGGCCAAGCACGTGGCGGCCATGGTGCCCTGCTCGCGCCGCGAAGCCGAGCAGTACATCGAAGGCGGCTGGGTGCGGGTGGATGGCGCGGTGGTCGAGGAGCCGCAGTTCCGCGTCACGAACCAGCGGGTCGAGCTCGACCCCCAGGCCACGGCGGACGCGCTGGAACCCGTCACGTTCCTGCTGCACAAGCCGATGGGCGTGCCCTACGACGATGTGCAGAATCTGCTCACCCCCGCCAACCGCAGCCCCGGCGACACCTCGGGCATCCGCAGCGTGAAGCGGCACTTCGCCCACTGGAAGCCGCTGTTGCCCCTGCCGCCACCGGCCAGCGGGCTGGCCGTGTACAGCCAGGACGGGCGCGTGATCCGCAAGCTGACCGAGGACGCGCTGCTGACCGAACAGGAACTGGTGGCCGAAGTCTCGGGCACGATCGCGCCCGGTGGCTTGGCGCTGCTCTGCCACGGCCTGGCGTTCGAAGGCCGGCCGTTGCCGCCGGTGAAAGCCAGCTGGCAGAGCGAGACGCGCCTGCGGTTCGCGGTGAAGGGCATTCCGCCGGGCCTGGTCGAATGGATGTGCGCGCAGGTGGGCTTGCGCCTGCGGGCGCTGCGGCGCATCCGCATCGGCCGGCTGCCGATGGCGGGCCTGGCGCCCTCCCAATGGCGGTATCTGCAGCCGGGCGAGAAGTTCTAGGCCGGTTACCGCTGATACACTGGTTTTTCACGCAGCAGGAGGGAAACACAGATGCAGATGGACAGCACGCCGCTGGGGACGGTCGCCCGCGCGGCGGACCCGTCGGCCCATCGCATCGATACGCGCGGCTTCGGCCCCGGTATCGAGCCCTTCCGGCTGGAATTCTCCGGCTCCGGCGGCGAATTCTTCCGGGTATGGATCGTCAACCTGCTCCTGGGCATCGTCACGCTCGGCTTCTACACGCCGTTCGCGCGCCGCCGCACCGCCCAGTATTTCTACAGCCACACCCTGGTGGCCGGCAGCCCGCTCGAATTCACCGCGCAGCAGCGCAAGATGGTGTTCGGCTTCCTGCTGTTGGTGGTGATCTACATCGCCTTCAAGCTGGCGGCCGAAACCGGCCAGGACGCCGCCGTGTCGCTGTTCATACTGGCGGGCGCGGCGCTCGCGCCCTACTTCTGGGCCAGCGCCATGCGCTTTCGCCTGGGCGCCACGCGCTGGCGCGGCGTGCGGCTGCAGTTCGCCGCGCGCTGGGGTGAGGTGTACAAGGCAAGCTGGCCTATGTTCGCCATCGCAATCACCTGGATCGCGGTGGTCGCCGGCTTCAGCCTGCTGGCGGGCGAGGCGCCCGCCAGCCGGGCCGCGGGCATGCCCGAACTGCCGGATGTGCCGCCGCTGGCCTGGCTGCTGCCCGTGGCCGGGCTGGTTGTCACCTTCCTGTGCATCATCCGCGTGGAATTCAACTACAAGAGCCTGCTGGTGTCGCGCGCCTTCATCGGCGCGCAGGCCGGGCGCTGGAAGCCGGTGTACCGCGACTTCGTGCGCATCTGGCTGGCCACCCTGGGCGTGTTCCTGGCCGGCCTTGTCGTTTTCGCCGTGCTCATCGGCGTGGTCGCCGTCATGGCGGGCACCGTTGTTGGCTCGCTGGGCGGCGGCAAGGCAGCGGGGCTCGCGGCCGTGCTGGCCATGATCGCCGCCGTGGTGGCCTTCGTCTTCGGCCTGTTCCTCATTTCGGCTCCCGCACGGGCCTACCGCGAGGCGCGCATGTTCCAGCTGGTGTGGAACAACGTGGGCGTGAGCCAGATCGCCCGCTTCAAGTGCAAGCTGAAGGCGAAACGCTATGTCATGCTTCGCGTGCGCAACATGGTCTTCACCCTGGTCACGCTGGGGTTCTACCGGCCCTTCGCCATGGTCAGCGAGTACCGCATGAAGACCGAGTCGGTCACGCTGCATGTGAAGGGCGGGCTCGACCAGCTGGTCGGCCAGCTCGTCAAGCAGCAGGACGGCCTGGGCGATGCCCTGGCCGACGCCGTCGGGCTCGACCTCGTCGGCTGAGGCCGCGCACGTGACCGAACCCCTGCGCGGACGCTGGTTCGACGGCCGCAGCAGCCAGCCGCGCGCGGTGCTGGTCAGCCTGCAGCCGGCGCCGGATGGCCCGGCCTTGCGCATCCATGAACTGGTGGCGCCCCGGCGGATGCTCGAACTGGGCCACGCGCAGGTGGGCTGGCCCGAGGCCTGGAGTACCGGCCGCGCGCCGCGCACGCTGGCGGTTGACCTGCGCCAGGAAGGCACCCTGGAAATCGATGATGCCGCGGCGTGGCAGGCAGCGCTCGCGGCCGCCGGCGGCCGCCCCCCGCTCTCACAGCGCATGCAGACCCGCTGGCCGGTGTTCCTCGGGGTGCTGGTTCTCGCCGTCATCGCGCTGGGCGGCTTCTACCGCTGGGGCACACCCTGGGCCGCCACGCAAATCACCCGGCAAGTGCCGCTGGATTGGGAGGCGGCGTTGTCGCAGCGTGCCCTGCACGACCTCGACCAGGAGATGCTCAAGCCCAGCAAGTTGCCCGCCGCGCGGCAGGCGCAATTGCGGGCGCGCTTCGAGGCGCTGGCGCGCCAGGTTGAACCACGGCTGCAGCGCTACAGCGGCTACACGCCCCAGCTGTCCCTCGCGTTTCGCTCGGGCCTGGGCGCCAATGCCTTCGCCCTTCCGGGCGGCGCCATCGTGATGACCGACGGCCTGGTGGAAGCCGCGGCGCAGCAGAACCTGGGTGACGACGCGCTGGTGGGCGTGCTGGCGCATGAAATCGGCCACGTGATCCATCGCCACACCACCCGCATGGTGGTGGAGCAGGCGGTGCTCAACGTGGGCCTGGGTCTGGCGCTGGGGGACGTCTCCACACTGGTTTCCATGGGCGGATCGCTGCTGACCGGCCTGGCTTACCGGCGCAACCACGAGACCGAAGCCGATTGCTTCGCGGTGGCACTGATGCGCAAGGCGCAACTGCCCACCGAACCCATGGCCGACCTGCTGCTGGGCATGGAAGCGGCGCACCGACCCAAGGCGAAAGAAGGCGGCGCGGAGACCGCGCCCGCCACCACCGACAGCGCGCTCGCCAGCCTGCTCAGCAGCCATCCGGCCACGGCGCAACGCGCCCTGCAGCTCAAGGCCGGGCGCCCCGAGGGCTGTTGAATAAAGTGTGAAGTCCGCCGATAAGCCGGATTCTGTGGCGCCTGGTTGCCTCTTGCGAAGCCACCGGGCGTGACCGCCATTCCTCTGGGCCGTTTGTCGCCAAACGGCTCGGTGCTACCTACCCGCACACTCTGGGGGCCCCATCGACGTGTGCCTACTTGGTATTGCTGCGCGTAGAGATTGCCCGTTTCACCCGTCATGCCTTCCCCTCTTGCGAAGGGCTTGCGCAACGACTCGTCTCTGTTGCTCTGATCCTCACCTCACGGTGGGCAGGTGTTACCTGCTACGCTGCCCTGTGCAGTCCGGACGTTCCTCCAGTGCCTGGTTTCCCAGATTGCACCAGCGGCGGTCTGGCGGGCTTCACAGGCGCATTATCCCCCGCCGCGCAAAGACTGCGCGAGAATGCGCGTTTTGTCCGCATCCAAGGAGCCCCATGAAAGCTGCCAACATCCTCGAGACCATCGGCCGCACGCCGCACATCCGCATCAACCGCCTGTTTGGCGCGGGCCATGCGGTGTGGGTCAAGTCCGAGCGCAGCAATCCGGGTGGCTCCATCAAGGACCGCATCGCCCTGTCGATGGTGGAAGATGCCGAGCGCTCGGGCGCGCTCAAGCCGGGCGGCACCATCATCGAGCCGACCTCGGGCAACACCGGCATCGGCCTGGCCATGGTCGCCGCGGTCAAGGGCTACAGGATCATCCTGGTGATGCCGGACAGCATGTCGCTGGAGCGCCGCCGCCTGATGCTGGCCTATGGCGCCACCTTCGACCTCACGCCGCGCGAAAAGGGCATGAAGGGCTCCATCGCCCGCGCGCAGGAACTGCTGGCCGCCACGCCCGGCGGGTGGATGCCGCAGCAGTTCGACAACCCCGCCAACGTGGAGGTCCACGCCCGCACCACGGCCCG
>DATILF010000122.1:0-2309 GCA_035476755.1 Ramlibacter sp.
CCCTCGCTGCGCAGCAGAGCCTGCAGGCAATTCTTGATCTTCTGGCGGGCGTGGAACAGGCGTGTCTTGACGGTGCCCTCGGGACAGTTCTGTACTTCCGCGACCTCAGCCAGGCCCATGCCCTCGTAAAACACCAGGTGCAGGCATTCGCGATGCTCATCCGACAGCTTGCCCATGCAGTGCTGCACGCCCTCGCGCCGCTGCTTGCCCGCCAGCTCGGCAAAGCCGTCAGGGGTGTCCGAGGCGGTGGTCTCCGCGATGTCTTCCAGATCGCCATGCACCTCGTCGGGCCGGCGCGCGCGATAGACCATCAGCGCCTTTCGGCGCGCGATCCCGATGAGCCACGTGGAAAACTGGGAATCGCCGCGAAAGCGCTGGGGGTGGCGCCAGACTTCATAGAGCGTGTCCGCCAGGACTTCCTCGGCCCGCGCGTGGTCCTTCAGCATGTTGAGCACGTAGGCATAGACCCTGCGGCTGAACGCCTTGTACAGCTCGCGAAACGCTGCCTGGTCCTCGTGGCCGATGCGTACGAGCAGCTGTTTGACTTGTTCGTTGTCCATGCGGTCGGTGGCGATGCCGATGACGCAATATAACGTTTCTTTCGGATTTGTACCGGGGTCAACTTCAGATCGCCGGCCCCGGCGGATGCATCTCCAGCAACTTCCGCTTCAGCACCTTCCCGCTTCCCGTCATCGGAAAATGCGCCACCGTGCGAACCACGGCCGGCTGCTTGTAGGGCGCCAGCCGCTCGCGCAGGTGCTGGCGCAAGGCGTCCTCGTCGAGCGCCGCGCCGGCGCGCAGCTCCACGTAGGCGATGATGTCCTCGTTGCCATCCGATGCCGGCTGGCCGACCACGGCGGAGCGCTCGATGGCCGGGAAGGCGTTGAGTGCGGCCTCGACCTCGGCCGGGTACACGTTGAAGCCGGATCGGATGATCATTTCCTTCAGCCGCCCGACCACGAACAGCGCGCCGTCGGCCTGCATTTCGCCGAGGTCGCCGCTCGCATACCAGCCGCCTTCGCGCATCACCGCCGCCGTCGCGGCCGGGTCGCGGAAATAGCCGGGCATCAGGCCCACGCCCCGCATCCAGATCTCGCCGCGCTCACCCGTGGGCAGATCGCGCCCGCTCTGCGGATCGACGATGCGCAGCTGCGCGCCTTCGACCTGGTAACCCGATGCGGTGTCTTTGCGCCATTCGCCCAGCCGCGTCAGCGCGACGGAGCCGGCGTATTCGGACAGGCCGTAGCCGTGGTGCAGCGGCAGGCCGAAGGCGGCCTCGACGCGCTGCTTGAGCGTGAGGTCCAGCGGGCCGGCGCCGGTGTACACGTAGCGCAGCTTGGGCGCCGGGGGGCGCTTCACGCCGATCAGATCCATGTGAGCGACCAGGCGCGAGAACAGCGTGGGCGGCCCCTGCAGCTGGGTGATGCCGTGGTTGGCCAGGTCGTCGAGCGTGTCGGCGGGATCGAACGCCGTGCGCATCAGCAGCGTTGCGCCGGCGTACAGCGACGCGACCAACACGGTGCCTAGCCCGAAGATGTGGGTCATGGGCAGATAGGCGTAGGAGCAGTCGTCCTCGCCCAGCCGGCGCGAGGCGGCGGAGATGCGGCCGAAGTGCGTGACGCCCGCATGCGTCATCAGCACGCCCTTGGGTGTGCCACTGGTGCCCGAGGTGAAGATGATCGCCGCCACCTGCTGCGCCAGGGCGCCGGTTTCGGCGACGGCCTGGGGGCGCGCGGGACTGCGCAGCAGGCCGTCCACCGCCGACGCCCGTGCATCGAAGCGGTGGGCGTGCGCGGCGGCCGCCCGGGACACGCCGCTGGTGAAGTAGTGGACTCGCGCGTCGGCCTTGTCGGCGAAGGCCGCGATTTCGCCCGGCGCCATGCGCGCGTTGACCCCGCACGACCAGGCGCCCACCCGGCTGCAGGCCAGGATCAGGGCCAGGTGCTGCGGGCAGTTCTCCGCCACCGCCAGCACCCGGTCACCGGGGCGCACGCCGTCAACGCGCAGCTCCGCTTGTAGCGCATCGACGAGCTCGCCGACCTGGGCGTAGGTCATGCTGACCGGCTCACCGCCCGGGCCGCGCAGGTTCAGGAATACGCGCTGCGGGTTGCGTTGCAGCCAGCCATCGAAGAGCGCGTGGATAGGCGTCGCGGCAGCTGTCATTCGATCTTGATGTCCTTGGTGACGGTGGCCCACATCGCGCGCTCCTTTTTTGCGCGCGCATCGACCACTTCGGGCGGGCCAATCCACGGCTCGAAGCCGGCCGCTTCCAGCTTGCTTTTCAGCTCGGCATCCTTCAGCACATTGGC
>DATILF010000123.1:0-10881 GCA_035476755.1 Ramlibacter sp.
GAAGAACTGGCGCATGGTCAAGGTCGCCACGACCAAGGCCCAGCGCAAGCTGTTCTTCAACCTGCGCTCGATGAAGCAGGGCTTCAAGGACGACGCCGATGCGCAGACGCACCGCGACAGCCTGACCGACGCGCAGATCGAGGTCATGGCCCGCGAGCTCAATGTCAAGCGCGAGGAAGTCATCGAAATGGAAGCCCGCATGGCGGGCGGCGACGTGATGCTCGACCCCGCGCCGGGCGATGACGGCGAGGATGCCTACGGCCCGATCGCCTACCTGGCGGACGCCAACCATGAACCGACGGCCGTGATGGAATCGCGCCAGCGCGACGTGCTGGCCAGCGACGGCATCGCGGCGGCGCTGGAGGAACTGGATCCGCGCAGCCGCCGCATCGTCGAGGAGCGCTGGCTGAAGGTCAACGACGACGGCTCCGGCGGGCTGACGCTGCACGACCTGGCGGCCGAATACGGCGTCAGTGCCGAGCGCATTCGCCAGATCGAATCGGCGGCGATGAAGAAGATGAAGAAAGCGCTGGCCGCTTACGCGTGACGCGGCCGGCGGCGGCCCCTCCGTTACTTTGGCGAGACAGACAACGAAGGCCCGGCGATCCCGGGCCTTCTCGCATGCGGCCCTCGCGGCCGATTGCTGTGAGAATGGCTGGGTGAGGAGCAAGAGAATCATTTGGGCGCTCGGGATGGGCTTGCTCCTTTGGCTGGCCGGCCTGGGAGCCGCCCTGTCGCAGGACATCCTTGCGACGCCTGTGCTGCAACCCGCCCCGCCGGTTCGCGTCATCCCCCTCAACGCGCAGCACGCGCGCATCAGCCTGGACGGCCGCAGCCTCTACGCGATCGACCCGACCGGCGTGCGCTCCGTGGATCAGGTCGAGGCCGGCGCGGCGCCCCTGTCCTGGTCGCTGCGTCAACCGGGCACCAGCTACCGCATCGACGGCAGCGCCTTGTGGATCCAGTTCGACGCAGCGGGCGCCGGCGACCAGCGCTGGTACCTGGAGATCGAATCCTCGGGCATCGATCGCGCGCAGCTTTTCTACCGCGCCGCGGATGGCCGCTGGGTGGTGCAGGAAGCCGGCGACAGCAAGGCCGTGTCGCAGTGGCCCCTGCCAGGCCGATTCCCCACCTTCGAGCTCGCGCCGGTGGCACAGCAGCCGGTGCGCTACTGGCTGCGCATCGAGCACGAGCGCGTCGATTTCGCCAGCCCGGTCACGCTGTACAGCCAGGCGGCCCTGATCGCCTCACGCGAGCGGGAGCAATTCCTTCTGGGCGGCTACTTCGGCCTGGCGCTGCTGATCGCCCTGGTGGCGGGCGCCAACGCCGCGGTGTACCGGGACCGCAACTTCGCGGTGTATGCGGTGTACGTCTCCACGCTCGCCGCCGGCCAGCTGGCCTACCTGGGTGTGGGCGCCCAGCACCTGTGGAACGAGTGGTTGAAATGGAACGAGGTGTCCACCTTCGTGCTGCCGGGCGTCTCGTCCGCCGCCGCGCTGTGGTTCGCCCGCACCGTGACGGAGCCCGCGCGATTCTCCCGCGCGCTGGACCTGGCCGTGTGGAGCCTCATCGCGGCCCTGCTTTCCGCCGTGGCGCTCGACACCGTCCTGACCTCCCGCACGTCGCTCGCGCTGGTGCTGGTGCTCATCCTCCTCGCCCTGGCGGTGGTCATCGGCCTGATCCTGCTGGTCTGGACCCAAGGCGAAGACCCTTACATCCGTATGATCGCGCTGGGCTTCCTGCCGGTGGTGGTGATGGCGCTGTTCCCGCTGGCGCGGGGCCTGAACCTGATTCCCGCGAGCGCGCTCACCCGCTATGCCCTGTCCATCGGCGCGGCGCTGGAAATGCCGGTCCTGCTATACGCGCTCAGCCTGCGCGGCAGCCGCCGCCGCGAAGCGCAGGTGCGGGCCGCGGCGCTCTCGCGCAACGACGCGCTCACCGGGCTCGCGCACACCCGCACGCTGCTGCAGCGCCTGGAAAGCACCATCACGCGCGCGCGCAGCCTGAAGCACGCCTGCGCCCTGCTGGCCGTGAAGATCGCCAATTTCGAGGCCATCGCCGCCGAGTTCGGCCGCGAAATCGCCGATCGGGCGCTGGTCGTGACCGCATCCCAGCTGCGCCACGCCATCACCGACGTGGACCTTGCGGCGCGCGTGGGCGACCACGACTTCATGCTGCTGCTCGAAGGTCCCACCACGACCGAGAATGCCCTCAGCCGGGCGCAGCAGGTCGTGGCCGGGGGGCTGCGGCCCTCGGATGCCCTGCCCGCGGGGACGACCCTGAAGTTCTATGTGACGGTGGCGCTGCTGCCCGACAAGGAGCTCGATGCCGTAGGCAGCCTGGGATGGCTGCGGGATGCGCTGAACGCGATGCGCGCGGACACCCGCAAGCTGATCCGGCCGCTCAACTTCTAGCAGCCGGATCAGCCGCAACCGGGCAGCCCCATGGCGCGGGTGCAAGCTGGCGTTAGGATGGGAGACCCGCCCCGATTCGGGGGCCCGTCCCAAGGATATCTCCAGCATGCCCCACCTTCCTGCGCGCCGAACCGTCCTGACGCTCGCGCTGGCCGCCGCCTGCGGCGCCTCCCTCGCCCAGACATCCACCACGCCGCAAAGCGCGGCCTGGCCGACCAAGCCGATCCGGCTGATGGTGGGTTTCCCCGGCGGCTCCACGCCCGACCTGGTCGCGCGCACCATCGCCGAGCCCCTGTCGAAGGCGCTGGGCCAGCCCGTGGTGGTGGACAACCGGCCCGGCGCCGGCGGCAACATCGCCGCCGACATCGTGGCCAAGGCCACGGACAACCACACCATCGGCGTGATGATCAACGGCAACATGACCATCGCGAAGCTGCTCAACCCGGCCACGCCCTTCGACCCGCTCAAGGACCTGGCGCCGATCAGCCTGATCGGCACCGCGCCGCTGCTGCTCACCGCGCCGGCCAGTGCCCCTTTCAGCAACGCCCAGGAGTTCTTCCAGGCGGCGCGCGCCGCGGGCAACCAGTGGAGCTATGGAACGCCCGGCGTGGGAACAGTGGCCCACATCGGCATGGAACTGCTCAAGACGAAGGCGAACATCGATCCCGTGCACGTGCCCTACCCGGGCAACCCGCAGGTGATCAACGCCATGCTCGGCGGCCAGATCCACCTGTCGCTGCTGCCGCCGGGCCTGGCCGCCGCGCAGATTCGTGGCGGCAAGCTCAAGGCCGTGGGCGTCACCTCCAGCGGCCGCAGCCCCCTGGTGCCCGAATATCCCAGCCTGGCAGAAGGCGGCGTGAAGGGGTTTCAGCTGGAGATCTGGAACGCCGTCGCCGGCCCCGCATCCATGCCCGCGCCCATCGTCGCCAAGCTCTCCGCGCTGATCAGCGACATCGCGCGCTCCCCCGAAGTGCGCCAGAAACTGTTCCAGCAAGGCTGGCAGGTGGCCGGCACCTCCTCGGAAGGCCTGGCCAACCGCGTGAAGGCCGACACTTCGTTGCTGGGTGGGGTCATCACCACGCGCGGCATCAAGGTGGAATGACGGCAGCGCCCTGACTTCAAGCCACCGCCCGGGCGGCAAGCCGCTACAGGCTGCGTTCGGCGCGCTTGACGATGTACTGCGTGGCCGCTTGCGGCGACTCACGGCGCCAGCGCTCGCACACGCCGGCCACCCAGGCAGGCTGGGTCTTGGCCGCATCGTTGAGCCAGTTGGCCACGGAGTTCTGCACGTAGCGGCTGGGATCGGCCTTGAGCGGCTCCAGCAACGGCAGGGCGCGCCAGGGTTCGGCTTTCAGGGCCGGTATCTGGGCGCACCACACGCCGCGCGGCCGCGTCGATTCGCTGGCGAAGCGGCGGATGTTGGCGTCGCGGTCGACCGCCCAGGGCCGCAGCAACTCGAGCGCCTCATCCAGGGCGCCCGCCACCTCGTCACGCACCGCCATCCACGCCATCTCGCGCACACCGAAGTGCGGATCGGCGGCAAAGCGGCGCACCGCGCTGAGCTTGCCGGCCAGCGGGAGGCCGCAGAACATGATCCATTGCGTGGCCCAGCCGCGCGCCACATCGCTGGCATGCACGGACAGCGCATGCGCAATGGCATCGCGATCTTGCCGCGGCTCGGTCAGGTCGTACAGCGCCCGCGCCACGTGCTCGTGCCGCTTCACCGGCTTGAAGGCCGGCAGCATCGCCAGCGTGTCGGCGATGCGCTCATCCCGGGGGTCCAGCCCGATCTGCCCGGCGACGGTGCGGGTGAGTCGCGCCAGGTCCAGGGCCAGGAACTCGTTCAGGTTGACCGTGGGTATCAGGCCGTCGTTCAGGGCTTCCAGCACCTCGGGTGGGATCAGCGCAATGCGCGCCGCCCCCTTGCGCCCGAGCAGGTGCTGGACCATCAGCAAGCGCCCGTGCGGCCCGCCATGACCTAGCCCTGCTTGAGCAGCAGCTGCAGGTCGGATGCCAGCGCCGGTGCGCCGCTGCCGTAGCGGGTGTACAGGCGCAAGCGCCCTCGCGTGTCGTACACCAAGCTGGCGGCAGAGTGGTCCATGGTGTAGCTGGTGGGCGTCTTGCCCTCGACCTTCTTGTAGAACACCTTGAAGTCCTTGGCCATCGCGGCCAGCTGCTCGGGCGAGCCGCGCAGCGCAACGAAGGTCGGGTCGAAATTGGCCATGTAACCCTTGAGCACCTCGGGCGTGTCACGCTGCGGGTCGATGGTGACGAAGACGCCCTGCACCTTCTCGCCATCCGCTCCAAGCAGCTTCCTGGCTTCGGCCAGCTCGGTCATCGTGGTCGGGCAGACATCGGGGCACTGCGTGTAGCCGAAGAACATGACCACCAGCTTGCCCTGGAAATCCTTCAGGCTGCGCATTTTCCCGTTGTGATCGGGCAGCTGGAAGTCCT
Source organism: Ramlibacter sp. (assembly GCA_035476755.1). Taxonomy (GTDB): domain Bacteria; phylum Pseudomonadota; class Gammaproteobacteria; order Burkholderiales; family Burkholderiaceae_C; genus Ramlibacter. Next base: position 4,869 of record DATILF010000123.1, read on the forward strand.
TCGCGTAATCAGCGCCCGTCACGTCGATCGCCTTGAACTGGGGCTTGCTGTCGGTGCACGCGGCCAAGCCGGTGATGGCCGCGATAGCGACAGCGGCCACGGTGGTGAGGGCGAGGCGACGTTTCATGGCCATCAGAAAATGTAGTGGTCAACGAGCAGCGCCGCGAACAGCACGCTCAGGTGAATCAAGGAAAAGCGGAAAGTCTGGCGCGCCAGGGCGTCCGAGTAGTTGCGCCATAGCCGGAACCCGTACCACGAGAAGCCGGCACTCAGCACGATGGCGGCCGCCAGGTACAGCCACGAACTCATGCCATAGGCGAAAGGCATCAGGCAGGCCGCGAACAACACCAGCGTGTAGAGGAAGACCTGCAGGCGGGTGAAGGCGTTGCCGTGCGTCACCGGCAGCATCGGCAGGCCGGACTTGCGGTAATCCTCCACGCGATAGAGGGCCAGCGCCCAGAAGTGCGGCGGCGTCCACAGGAAGATGATGAGAAAGAGGATCAGCGCCTCCGGCCCGACATCGCCGGTCATCGCGGCCCAGCCCAGCACCGGCGGCATGGCGCCCGAGGCGCCGCCGATCACGATGTTCTGCGGCGTCAGCGGCTTGAGGATCACGGTATAGATGACCGCGTAGCCCACGAAGGTGGCGAACGTCAGCCACATGGTCAGCGGGTTCACCCAGGCATAAAGCAGCCATGAGCCCACCCCGCACAGCACGGCCGCGAACAGCAGGGTCTGCCAGTCGCTCAGCTCGCCCTTGGCGGTGGCGCGCCAGGCGGTGCGCCTCATCTTCGCGTCGATGCCCTTTTCCACCAGGCAGTTGAAGACCGCGGCGGCGCCGGCGACGAGCCAGATGCCCACGCAGGCGATCAGCGCCAGCCGCACGCGCGCCCACGACGGCGCACCGGGCACGGCCAGCACCATGCCGATCAGCGCGCAAAAGACGATCAGCTGCACCACGCGCGGCTTGGTCAGGGCGTAGAACTGGCTGAAGCGCGAGGGCGAAGCGGCGGTCATCACCCGAGGTTCGGCGGCGCTCATGCGGAAAGCTCCCGGTGTGTGTACTGCGGCTGCGCTGTCGCATGCCGCGTCGCGCGTGTGCTTTCGCAAAGCGCCCAGGTGATGACCACGACCAGGCCAGCGGCGCCCGCGGTGTGCGCGAGCGCGGCGGCCAGTGGCCAGCCAAGGATCACGTTCGACAGGCCGGTGGCCACCTGCCATGCGGCGAGCACCGCGACCCATCGCGCCTGCGCGTGCAACGGACCCCGCCACAACCGCCAGGCCAGCAGCCCCAGCACCGCCACCACCCCATAGGCGAACAGCCGATGGGCGTAGTGAATGGCCGTCAGCGCCGCAAAGCCGATGAATTCGCCCGAACCTGTCTTGCCCAGTTCGCGCCACAGCTCGAAGCCTTGCCTGAAATCCATGGCGGGCCACCAGCTTCCCTGGCAGCCGGGAAATTCCCTGCAGGCGAGCACCGCGTAGTTCGTGCTGACCCAGCCGCCCAGCGCCACCTGCAACCAGAGCAGCAGCGCCGCCGCCACCAGGAGCGCGCGCGCGGCGGGCGTGATCGCCAGCCGCGCCGTGCCGCGCTGGGCGTGTTCATACACCACGGCCTGCCGGCACAGCAGCGCCAGCAGGACCATGCCCCCGAGCAGGTGCAAGGTGACGATGGCGGGCAGGAGCTTCAGGGTGACCGTGAACGCACCGAACGCGCCCTGGATGCAGACCCACACCAGCGTGGCCACCGGCCACCAGGGACTCATCACCGCGCCGGGCTGCTTGCGCTGCATCCAGGTGGCCGCGGCCAGCGTCATGATGAGCACGCCCACACCGGTGGCGAGGTAGCGATGGATCATCTCGATCCAGGCTTTGGCGTGCGTGACGGGGCCGGTGGGCATGGCCGCCTGCGCCTGCCCGATATGCGCCTGCGCGCCGCTGGGACTGGCATGGCCATAACAGCCCGGCCAGTCGGGACAGCCCAGGCCCGAGTCCGTGAGGCGCGTGAAGGCGCCGAACACCACCAGATCGAAGGTGAGAAAGAGGGTCAGCAGTGTCAGCGCCTGCAAGCGGCGCGCGGGCGCGGCCTGCTGGTTGCGCAGCCAGACCCAGGCCAGCGGGCCGAGCGCGACCAACACACCCATGATCATGAGGCGCACCGCGGGGGATAGATCGTACAGGGGCATGTCCATGGTCACGGCTGCTGGCGTCCCGGCACGTCCCACGAAGCCGACGCACGAAGCAGCCGCTCCAGGTCGCGCTTGATGTTCTTGGCGGCGGTGGTGTCAAGGTCGCCCGGGCTCATGGCGGGGAAGCGCATCATCCAGTTGCCGAGGGGATCGACCAGGTACAGGTGGTCGGTGAGCTGGCGGCCCGCAGCGGGCGCCAGCCACTGCGCGAGCCGCGCCGGATCGACGCGCAGCACCGTGGCCTGCGACAGCGCCTGCTGCAAGGCCGGCCGCAAGGGCGCGGCATCGGTGACCAGCCAGACCCAATCGACGCGCTCCTTGTCCTTGCCCAGGCCCTCCCTCAACTGGCGCTGCAGGTACAGGTGCTTCTCGCACGCCGCGTCGCAGTCGCCGCCCGCCACGCTGACCAGCAGCCACTGGCCGCGCAGCGACGGCAGCGCAACGGACTGGCCGTTGGCGCCCACTCCGCTCAGGGCAGGCAGCGGCCGCTGCGGCTCAACCAGTTCCCCGTAGTTGCGGCGGCCTTCCGGCCGGATGACGTAGTAGGTGAAATACGAGGCGATCACCGGCATGGCGCACACCGCCAGCACGGCCAGCATCTTCCACCGGCCAAGACGGGTGCGCCGGCTGTCCTTGGCCACCGCGCCCTGCGGCGTGGGCAGGGAATGCACGGTCAATCCCAGCGGCTCGTCAAGCATGCGGAATCTTTCGGCGCGGGGCGATGAACTGGAACCAGACATAGAGTATCGCGATGAGGGCACTCAATGCCCACCACTGGAAGGTATAGCCATAATGTTTTTCCACGCCGCTGGCAGCCTGGGGCCACTCCCGCAGCAAGCCTTCCGACGGCGCGCCGGTCTGGCGGACCGCGAGATCGAGCAACGCCAGCCGGGTTTCAGCCCGGAACTGTGCCAGATCGAGATTTTGCCGGATGGGCCCGGCGGCTGTCCCGGTGAATTCGTATAGCTTGGCGGGGGGCGGGGCCATGCGGCCGCGCACCTCGACCACGCCGCCGGGGGTCTCGATGCTCGGCAGTCGGTCGCGTTGCAGAAAATCGCGCTGGACCCAGCCGCGCTCGACCAGCACGGCCACCTGGCTGCCTTCCAGCTTCAGCGGAGTGACCACGTAGAAGCCGGGCTTGCCCTGCATCTGGCGATTGTCCAGGTACACCGTGTCACCAGCCACCCAGGTGCCGCGCAGTACCACGGGCCGATGCATCTGCTCTGGCAACGGCCCGGCGGCCAGCACATCCCCCTGCCGCAGCGGCGGCATGGCCTTCCTGTGCTCGATGGCTGACTGCAGGGCGAGCTTCTGCGCCGCCCGGCCCATCTGCCACACGCCCAGCGAAAAAGTGGCGGCGATGCCCAACGCGGCAGCCGCGGACACCAGCCAGAAGCGCAGCGACCGGGGGCGGCTCACGGGATAATGGCTCCCATGAAATACTTGGTGATCCTGGCGTTCCTGGCCATCCTTGGAAGTCTGGGCTCGGCCCTGTTCTTCATGATGCGCGACGGGCAGGACGGCAAACCCAAGACGAGCAACATGGCTCGCGCGCTGGCATTTCGCGTCGGCTTTTCGATCCTGCTGTTCATCTGCATCCTTCTGGCCTGGAAATTCGGCTACATCCAGCCGACGGGCATCCCGGCAGGAAAGTAGCCCCCATCAAGCACAAGGGCCGCGTCAGCGGCCCTTGCTTCGTCGCGGTGGCCGCTTACAGCCAGTACACGAGGATGTACAGGCCCAGCCACACCACGTCCACGAAGTGCCAGTACCAGGCCGCGCCCTCGAAGCCGAAGTGGCGGTCGGCCGTGAAGTGGCCCTTCATGAGGCGCAGCGTGATGAACAGCAGCATGAGCATGCCCACGAACACGTGGAAACCGTGGAAGCCCGTCAGCATGTAGAACGTGGAGCCATAGGCGCCGGACGTGAGCTTGAGGTTCATGTCGCTGTAGGCATGGGCGTATTCGTAGCCCTGCACGAACAGGAACACCAGCCCCAGCACGACCGTGGCCCACATGAAGGCAATGGTGCGGCCACGGTGGTTTTCGCGCAGCGCATGGTGGGCGATGGTCAGCGTGACGCCCGAAGACAGCAGCAGCGCGGTGTTGATGGTCGGCAGCCAGAACGGGGTCATGGTCTGGAACGGCTCGATGATGCCGGCCGGGGAGGCAGTGGCGCCGGCCGCGACGGTCGGCCACACGGCCTTGAAATCGGGCCACAGCAGGGCGTTGTTGAGGTCGCCGAGGGCGGGCACCGAATGCGCCCGCATCCACCACAGCGCGGTGAAGAAGGCGCCGAAGAACATCACCTCCGAGAAGATGAACCAGCTCATGCTCCAGCGGTAGGAGATGTCGATCTTGTGGCCGTAGCTGCCGCCCTCGCTCTCGCGCACGGCTTCGCTGAACCACTGGAACAGGATGGTGGCCAGCCACACGAGCCCGAACAGCACCGAGTATTTGCCCCAGTCGGCGCCATTGATCCACTGGGACGCGCCGAAGAACGTCCAGAACAACCCGAAGGCCGCCAGCGCCGGGTGGCGCGACGGCTGGGGTACGAAGTAGTGGGGCGTCGTGCCCGCTGCGGTAGTGCTCATCTGAACTCCTGATTCCCGAATCTTTTCTTTGCGATCTCTTTGCCCGTCACTTGGCCACGACCCAGTTCACCAGCAGCACCAGGCCGCCCACGAACAGGGCGACGCCCACCAGCGCCACCAGCACGATGTGCAGGGGATTGAGGTTGCGCAGGTCCTCCTGGTACTCGCTGTTCTTGCGAATGCCGATGAAGGACCAGGCAACGGCCTTGATGGTGTGCAGCAGTTTCATGCGCCATGCTCAAATGGGCGCGGGCGGGGTCTTGCCGCCCACCTCGAAGAACGTATAGGACAAGGTGATGGTGGTCACGTCCCTGGACAGCCGGGGGTCGATCACGAACGCGACCGGCCATTGCTTTTTCTCGCCCGGCTCCAGCACGTACTGGTTGAAGCAGAAGCATTCCAGCTTGTTGAAATGCGCCGCGGCCTGCCGGGGCGCATAGCTGGGGATGGCCTGCGCCGCCATGCGCCGGTCCTGGACGTTCTGGAACTCGTACATCACCGTGGCGAGCTGCCCGGGGTGAACCTGGATGGAACGCTGCGCCGGCTTGAACTCCCAGGGGCCGCGCGAATTGGCATCGAACTCCACCGTGATGGTGCGGCTCATGTCCACCTGCGTGTTGTCCACGCGGACATCACGGCCGGCCGAGCCCCCTCCCGGGACCTGGCGCTCGGACAGGGACAGGATGTTGATGCCCGTCATCTCGCAGATGTGCTTGTAGATGGGGATGAGCGCGTAGCCAAAGCCGAACATGCCGGCCGCGACCACGGCCAGCTTGCCCACCATCTTCAGGTTCTGGAGTCGGATGCTCATCGCTTCAACGGCCCAGGAAGATCATCTTGGCCACGAAGCCGATGAAGAACGCCGCGGCAATGGACGCCAGCACCAGCGCCATTTTCAGGTTGCCCTTCTTCCTGTCCTGCCCGGCCATGTCAGCCATTCCTGCTTGTGTCCGTGCCGGGGTCAGTGGCTGCCGGCGTGCGCGGGCGCGTCCAGCACCTTGGTCGCCGTGGCGTCCAGGCGGGGCGGGGTTTCGAAGGTGTGGAAGGGCGCCGGCGACGGCACTTCCCACTCGAGGCCTTCAGCACCCTTGCCGTCGGCGTCGTTCCAGGGACGCTGGGGAGCGGGCTCGCCCTGGCCGCGCATCGCGGGCAGCACGATCCAGAAGAAGAAGTACACCTGCGCCAGGCCGAAGGCGAAGCCACCGATCGAGGCCAGGGCGTTGAAGTCGGC
>DATILF010000124.1:0-2053 GCA_035476755.1 Ramlibacter sp.
GGCAATGCCGACGGCACGCGCGAAAGCATCATGGTCGAGATCAACAAGCGGACCTTCATGGACGTCAAGACGTTCAAGAAGAACGAGGGCTTCGATGCGGTCCAGAAGGTCGCGGGTGCGGTCCTGGCCGCGGTTGCCCAGCGCGCGCGCGATCGCATCGGCGTCTGAGTCATGAGAATCGCCGCCTTCCGCTTCCAGGACCGCAAGTGCCTGGGCCTCGTATCGCCTGATGCTGCCGCCGTAAGTCCGTTCTTGTGGGATCGCGACCACTGCGAGGATGGCCTGCTGGGGCTGATCAGCTGGCTGTGCAGTGGCGGCGAACAGCCGCCTGTCGGCGAACCGATCGCGCTGGACCAGGTGCAGCTGCTAGCTCCTTTCACGCGTTTTCGCCGCAACCTGTGGTGCGTGGGCCGCAACTACCGCGCCCATGCCAAGGAGCTGGCCGGCTCGGTGTTCCAGAAGGAGCAGGAGGACGGCTGGCCCATCGTCTTCACCAAGGTGCCCGAGGCGGTGGTCGGCCCGCAGGCCGAAGTGCGCCTGCCCGCCGAGGTGTCCGGCCAGATCGACTACGAAGCCGAACTGGCGGTGGTGATCGGCCAGGGCGGGCGCAACATCACCCGCGCCGACGCCATGAAACATGTCTTCGGCTACACCGTCGTCAACGACGTGACGGCCCGCGACGTCCAGATGCGCCACCAGCAGTGGGACCTGGGCAAGAACTTCGACGGCTTTTGTCCCATGGGTCCTTGGGTCGTCACGGCCGATGAACTGGACGGCCGTGATACGCGCGTGCGCTGCTGGGTCAACGGCGAGCTGCGCCAGGACGGCCGCACGGCCGACATGATCTTCGACATCCCCGCGTTGATCGAGACGATCTCGCGCGGCATCACCTTGTATCCCGGCGACGTCATCGCCACCGGCACACCCGCCGGCGTCGGCATGGGCATGCAGCCGCCGCGCTGGCTGCGCACCGGGGACGTGGTGCGCGTCGAGGTGGATGGCATCGGCGCTATCGAGAACCGCTTTATCTGACGTTCTTGCCTTGTCATCCCGGGCTTGACCCGGGATCCATCGGGGAGCGTCGCAACGCCGCCATGGATTGCGGGTCAAGCCCGCAATGACAGCCTTTGGAGAAACTGAAATGGAAACACTGAACTACATCGCAGGCCGCTGGCAAGCATCCCAGGACGGCCGCCAATTCGAGGTACGCAATCCCGCCGACGACAGCCTCATCACCCAGGTCGCCGACGGTGGCGCGGCCGATGCGCGTTTGGCCGCCGACGCGGCAGCGCAGGCGCTGCCCGCCTGGAAGGCACGCTCTGCGCGTGAGCGCTGCCTGATCCTCAAGAAATGGCAGGCGCTGATCGAGCGCGATGTGGAACCGTTGGCCCAACTGATTTCGCGCGAGCAGGGCAAACCGCTCGCGGAGTCGCGCGGCGAAATCGCCTACAGCGCTGGCTACGTCGAATGGTTCGCGGAAGAGGGTGTGCGCGCCAACGGCGAGATCATCGCCGCGCCGGTGGCGAGCAAGCGCTACCTGGTGCTGCGGGAGGCCGTTGGCGTCGTCGCCGTGGTCACCCCCTGGAACTTTCCCGCCGCGATGATCGCGCGCAAGATCGCCCCGGCGCTGGCGGCGGGCTGCACGGTGGTGGCCAAGCCGGCCGAAGACACGCCGCTCACTTCGTTGGCGCTCGTGAAGCTGGCCGAGGAAGCGGGCGTGCCCCCTGGCGTGCTGAACATCGTGCCCGCCTCGCGCGAGCGCACGCCGGAGGTGGTGGGGGAGTGGCTGCGCGACGGCCGCGTGCGCAAGATCAGCTTCACGGGCAGCACGGCCGTGGGCAAGCTGCTGGCGCGCGAGTCGGCCGCAACGCTCAAGAAACTTTCGCTCGAGCTGGGCGGCAACGCACCCTTTATCGTGTTCGAGGACGCTGACCTCGATGCCGCGGTCGAGGGCCTGATGGCGGCCAAGTTCCGCAATGGGGGCCAGACCTGCGTGAGCCCCAACCGTGTGTTCGCGCATGAGGCCGTCCATGACCGCTTCGTCGACAAGCTG
>DATILF010000125.1:0-19288 GCA_035476755.1 Ramlibacter sp.
GTGTAGAAAAAGTCGATCAGCATGAAGATCCTCCTGCCCGCGCCTGCACCTGGGCCCGCGGCTTGGCCAGCAGGTACTGCAGCTGGGCCTTCGCCTCCGGCCATTCGCCGGCGGCCAGGCTGTACATCACCGTGTCGCGCACGGTGCCGTCGCGCCGCAGCGCGTGGTGCCGCAGCACGCCGTCCTGGCGGGCGCCCAGGCGCTCGATGGCGCGCTGGCTGGCGAAGTTGAAGTTGTCAGTGCGCCAGCCCACGAGCCTGGCCCCGAGCGTTTCGAAAGCGTGCGTCATGAGCAGCAGCTTGCAGGTGGTGTTGACATGGCTGCGCTGCCAGCTGCGGCCGTACCAGGTGTAGCCGATCTCCAGGCGCTCCACGGCGGGAACGATGTCGTGAAAGCGGGTGCTGCCGACGACCCGGCCACTGGCCAGGTCGCGCACCACGAAGGCCAGCATGTGGCCGTCGGCCTGGCCCTGGAGGGCCGTGGCGATGTAGGCGCCGGCCTCGCCGGGCGCGGGGACCGAGGTGATGCGCAGGTTCCACAGTTCGCCGTCGCGCGCCGCCGCTTCCAGGTCAACGGCGTGGTCCGCGGTCATCGGCTCCAGGCGAACCAGAGCTGTCTGCAGGACGCAGGGTTCGGGCGGGTGCATCAGCGGTCCTTCTTGCGGGCCAGGCGCCAGCGCCGCGCCAGCTGCAGGCCAATGCCGCCGCCCAGGCCCACCAGCACGATGCCGGCGATGCTGGCGCTGCCGTAGCCGGCGTCGAAGATGTCCAGGCCGAAGGCCAGGCCCAGCCAGTAGCCCAGCAGCGCGCCGCCAATGAAACCGATGGCGTCCGCGAGTCCTTCGAGCAGCAATGCGTTCACGGGCGAAGCTCCGGCAAGTGGATTCAGCGATTGTGGCGCTGCATGAACACCAGTTTCTCGAACAGGGTCACATCCTGTTCGTTTTTGAGCAGCGCGCCGACCAGGGGCGGCACGGCGACCTTGTCGTCCTTGCTCTGCAGGGCGTGCAGCGGGATGTCTTCCGCCACCAGCAGTTTCAGCCAGTCCAGCAGTTCGCTGGTGGAGGGCTTCTTCTTGAGGCCGGGCAGGTTGCGCACGTCGTAGAACGTCTTCATCGCGCTGGTGAGCAGTTCCTGTTTCAGGCCGGGGAAGTGCACGTCCACGATCTGCTTCATCGTGTCCGCGTCCGGAAACTTGATGTAGTGGAAGAAGCAGCGGCGCAGGAAGGCGTCGGGCAGTTCCTTCTCGTTGTTGGAGGTGATGAACACCAGCGGGCGGTGCCGCGCCTTCACCAGCTCGCGCGTCTCGTACACGTAGAACTCCATGCGGTCGAGTTCGCGCAGCAGGTCGTTGGGGAACTCGATGTCGGCCTTGTCGATTTCGTCGATCAGGAGCGCCACCGGCTTGTCGGCGGTGAAAGCCTGCCACAGCACGCCCTTGACGATGTAGTTGTGGATGTCCTTGACCTTTTCGTCGCCCAGCTGCGAATCGCGCAGGCGGCTCACCGCGTCGTATTCGTACAGGCCCTGCTGCGCCTTGGTGGTGGACTTGATGTGCCACTGCAGCAGCGGCACGCCCAGCGATTGCGCCACTTCCTCGGCCAGCATGGTCTTGCCGGTGCCGGGTTCGCCCTTGACCAGCAGCGGGCGCGTGAGGGTGATGGCCGCGTTCACGGCAAGCATCAGGTCTTGCGTGGCGACGTAGTTGTCGGAGCCTTGGAACTTCATGGGGGTCTGAGGTGAAAAAGGCGTCGCAGTGCCGCCGGATATAATCGAAGGTTGATTAGAAGACTGAACTCTCACCCGATTGTGCGCGCAAAATGAACAAGTTGTTGACCACGCTTTTCGCCCTGGCTGTCGCTTCCGTGACGGTTTTGTCTCATGCCCAGGCGCCTGCCGCGCCCAAGCCGGCTGCCTCGGCTGCGGCCCAGCCGGCTCCGGCCGCCGGCGGCGCCAAGTCGATCGAGGCCAAGGTGGCCATGTGCATCGGCTGCCACGGCATCAAGGGCTACCAGGCCAGCTTCCCCGAGGTCCACAAGGTTCCCATGATCTCCGGCCAGAGCGCCAAGTACATCGTGGCCGCGCTCACCGCCTACAAGAACGGCGATCGCAAGCACCCCACGATGCGCGGCATCGCCGATGGCCTGTCCGAGCAGGATATGAAGGACGTCGGGGCCTACTACGAGGTGCACGGCAAGGAGGAAGGCGCGGCCCTGCCTGAGAAGCCCCGCAAGGAGCCGAATGCCCAGGTCGCGGCCCTCCTGCAGAAGGCCGCCTGCGCGTCCTGCCACGGCGCGAATTTTGCCAAGCCCATCGATCCCAGCTACCCCAAGATCGCGGGCCAGCACTCTGACTACCTGTTCGTCGCCTTGAAGGCCTACAAGGTGGAAAGCAACCCCGCCGTCGGCCGCAGCAACGGCGTCATGGGCGGCATTGCCAAGCAGTTCAGCAATGCCGAACTGAAGGCACTGGCCAACTACGTCGGCTCGCTCGATGGCGACCTGAAGGTCAAGCCCGAGGCCAAGTTCCGGTAAGGGGACATGAATGCCCGTTGGGCAAAGTCAGCAAGGCCCGCTTCGCGGGCCTTGTGCATTCTGGGGGGCTATCTTGTGGCGCGGCGCTGCACGCACTCGACGTAGGCATCGCCATCGGGCGGGCGGGCGGCGCGCTGGCTTTCCCACAGCATCTGGCCCAGGCACTCCATCGCTTCGTGGTGCGCCTCGTGCAGCGAGCTGCGGCGCGCGGCCAGCAGTTCCACGGCTTGCCGGATACCCCGTGGCTGGTCGATGGAGCACTGCTCGCTGATCGACAGGTGCATGGACAGGTGCAGGAAGGGGTTGGCGCCGTCCTGGCCATCGTAGGCCTTGGCCACGGCGGCTTCGGCATCGCCGAGTTCGGGGTGGTATTCGGGATGCTCCTGGAGCCATTGGCCGGCCAGGGTTTCCAGCGCGTCCATCGGCTGGCCGGCGCCTGATTTGGCATGCACGGCACAGAAGAACCGCCGCACGTCGGCTTGCGAAGGGTTGAACATGCGCGCAGGTTAGCATGTGAACTTTCCACATTGCCAAGGACGGGTATGACGGGCATTCGCATCGCGGGAGTCGTTTTGCTGGTGCTGGGCATGGCCGGCTTCTTCACCGGCGGGTTCAACTACACCACCACCAGCACCAAGGCGCAGCTCGGCCCGATCAAGCTGCAGGTCCAGGAGCAGGAGGCCGTGAATGTGCCCCAGTGGCTGAGCCTGGGCGCCATGGTTGTTGGCGGGGTCCTGCTGGCGCTGAGTTTCAAGCGCCACTGACGCCGTTCGTCCTCAGGGACGCTGCGATGCGAGCAGCCGCGAGATCGCCTGTGCGGCCTCGCGCAGCGGCGGCAGCATGGTTTCCTGCATCAGCTTGACGCCGGTGCGATTGGCCTGGCCGCTGATATTGAGCGCCGCGACGGTCTGGCCGGCGTGATTGCACAGTGGGGCGGCGATGGACATCAGCCCTTCTTCCAGCTCCTGATTCACCAGGCACCAGCCCTGCCGGCGAGCCTGCTGCACCTTGGCCAGCAACGCCTCCACGTCGATGACCGTATGCCGGGTGAACGCCGTACGCTTCGTGGCATTCAAGCGGCGCCGCACCTCCTCATCGGGCAGGTCCGCCAGCAGCATGCGTCCCATCGAGGTGCAGTAGGCGGGCAGGCGCGATCCAGCGCCCAGGCCGATGCTCATGATTTTGCGCGTGGACACGCGCAGCACATAGACGATGTCCGTGCCTTCCAGCACGGCGGCCGAGCAGGACTCCTTCACGCGCATCGCCAGGTCTTCCATGACCGGCTCGGCCAGATTCCAGATGGGCATGGACGAGAGGTACGCGAAACCCAGGTCGAGGATGCGCGGGGTCAGGCGGAACAGCTTGCCATCCGTCTCTACATAGCCGAGCGTCTGCAACGTGAGCAGGATGCGACGGGCCCCCGCGCGTGTGAGGCCCGTCCGCCCCGCCACCTCGGTCAGGGTCTGCCGCGGCGCCGCCGCGCTGAAGGACCGGATCACTTCCAGGCCGCGGGCGAACGACTGCACGTAGCTGTCGCCGGGACGGGGCGGTTCGACCTCGGACGCGGAAATTGCCATGGGGAAAGAGATTAGTTAAAATTCAATATACGAACAGTTGTTCACTATTAGAACAACAACGCCGGCGCTTGGCAAGCTGCCGGCTTGCACAACGCCGACTCACCGGGACACTATTGCATGATCGACAAGGTTGCCGCCTCCATCGCCGAGGCGCTACACGGCACGCCGGACGGCGCCACCGTGCTCATCGGCGGCTTCGGCACCGCGGGCATCCCCAATGAGCTGATCGATGGACTGATCGATCAGGGCGCGCGCGACCTCACGCTGGTGAACAACAATGCGGGCAATGGCGACCACGGTCTGGCTGCCTTGCTCAAGGCCGGGCGCGTGCGCAAGATCATCTGCAGCTTTCCGCGGCAGGCCGACAGCCACGTGTTCGACGCGCTGTACCGCAGCGGCCGCATCGAGCTGGAACTGGTGCCGCAGGGCAACCTGGCGGAACGCATCCGGGCCGCGGGCGCCGGCATCGGTGCGTTCTTCACGCCCACGGGCTACGGCACCGAGCTCGCCCAGGGCAAGGAAACCCGCGAGATCAATGGCAGGCAGTACGTGCTCGAACACCCGATCCAGGGGGACCTGGCGCTGGTCAAGGCCGAACGCGGCGACCGCTGGGGGAACCTCACCTACCGCATGGCCGCACGCAACTTCGGCCCGGTCATGGCCACGGCCGCGCGGCGCACCGTGGCCACCGTGCACGAGGTCGTGCCGCTGGGCGCGCTGGACCCCGAGAACATCGTGACCCCGGGCATCTTCGTGCACCGGATCGTGAAGATCGATCGCGTGGCCACGCAGGCCGGCGGATTCAAGCAGGCGGCCTGAACCATGACCTACCAGAAGCGGACCAAGGACCAACTGGCGTTGCGCGTGGCGCGCGACATTCACGACGGTGCCTATGTGAACCTGGGCATCGGCATGCCGACGCTGGTGGCCAACCACCTGCCGCCCGGCATCGAGGTGATCCTGCACAGCGAGAACGGCATCCTGGGCATGGGCCCCGCGCCGGCGGCCGGCCAGGAGGACTATGACCTGATCAACGCGGGCAAGCAGCCGGTGACGCTGCTGGCGGGCGGCGCCTTCTTCCACCACGCCGACAGCTTCGCGATGATGCGCGGCGGCCACCTGGACATCTGCGTGCTGGGCGCCTTCCAGGTGTCGGCCACAGGTGACCTCTCCAACTGGCACACCGGCGAGGCGGCCGCGATTCCCGCGGTCGGCGGCGCGATGGACCTCGCCGTGGGCGCCAGGCAGACCTGGGTGATGATGGATCTGCTCACCAAGAAGGGCGAGAGCAAGGTGGTCGGCGCCTGCAGCTATCCGCTGACCGGCATCGGCTGCGTCAAACGCATCTACACTGAATTGGCCACGCTCGAATGCTCGCCCCAGGGACTCAGGCTCATCGACCTCGTCGAGGGGCTCTCGCACACTGAACTTGAACAACTCGTCGGCTTGCCCATCGCGCGCTGATCCCCTCGAAAGCCCACCATGACCTCTCACGCCTTCATCTGCGACGCCATCCGCACGCCTTTCGGGCGCTACGGCGGCGTGTTGTCCAGCGTGCGCGCCGACGACCTCGGCGCCATCCCGCTGAAAGCCCTGATGGCGCGCAATCCGCGCGTGGACTGGGAGGCTGTGACCGACGTCATCTATGGTTGCGCCAACCAGGCCGGCGAGGACAACCGCAACGTGGCGCACATGGCCAGCTTGCTGGCGGGCCTGCCGGTGCAGGTGCCCGGCGCCACGATCAACCGCCTGTGCGGCTCCGGGCTGGACGCCCTCGGCACCGCTGCGCGGGCGATCAGGTCGGGCGAGGCCGGGTTGATGATCGCGGGCGGGGTGGAGAGCATGAGCCGCGCGCCTTTCGTGATGCCCAAGGCCGAGAGCGCCTTCTCGCGCGCCAACGCCGTGTACGACACGACCATCGGCTGGCGCTTCGTCAACCGGCTGATGAAGCAGATGTACGGCGTGGATTCCATGCCGGAAACCGCCGAGAACGTGGCCACCGACCACAAGATCGAGCGCGAAGCACAGGACCGGATGGCGCTGGCTTCGCAGATGAAGGCCGTGGCCGCGCAGAAGGCCGGCTTCTTCGATGCCGAGATCACGCCCGTGTCCATCGCCCAGAAGAAGGGGGACCCCCTGGTCGCGGCCAGGGACGAGCACCCGCGCGAGACCAGCCTGGACGCACTGGCCAAGCTCAAGGGCGTGGTGCGGCCCGATGGCACCGTGACGGCGGGCAACGCCAGCGGCGTGAACGACGGCGCCTGTGCGCTGCTGCTGGCGGACGAAGCCAGTGCCGCACGCCATGGCCTGACGCCGCGCGCCCGCGTCGTGGGCATGGCGACGGCGGGCGTGCCGCCCCGCGTGATGGGGATCGGCCCGGCGCCGGCGACGCAAAAGGTGCTGGCGCTCACCGGCATCAAGCTCGAGCAGATCGACGTGATCGAACTGAACGAAGCTTTCGCCGCGCAGGGCCTGGCCGTGCTGCGCATGCTGGGGCTTGAGGACGACGACCCGCGCGTCAACCCGAACGGCGGCGCCATTGCGCTGGGCCACCCGCTGGGCGCCTCGGGCGCGCGCCTGGCCACCACGGCGGTGAACCAGCTTCACAGGTCCGGCGGCCGCTATGCGCTGTGCACCATGTGCATCGGGGTGGGGCAGGGCATCGCCGTGATCCTCGAGCGGGTCTGATTCCGCTTGGAATTCCCGCTCATCACCGACCCTCGTTTCTACGCCGCGGCCATCCCGGCCGTGTTGCTGATGGGTGTCAGCAAGAGCGGCTTCGGTTCGGGCTTCGGCTCGCTCGCCGTGCCGCTCATGGCCCTGGCGGTCACCGTCCCGGAGGCGGCCGCGATCCTGATGCCCATCCTCCTGGTCATGGACTTGCTGGGGCTGGCGGCGTTTCGCAAGCACTTCGACATGCGGCTGGTCCGCTTTCTCGTTCCCCTGGGATTGCTGGGAACCGTGGTCGGCACGCTGTCGTTCCGGTACCTCGACAGCCGACTGGTGGCAGGCATCGTGGGGGTTCTCACCTTGCTGTTCCTCGCCCAGCGGCTGGCCTTTCCGCCCGGGCCGGACAGTCCCCATCCGCCGGCCTGGCTGGGCGGATTGCTCACCGTCGCATCGGGTTTCACCAGCTTCGTGTCGCACGCCGGCGGCCCGCCCGTGAATGCCTACGTCATTCCCATGCGGCTGCCGCCGCTGGTGTTCAGCGCGACGATGGCGGTGTTCTTCTTCGTGCTGAACCTGAGCAAGTGGGTGCCGTATGCTTGGCTGGGCTTGCTGGACACGCGCAACATGGCGACCTCGATCGCCCTGTTGCCCTTCGCGCCGGTGGGCGTGCTGGCCGGCGTGAAGCTGGCGCACCACATCCGCCCCGCGCTGTTCTATCGGTTGATCTACATCGGCATGTTCCTCACCGGCTGCAAGCTGGTATGGGACGGATTTCTCAGTAGGTAGAAGCCTTGGCCTCGGCCACTTCGCGCGGCCATTCAGCCTCCAGCGCGGAGATCACCCGGCCGAGGCGCTCGCTCTCCGTCACGTCACGGAAACTCGTGACGGCGCCGATGCGTTTGCCGCGCACCCGCTGCGGCATCACGTGGCATTCGAAAATGCGGCCGTCCACCAGTTCGATCATGGTGAGCTGCTCGGCGTCCGGTTGCGCCTTACGCCGTTCCACGTGCGCCAGGAAGCGGGCCGGGTCCTTCACCTGTGTCAGCTGGATGGCCAGCAGCGCGGCGTCGTTCAGCGAAGCGAGCCGGTCGGCCGGAATGCCCCACATCTCGATGAAGCGCGTGTTGTAGTGCATGGCGCGCCCGAAGTAGCCCATCGCCAGGATGCCCTCCGTGGTCGAGTCCAGCGTGGCCAGAAGCAGCGCCAGCGCCGCGCGCGCCTCGGTGAGCTCCTGGGTGCGGCCCTCCAGCGTGCGGCTGGTGGTGCCCAGCTTCTGTGTCGCGGTGGCGAGGGCCCTGCGGGCTTCCGCCAGTTCCTGGGCCAGCCGGTTGACGAGGTCCGTGAGGCCGGTTTCCTCGGGCACGAACTGCGGGGCGGCTGCCGGCCCCTGTGGGTGTAAAAGTTCCATGAAACACCTTCTTGTGGAAACGCACCACGTGTGCGACGGGGTCATCTGACCATGGCGGTGGCGCGGTGACTTAGGCCGATTGCTTACCGGACGCTAGGGAAAAACGCGAAGGCGCGGCGGGCCGTCATGCGTGTGCCGGCTGCGCGTCCAGTTGCGCGGCCAGCGCCGCCAGCAGGTCCGCCATCGGCGCCTCCAGCTCCAGGAGCAAGCGCTGGGTCTGCGCGGGGCTGGCCGCCTGCCGCAGCGCGGCCTCCAGCGCCGTAGCACGTTCCTGCACGAGCGTGGCGCCGACGTTGCCCGACACCGCCTTCGTGGTGTGCGCCAGGCGCTCGGCGGTTGCGGCGTCCCCCGCTGCCAGGGCCTGGCGGATGTCCTGCGTGACGTCCCGTTGCCCTGCCACGTACCGTTTGAGCATCGCCAGGTAGAGGGACTTCTTGCCCATCATGCGGCTCAGGCCCAGCGTGGTATCCAGCCCGTCGATGCCCTGCGGCAGGTCATCGGGCGGCGAGCCCGCTGCCGTGGCAGCAGGCACCTTCGGCGTGGCCGCCGCCGGGGTGGGCCGGCGCGGCCGCAGCCAGCGCAGCAGGACGGTCCACATGTCCTCGGGATCGATCGGCTTGACCAGAAAGTCATTCATGCCGGCCTCCATGCACTTGCGGCGGTCCTGCTCCATCGCATTGGCCGTCATCGCCACGATTGGCAGATGTTCCAGCCGGTCCAGCTTGCGGATCTCGCGCGTGGCGGTCACGCCGTCCATCACAGGCATCTGCATGTCCATGAACACCAGGTCATAGTCGGCTTTCTGAGCCATCGTCAGGGCGATCTGGCCGTTGTCGGCCACGTCGACCACGAAGCCGGCGTCCTCCAGCAACTCGCGCGCCACCTGCTGGTTGATGTCGTTGTCCTCCACCAGCAGCAGGCGCGCGCCGCGCAACGCCGCCAGGCGTTCATTGGAGGCCGCGCCACCGGGCTTGTCGTCCGGCGCTACCTCGCCGCGCCGGCCGCCCAGCACCCCCATGGTCGTGTCGAACAGGATGGATGCGTTGACGGGCTTGACCAGCACGTTCTGGATGCCCGCGGTCTCCGCTTCCTTCAGCACCTCCTCGCGGCCGTGGGCCGTCACCATCAGGAACATGGGCGTGGACGCGAGGCCCAGCGAGCGGATGCTGCGGGCGGTTTCCATGCCGTCCATGCCGGGCATGCGCCAGTCGAGGTACACGACGTCGTAGGGGTGTCCTGCACGGGCCGCGCGCCGCACCTCTTCCACCGCCGCCGCTCCCGACGCGGCCTCGCTGGTCAGGAAGGTCATGCCCTCCAGCATATCGATGATGACCGCCCGGGCGTGGTCGTTGTCGTCCACCACCAAGGCGCGGCGTCCGCGCAGGTCGGGGTTGGGCATGAGCTCGCGCCGCACCGAGGTGCCGATGCCCAGCCTGGCGCTGAACCAGAAGGTGCTGCCCTTGCCGTATTCGCTTTCGACGCCGACTTCGCCGCCCATCAGCTCGGCCAGGCGCTTGCAGATCGCCAGCCCGAGCCCGGTGCCGCCGAAGCGGCGCGTGGTGGAGGTGTCTGCCTGCGAGAAGCTCTGGAACAGGCGGCCCGCCTGGTCCGGCGTGAGCCCGATGCCCGTGTCCTGCACGCGGAAGTGCAGCAGCACATCGGTGTCGGTGAGCTCGCTGGCGCGCACGGCAATGACGATTTCGCCCTTCTCGGTGAACTTCACCGCATTGTTCGCGTAGTTCAACAGGATCTGGCCCAGGCGCAGCGAGTCGCCCACGAGGTTGGGCGGCACGTCCGGCGCCACCTCGAACACCAGTTCCAGCCCCTTGGCGTGGCTCTTCTCGCTGATCAGGCTGCCGGTGTTGTCCAGCAGCTTCTCCAGTTCGAAGTCGGCCTGCTCCAGGTCCAGCTTGCCCGCTTCCACCTTGGAGAAGTCCAGGATGTCATTGATCACGCCCAGCAGGTGCTGGCCGGACGTCTGGACCTTGGCGATGTAGTCGCGTTGGCGCGCGGTGAGCTCGGTCTTGAGGACCAGGTGCGACAGGCCGATGATGGCGTTCATCGGCGTGCGGATTTCGTGGCTCATGTTGGCCAGGAAGTCCGACTTCATGCGCGTGGCTTCCTCCGCCATCTCCTTGGAGCGCCGCACTTCTTCTTCGGCCTTGCGGCGCTCGGTCACATCCCGGCTGACCCCCAGCAGGCCTTGCGGCTCGCCGTTCTCATCCCACAGCGGCGAGACCCGGGTGTCGTAGAGAAGCTGCTTGCCGTCAGGTGTGGTCACCCAGTACTCGGACGACTGCTCGCGCAGCGATTCCATCGTCTGGCGGTCGCGCTCGGACAGGACCTGCGCGATGTCGGGTGCGAACAGGTCGTGGCAGGTCAGCCCGCGGATTTCCCCGGCGGGCCGGCCCACGACCGCGGCATAGGCCGTGTTGCAGCCCAGGTAGCGGCCTTCCCGGTCCTTGTAGAAGATGAGGTCTGGAATGGAGTTGATCAGCGATTCGAGCGTGGCCTGCTGGCGCAGCTTTTCCTGTTCGGCGTGCTTCAGTTCGGTGGTGTCCTTGATGCTGCAGACGTAGATCCCCCGCTGCGCGTACTCGGTCATGAACACCGTGAGCTCGACGTCGCGGACACTGCCGTCCTTGCGCCGGTGCCGGCTTTCGAAGCAGATCGGCTTGCCTGTCTGTTCCAGGAGTTGGCTCATCTCGCGCGCCCGGTCGGCGGAAAAATCGGGATCGAAGTCCGAGATTCGCATGCCGATCAGTTCTTCCAGCGAGTAGCCCAGGTGGTCGCAACCCGCCGGGTTCGCGTACGCGAGGGTGCCGCTGTCGCGGTCGATCCAATGCATCGGGCCGGAGCTTTCCAGCACCCGATGGTTGAACATCATCTTTTCCTCGTGGCGCAGCCGTTCGGTGATGTCTCGGAAGGTGATCACGCTGCCCACGCATTTGCCGTGGATGCGCTGGGGGATGACCTGGCGCTCCAGCACCCGCCCGTCCTTGAGCTCCACAACATGGTAGTCCTCGGCGTCCGGGTTCCTGCGGCGATGCTCGATGAGGGTACGCCAGTCGTCCGGGTTCGACACCTGGGTCAGCTGGAAGTCCATCAGGCTGTGCATGTCGAGATCCGTCAGCCTGTCCTCGGGGATGCCCCACAGCTCGACGAACCGGATGTTGAAGTACATCGAGTTGTCCGCGTATTGCAGCGTGAGGATGCCGTCGCTGGTTGCATCCAGCGTGGAGACCAGCAGTTCATGCGAACTGCGCAGAAGGGCCAGCTCGCGGCGGGCCTCGGCGAGCTCCTGTTCCTGGCTCGTGGCCAGGGCGGTGGACAATTCGGTGGGGGCGCGATCCATGGCGGCCTCGTCTGTCTGGGATGGAGTTCCCATGAGACCATTCGCGACCTGGCGGGGCTTAAGCAAATTGCTTAAGCGGGCTAGGTGAATTTCGTGATCATGCGTCCCAGCCGGGCGGCCGGTCGCGCGCTTCGCGGCGCCTCCGCTCGTGTTCGGCGCGTTCCTGCGCCATCTGCTCCTCCAGCTGCCGGCGCCCCTGCTTGACCACCGCGATGAATTTGGCGTTGTCCTTGTGATGCGGGTACATCTGCTCGAACAGCTGGAGGTTGTGGTGGCGAAAACGCATGGCCTGCCGGCGGGCCTCGTGCGGCTCGTAGCCCAGCACCTCCAGGACCGTGCGTGCGCTGCGCAGGCTGGCTTCGAAGAGTTCGCGCTCGACCCGCATCACGCCGCGATCGCGCAGCGCGTTCCAGTGAACCACGTCCCGGGCACGCGCCACGAGTTCCAGGTGCGGGAAATGCTCACGCGCCAGGTCCACGATGCCCAGCGACTGTTCCGTGTCGTCCACGGCGATCACCAGAACCCTCGCCGAGGCCGCCCCCGCCACCCGCAGCAGGTCCAGCCGCGTCGCGTCGCCATAAAACACCGTGTAGCCGAAGGAGCGAGCGGCTTCGACCATGTCGGCGTCGTGGTCCAGCACCGTGGCGGCGATGCCCTGCGCGCCCAGCATTCGCCCGATGATCTGGCCGTAGCGGCCGAAGCCCGCGATAATGATGGGGGCGTTTTGCGGTTCGCTGATCTCGTCCAGGCGGTTCCGGTCGCCGCGGGCAAATCGCGGAAGCACCAGCTTGTCGAGGGTCACCAGCAGCAGCGGGCTGAGCAGCATCGACACGGCCACGGCGCCCAACAGCAGCGACGAGGTTGCCGCGGGCAGCACCTTCGCGCTGTCGGCAGCCTGGAACACCACGAAGGCGAACTCGCCGCCCTGGGCCAGCAACAGCGTGAAGACGGGCCTTTCCTGCAGCGGCAGGCCCATGGCGCGCGCCAGGGCGTAGATCAGCAGGCCCTTGACGGCCAGGAAGCCCACCACCACGCCCGCCATCAGCAGGGGCGACTTCATCAGCACGCCGAAGTCGATGCTCATGCCCACGGCGATGAAGAACAGGCCCAGCAAAAGGCCCTTGAAGGGTTCGATGTCGGTTTCCAGCTCGCGCCGGTATTCGCTGTCGGCCAGCAACACGCCGGCCAGGAAGGCGCCGAGCGCCATCGACAGGCCCACCAACTGCATCAGCGCCGCAATGGCCACCACCAGGAGCAGCGAGGCGGCCGTGAAGATCTCGGGTGTCTTGCTCTTGGCTATCCAGCGCAGCAGCGGCCGCAGCAGCAGCCGGCCGCCGAGAATGATGGCGCCGATCACCGCGATGACCTTGGCCGCTTCGAGCCACGCGGCCCCAGGCGCATCGGGTGCGTCGGCCACGCCGCCGAGCAGCGGCACCAAGGCCAGGATAGGGATGGCCGCGACGTCCTGGAACAGCAGGATGGAAAAACCGGCCTGGCCGCTGGAGGTGGGCAGCAGGTTGCGCTCGCCCATCACCTGCAGCGCGATGGCGGTGGATGAAAGCGCCAGCCCCAGCGCGGCGACCAGGCTCACGCGCCAGCTCAGGCCGAAGGCCATTCCGGCCGCGCAAAGCAGGGCCGCGCAACCCAGCACCTGGGCGCTGCCCCAGCCGAAAATGGGGCGCCGCAGGCTCCAGAGGCGCCGTGGTTCCAGTTCCAGGCCCACCAGGAACAGCATCAGCACCACACCGAACTCCGCGAAGTGCAGGATGTCTTCCACGTTGCTCACCAGGCCGAGCCCCCAGGGCCCGATGGCGATGCCCGCGGCCAGGTAGCCGATGATGGAGCCGAGCCCCAGCGCCCGCGAGAGCGGCACGGCCAGCACGGCCGCGCCCAGGTAGATCAGGCTGTTGGTGAGCCAGGCCGGTGCGTGCTCCATCAGCGCGCCTCCGTGTTGGCCGGCCGGTCCAATCCGGGCACTTCACAGGCCGGGCACTGCGCGAGGTCCTCGAGTTCGGGCCAGGCCGGATAGGTCGCCAGCCGCTGCGCGAACACCGCCACGTGTTCGGCCACGGCTGCATCGCTCGCCCGGTGGGCGCCATGCAGCAGCAGGGGCGGCAGGAAGCGCATGCCGCAAAGGGCGGCTGTCTGCTCGTAAGGGGGCAGGAAAGCGTCGAAGAAGTAGCGGTTGTAGCTCTGCGGGTGGTACGAGCCTTCCGGCCCGCCGGTCGTCGCTACCAGCCAGAGGTCCTTGCCTTGCAGGGCCGAGCCACCGGGGCCATAGGCCCAGCCATAAGTGAGTACCTCATCCAGCCAAAGCTTCAGCAGCGCGGGCATGGAATACCACTGGATCGGGTGCAGCAGCACCAGCAGGGAGGCCGCGGCGGCGCTGGCCTGCTCCGCCGCGATGTCGATGTCGTAATCGGGGTAGGCGCCATACAGGTCGCGCACGTCCACCCCGGGGGCGGACCGGGCCGCCTCGAGCAGCCGGCGGTTCACGCGCGATTCGCGCCAGTTGGGGTGGGCGGCCAGCACACAGGCGCCGCCGCCCCGCCCTTCTTCTGTGTTCTCAGCCATGCCGTAACATATCAGCAAAGCGGCGCCGAACCGGTGGCCGCAACGAGGAGGTTCATCATGCCGGTCGTGGTTGTTGCCAATCCCAAGGGCGGAGTCGGAAAGTCCACCATGGCCACCAACATCGCGGGCTACTTCGCCAGGCAGGGCCATTCAGTGATGCTCGGCGATGCCGACCGCCAGCAGTCTTCGCGCCTGTGGATGGGCCTGAGGCCGGATGCGGCCCGCGCCATCAGCAGCTGGGACCTGGCCGAAGGCAATATAGCCCGGCCGCCCAAGGGCACGACGCATGTGGTTCTGGATACGCCCGCCGGCATGCACGGCAAGCTGTTCAAGGACGCGCTGCAGCTGGCCGACAAGGTGGTGGTGCCACTGCAGCCCAGTGTCTTCGATATCTTCGCGACGCGGGCCTTCCTCGACGAGATGGCCGAGCATCGCAAGGCCCGCCGGATGCAGGTGGGCATCGTGGGCATGCGCGTGGATCCGCGCACCATCGCTGCCGACAAGCTGCACGAGTTCGTGGACGGGCTGGGCCTGCCGGTGCTGGGCTATCTTCGGCACACGCAGAACTACATCCATCTCGCGGCACGGGGGCTGACGGTGTTCGACGTGGCGCCGGGCCGGGTGGAGCGCGATCTGGGCCAGTGGGACGGAATCTGTCGCTGGCTGGACAGCTGAGGCGGCGCACCGTTGCTACATTGGAAGGCATGAAAACCTTCCAGAACCTCGCCGAGCTGTCCACCGTGGTCGGCCAGGAAGTCGCCGTCAGCGACTGGCTCACCATCACGCAGCAGCAGGTCGACCTGTTCGCCCAGGCCACCGGCGATCACCAGTGGATCCACGTGGACGTGGAACGGGCCAAGGCAGGCCCTTTCGGCGCGCCGATCGCCCACGGCTTCCTGACGCTCTCGCTGCTGCCGACGTTCTTCGAGATGGCCCTGCAGATCCGCGAAGCGGGCATGGGCGTGAATTACGGGCTGAACAAAGTGCGCTTCACCGCGCCCGTGCCGGTGGGCAGCCGCCTGCGCGCACGCATGAAGCTGCTTGCGTGCGAGCCCATCGACAACAAGGGCATGCAGATGACCTGGCTGGTCTCCATCGAACGCGAGGGCAGCGACAAACCTGTGTGCATCGCCGAGTCGCTGACGCGCAGTTACCCGTAACGCTTGCTGGGCTCTTTCTTCAGCCGAAGCCGTTCTGGCGCCAGGCTTCGAATACGGTCACCGCGACCGCGTTCGAGAGGTTGAGGCTGCGCTGGCCGTCGCGCATGGGCAGCTTCAGGCGCTGGCCCGCGGCAAACGTCTCGCGCAGTTCCGGGGCCAGGCCCCGCGTCTCGGAGCCGAACACGAACCAGTCGCCGGGCCGAAAGGCCGTGTCGTGCACCAGGCTGCTGCCGCGCGTCGTGAGCGCGAACAGGCGCTGTGGGTGGGGCGCCATCGCTTCGAGGAACGCCGGCCAGCTGGCGTGGCGGCGCACCTGCGCGTACTCGTGGTAGTCCAGGCCGGCCCGCCGCAGCTGGCGGTCTTCCATCGAAAACCCGAGCGGCTCGATGAGGTCCAGCGTGCAGCCGGTGTTGGCGGCCAGCCGGATCACGTTGCCGGTGTTGGGCGGAATTTCGGGCTCGACCAGGACGATGTGGAACATGTTGGCGGGTGGGGAACAGCCCCCGATTGTCATCGCTCGTCGGTTCGCGCCAGGACCACCGCCGTGACATGGCGGGCGCCAGCTTGCCGCACCGCCTGCGCCGCGCTGAAGAGGGAAGCGCCGCTGGTCATGACGTCGTCGACCAGCACCACCTGCTTGCCCCGCACTTCGCCGGCGCGCAACGGATCGACGGCGAAAGCGTCTTTCACGTTGGCCAGCCGGTCTTCGCGGTTCAGCGCAGCCTGTACGGCCGTGTCGCGAACGCGCAGCAGCAAGGCCGCGTCGGTACGGGCCGGCGCCAGGCCGCGCGCCAGGAGCAGGGCCTGGTTGAAGCCGCGCTGCGCCAGCCGGGCCGCGGAGAGCGGCATGGGCAGCACCAGGTCGGCTTGCTCCAGGGCCGGCTCCACCCAGGGGGCGCTGCGCATCAGGGTGACGAACGTGCGCGACCAGCCGGGCTCGCCATTGAACTTGTACTGGGCGATCAGCGCCGACCAGGGGTACTGGTAGGAGACGGCCGCGTGGCAGGCATCGAGCGGCGGCGGCGATCGCAGGCAGTGGCCGCACGCTGTCACGGCCCCCGGCACGGGGAGGGCGCAATGGCGGCAGCGGGTTTGCGGCTGCGCGAAGCGCGCCACGCAGGCTTCGCACGCCGGTTGCGCGGGCCAGGCCCGGCACACCGCGCACTGGCTGGGCAGGGCGCGGGCAAGCCCCTCGAAGACGCGGCGCATCATCGGGTCAATATACTCGTTCAGCTTTCTTGCCCATGGCCGACCAACGCCCGCCCACCATCGACCCCGCCGCGGCCCAGCACTGGGGCCGCGTCGCGCCCGCCCGCTCGCCCTGGCTGCACGAGGAGGTGGCGCGGCGCATGGAAGATCGGCTGCAGTGGATCCGCCTGGCTCCCCGGGCCTGGTGCCACTGGGACCCGGTGCGTGGCGGGCTGTCGGCGCAGGCCCTGCTGGAAGCCCGGTACCCCGGTTCGGCCTGTCTCGTGATGGAAGCCGAGCCGGGCCGCGCCGAAGTGGCCCGCAAGGCACTGGCCAAGCCCTGGTGGCGCCGCTGGAATGCGCCCGACCTGCGCAGCGGCCCCGTCCCGGATGCCGCCGTGCAGATGCTGTGGGCCAACATGGCGTTGCACATGTCGCCGCAGCCCCAGGCGTTGATGGCGCGGTGGCACCGGGCCCTGGCCGTGGATGGCTTCCTGATGTTCTCGTGCCTGGGGCCCGATACCCTGCGCGAGCTTCGCGCGGTGTATGCGGCGCTGGGCTGGCCGCCGCCCGCGCACGACTTCACGGACATGCACGACTGGGGCGACATGCTGGTCCATGCCGGCTTCGCCGAGCCGGTGATGGACATGGAGCGGATCACCCTCACCTGGGAGACGCCGCACCGGCTGCTGGGTGAACTGCGCGAACTGGGCGCCAACCTGCACCCCGGGCGTTTCCCGGCCCTGCGCGGGCGG
The DNA here is from genome assembly GCA_035476755.1 of Ramlibacter sp. GTDB lineage: Bacteria > Pseudomonadota > Gammaproteobacteria > Burkholderiales > Burkholderiaceae_C > Ramlibacter. The sequence goes on from DATILF010000125.1 coordinate 17,221, forward strand.
GGCTGGAAGGCCCGGCTCGAAGCGGCGCTGGCCGAGTCGCTGCGCGGGCCGGATGGGCGTCTGGCGCTCACGTTCGAGATCATCTACGGGCACGCCGTCAAGCCGGCGCCGCGCGTGCGGGTGAGCGGCCACAGCGCGGTGTCGCTCGAAGACATGCGCAGCCTGCTGCGGGCGGACAGGCCCCCCGGCGCCGGAGGTTGATGTGGATCAAGACCCCGGGAGAACCCGCGCTACAATGCCGGGTTGATTTTTGACCTGGCGGGCGTCGGCATCGCCTTTTCTTGCGTGTGCGCGGCACGCGGGCGACGGCCGGAGGATATCCCTCTCGGGGGCGCTGTCTGGTGGTCGGGAATGTGGGTCGTTTCGTGCGCCCGGAGCTGCGGCCCGTCTTGGCGCAGGAGATCAGAAGGGCCCTGCGCGAAGCGTGGCGGGACAAGGTTTGATTTAAGGCTAAAGCTAGTAATAACCATGAAGAGCATTTCCAACAAGTTGGCCTCGCTGCTGCTCGCCCTGGGCGCATTCAGCCCGGCGGCCCATGCCGTGAACGACCTGCCCGGCGGCCCCGCGGTCCGACAGCTCAACCTCCATACCGCCGCCACGCGCATCGCCTCCGAACAGGCCTGGCTGCACTGGTTCATGCTCATCACCTGCGTCGTGATCTTCGTCGCGGTGTTCAGCGTGATGTTCTATTCCATCTGGAAGCATCGCAAGTCGGTCGGCCACAAGCCCGCCAACTTCCACGAGTCCGTCACCGTCGAGGTGATCTGGACCATCATTCCCTTCCTCATCGTCATCGGCATGGCGCTGCCCGCCACCAAGGTCCTGGTCGCCTCCAAGGACACCAGCAATGCCGACCTCACGATCAAGGCCACGGGCTACCAGTGGAAGTGGGGTTACGACTACCTCAAGGGCGAAGGCGAAGGCGTCACCTTCCTGTCCACGCTGGACGCGACCCACCGCGAAATCTCCAACGACGGCGCCAAGGGCGAAGTGCCCGACGACTACCTGCTCAAGGTGGACAACCCGCTGGTGGTGCCCGTGAACAAGAAGATTCGCATCATCACCACCGCCAACGACGTGATCCACGCCTGGGGCGTGCCGGCCTTCGGCGTCAAGCAGGATGCCATTCCCGGCTTCGTGCGCGACACCTGGTTTCGCAGTGAAAAGACCGGCGACTTCTACGGCCAGTGCTACGAGCTGTGCGGCAAGGAGCACGCCTACATGCCGATCCACGTGAAGGTGGTCTCTGCCCAGGAGTACAGCGCCTGGGTCGAGGGCGAGAAGAAGAAGCTGGCCGCCAAACAGGACGACCCGAACAAGGTCTGGACGCTGGCCGACATCAACCCGCGCGGCGAGAAGGTGTATGCGGCCAACTGCGCGGCCTGCCACCAGGCCAATGGCAAGGGCGCCGGCCCGATCAAGGCGCTGGACGGCTCGGCGCTGGTGCTGGACGCCGACAAGGCCAAGCAGCTCCATATCGTGCTCAATGGCAAGGGCGCCATGCCCGCCTGGAAGCAGCTGTCGGACACCGATATCGCCGCTGTCGTGAGCTACACCAAGAACACCTGGTCCAACAAGACGGGCCAGCTCGTTCAGCCGGCCGAAGTGCTGGCCCAGCGCGGCAAGTGAATTGAAGCGCCACGCAGCAGCGACGCCCGAAGAATCGACTAGGAAATCAAGATGAGTGCCGTTCTCGACCATCCCGCACACGCACACGACGACCACCACGACCACGCCCCCGCCGGCTGGCGCCGCTGGGTGTTCGCCACCAACCACAAGGACATCGGCACGCTGTACCTGCTGTTCGCCTTCTTCATGCTGATGTTCGGCGGCGTGCTGGCCCTCCTGATCCGCGCCGAGCTGTTCCAGCCCGGCCTGCAGGTGGTCAACCCCGAGCTGTTCAACCAGCTCACCACCATGCACGGCGTGATCATGGTGTTCGGCGCCATCATGCCGGCCTTCGTGGGCTTCGCGAACTGGATGATCCCGCTGCAGATCGGCGCGGCCGACATGGCCTTCGCGCGGATGAACAACTTCAGCTTCTGGCTGCTGATCCCGGCCGGCATCA
>DATILF010000126.1:0-7362 GCA_035476755.1 Ramlibacter sp.
GTCACTTTCTTCGCCGCCAACGAGCGCACGCAGGAGGGCGACGGCAGCCTGGGCGCCCACTGGGCGCCGTGGTGGAAGGCGCGGGCCGCCGAGGGCCACGAATTCGCCTCCCACACCTGGGACCACGTGTACTGGCGCGCCGATTTGCCGGGCGAGCCGGCGCGCTTTCGCGTGCGGGCTTCCGCCGGCCCGCAAGAAGGCCAGGACCAGGTGTGGACCGCCGCGCAGTATTGCGAGCAGATCGGCAAGGCCGCGCAGCGGCTGGCGGCCATCACCGGCAAGAAGCCCCTGCCGCTGTTCCGGGCGCCCGGCGGCAAGACCTCGCCCCGGTTCCTGCGCGAGACCCAGGCTTGCGGGTATGGCCACGTGGGCTGGTCGCCGGCTGGTTTTCTGGGCGACGAATTGCCCAGTGAGACCGCCAGCAACGAAGCCCTCCTCAAGAAGGCGTTGCGCGACGTGCGGCGCGGCGACATCCTGGTGGCGCACCTGGGCATCTGGTCCCGCAAGGACCCCTGGGCCCCCGCCGTGCTGGAGCCGCTCATCGCCGGCTTGAAAGAGCGGGGCTTTTGCTTCAGGACTCTGCGCGACCACCCCCTGTACCGCGACCGCATCGCGAAAGGACGCTGACATGCAGTGGCTGGAAGACGTTTTCTCGGCGGCGCAGCAGTGGCTGTTCGAAACGCTGATGCAGCCGGCGATGTTCGCGCTGGGCCTGGGGCAATTGCTCGAAGACGGCTATGCCGCCAGCGGCTGGCTGCTGGTGGGCCTGCTACAGATCGCCGTGCTGGTGGCGCTGGTCGGGCCGCTGCAGCGTTGGCGGCCGGTGGAGCCGGTCACGGACCGCGCGACGATCCGCACCGACATCCTCTACACGGTCATTCACCGCCTCGGGCTGTTTCGTGTGGGCCTGTTCTTTCTGGTCGATCCGCTCTTCGACGAGCTGTTCGGGGCCTTGCACGTAGCGGGTTTCGCCACCTTCCACATGGACCAGCTCTGGCCGGGCGTGACCGACCACGCCGTGGTGAGCTTCATCCTGTACCTGGTGGTCTTCGACTTCGTGGATTACTGGATGCACCGCGCCCAGCATGGCTTGAACTGGTGGTGGAGCCTGCACTCGCTGCATCACGCGCAGCAGCAGATGACGATGTGGAGCGACAACCGCAACCACCTGCTGGACGACCTGTTGCGCGACAGCCTGCTGGTGCTGCTGGCGCAGGTGATCGGCGTGGCGCCCGGCCAGTTCGTGGCCATCGTGGCGATCACGCAGCTGAGCGAAAGCCTGCAGCATGCCAACCTGCGGCTGTGGTTCGGCCGTGTGGGCGAACGGCTGTGGATCAGTCCGCGGTTCCACCGGCTTCACCACAGTGTGGGTATCGGCCATGAGAGCAACGGTCCCCGGCCGACACCGACTGGCCGCAGTGAGGCCACGGGGGGGCACAACTTCGGCGTTCTGCTGCCCTGGTGGGACATGCTGTTTCGCACATCCAACTTCGAGCAGCGCTACGACCCCACAGGCGTGCGCGACCAGGTGGAGCAGGGGCGCGACTACGGCCGCGGCTTCTGGTCCCAGCAGTGGCAGGGACTGAAGCGTCTGGCCGGCAAGGCGTGAAGCGCACAAAGCTCCTCCCCGGCACGTTATGCTGCCCGCATGAACCTGTTCCTGGATTCGTTCTGGCGTGCCGTGGCGTACTGCCTGCACCCGCGCGTGATCGCGCTCTCGTTGCTGCCGCTGGCCATCATGGTGGGGCTGTCGCTGGGGCTCGGCTACTTTTTCTGGGAGCCGGTGGTCGAATGGGTGCGCGCGATGCTCGAATCCTCGGATCTCACGCGCAGTGTCTGGGCCTGGCTGCAGCAGGTCGGCGCGGGCTATCTCAAGACCGTGGCGGCGCCCCTGCTCGTGATCTTCGCCCTGACGCCCTTGATCGTGCTGGCCTCGCTGCTGCTCGTGGCGGCGTTCATGGGGCCTTCGCTGGCCAGGCTGGTGGCCGAGCGGCGGTTTCCCCACCTCGAACGCAAACAGGGCGGCTCGCTCGTGGCCAGCATCGTCTGGTCGCTCGGCTCCACGGTGCTGGCGGTCGTGGCCATGGTGGTCTCGCTGCCTCTGTGGCTGATCCCGCCGCTGATCCTCATCCTGCCGCCGCTGATCTGGGGCTGGCTCACCTACCGGGTGATGGCCTTCGATGCGCTCTCCGAGCACGCCAGCGCGGCGGAGCGGCGCGAGTTGTTCCGCCGGCATCGGCCCTGGCTGCTGGGCATCGGGGTGCTCACGGGCTACCTGGGCGCGGCGCCGAGCATCGTCTGGGCATCGGGCGCCCTGTTCGCCGCGCTGTTCGTCATCCTCGTCCCGCTGGCCATCTGGATCTACACGCTGGTTTTCGCCTTCGCCTCCCTGTGGTTCGCCCACTATGGCCTGGCGGCGCTGGAGCGGCTTCGTGCCGAGCCGGCGGCTGTGGATACGGCCGTGGCGGAGGTTTCGCCGGCTGCCGCCGCGCCACCGTTAGCATGGAGGGATGACACAAGCGATCCCCCCCTCTGAGCCGCGAACGTTCGGCCTCATCATCGTCGGCGACGAAATCCTGTCAGGCAAGCGTGCCGACAAGCACATGCCCAAGGCCATCGAACTGCTGGCGGCCCGGGGCCTGCAACTGGCCTGGGCCGAATACGTGGGCGATTCGCCGCAGCGCATCACCGCCACACTCGAGCGCGCGTTCTCCTCGGGCGACGTGGTGTTCTCCTGTGGCGGTATCGGTGCGACGCCGGATGACCATACCCGCCAGTGCGCCGGCAAGGCCCTGGGCGTGCCGCTGGAACTGCACCCCCAGGCGGAGCTGCTGATCCGCGAGCGGATGCAGGACATCGCGCGGGAGCAGGGCGTGCCCTACGAGCCGGATCGCGCCGACAACATCCACCGGCTGAACATGGGGGTGTTTCCGCAAGGCGCCCGGCTCATCCCCAATCCGTACAACAAGATCCCCGGCTTCAGCGTCGGGCACGTGCATTTCGTCCCTGGCTTTCCGGTGATGGCCTGGCCGATGATGGAGTGGGTGCTGGACCAGCACTACCGCGACTGCTTTCGCGACCAAGCCTATGTGGAGAAGTCGGTGATCGTGTTCGGCTCGATGGAGGCGACGCTCACGCCGCTCATGGAAGAGATAGAGCGCGACCACCCGGGCGTGAAGGTGTTCAGCCTGCCCAGCGTTGACCATCCGGACTATGGCCGCCACATCGATCTGGGTGTCAAGGGCGCGCCCGACGCGGTAGCGCCGGCTTACCAGCAGTTGCTCGAGGGGCTGAAGCCCTTCGGCGTCCGTTTGGGCCCTGAATTGGTGCGATAAACGAAAGGCACCAAATAGGTGCAAACCCCCATTCGCACCAGATTGGAACCGTGCTCATCCAAAAGAGCGGGGCGGCTGTAGGGAAAACAGCTCAAGATCGGGGACAATCGCCGAGCTTTGCGGTCGGCGCCATGCACCAGCTTTGGCACAAAAACTGCATTCACACCCCCGTTCGTATTTTCAACAACCAACCATCCAAACCAGGAGAATCTTGATGGCAGCCAAGACCGTCGCAGACGTGATGAAGATGGTGAAGGAGAACGAAGTCAAGTTTGTTGACTTCCGTTTCACCGACACCCGCGGAAAAGAACAACACGTCACTGTGCCCGTTTCCCATTTCGATGAAGACAAGTTCAGCTCGGGCCACGCTTTTGACGGTTCGTCGGTTGCCGGCTGGAAGGGCATCGAAGCCTCCGACATGCTGCTCATGCCGGACCCGAACACCGCCAACATCGACCCCTTCTTCGAAGAGACCACGATGTTCCTGTCGTGCGACGTGCTGGAGCCGGGCGACGGCAAGGCCTATGACCGCGACCCGCGTTCCATCGCCCGCCGCGCCGAGGCCTACCTGAAGGCCTCCGGCCTGGGTGACCAGGCCTTCTTCGGCCCGGAACCCGAATTCTTCATCTTCGACGACGTGCGCTGGGGCAATGACATGTCCGGCTCGTTCTTCAAGATCGACGAATACGAAGCCCCGTGGAACACCGGCGCCAAGCTCGAAGGCGGCAACAAGGGCCACCGCCCCACCGTCAAGGGCGGCTACTTCCCCGTTCCCCCGGTCGACAGCACGCAGGACATGCGCGCCGAAATGTCGCTGATCCTCGAATCGCTGGGCATCCCGGTCGAAGTGTTCCACCACGAAGTGGCGGGCGCCGGCCAGAACGAAATCGGCACCAAGTTCAGCACGCTGGTGCAGCGCGCCGACTGGACCATCCTGCTCAAGTACGTGGTGCAGAACGTTGCCAACGCCTATGGCAAGACGGCCACCTTCATGCCCAAGCCCATCGTTGGCGACAACGGCTCGGGCATGCACGTGCACCAGTCGGTGTGGAAAGACGGCAAGAACCTGTTCGCCGGTGACGGCTATGCGGGCCTGTCGGACTACGCCCTGTACTACATCGGCGGCATCATCAAGCACGCCCGTGCCCTGAACGCGATCACGAACCCCGGCACCAACAGCTACAAGCGCCTGGTGCCCGGCTTCGAAGCCCCGGTGAAGCTGGCCTACTCGGCCAAGAACCGTTCCGCTTCGATCCGCATTCCGTACGTGGCCAACCCCAAGGGCCGCCGCATCGAGGCTCGCTTCCCCGATCCCCTGTGCAACCCCTACCTCGGCTTCTCGGCCTTGCTGATGGCCGGCTTGGACGGCGTGGAGAACAAGATCCACCCGGGCGAAGCCGCCACCAAGGATCTGTACCATCTGCCGCCGGAAGAAGACGCGAAGATCCCGACCGTCTGCCACAGCCTTGACCAGGCGCTGGACTACCTGGACAAGGGCCGCGGCTTCCTGACCAAGGGTGGCGTGTTCACCGACACGATGATCGATGCCTACATCGAACTGAAGATGCAGGAAGTGACGCGTTTCCGCATGGCGACGCACCCGGTCGAGTTCGACATGTACTACTCGCTGTAAGGCGCCAAAGCCTGTAATTTCCCACAGCCTGTGGCACGAAAAGGACGGTGAAAACCGTCCTTTTCTTTTTGGAATCAACGGCTTAGTTGGCTTTTCTGAAGAGTTGCGCGATACTGGCGGGCCGTCCTGTGCATCTCGGTGCGAGGAGTCATCCCCATGAAATTCGCCTTCCTGATCCCGCTGGCCGTTGCCGCCCTGGCAACCGACGGCTTCGCCCAGTCCCGCGTCTTCCGCTGCGGAAACACCTATACCAACAACGCCGCTGAAGCCCAGGCCAAGGGTTGCAAGCCCATGGAGGGCGGCAACATCACCGTGGTGGAAGGCACGCGCGTCAATACGTCCACCGCGCCGGTGAAGGTGGCCACGGCGCCCCAGGCTTCGGGCCAGTCGCCTGGGGGCCAGAGGGTCGATGCCGAGGGCCAGAAGGCCCGGGACTCCGATGCACGTGCCATTCTCGAGTCCGAACTCAAGAAGGCCGAGGCGCGCCAGGCGGAACTGGCCAAGGAATACAACAACGGCGAACCCGAGAAGCTGGGCCCCGAACACCGTAACCACCAGAAATTCCTGGACCGCGTGGCCGAACTGAAGGCCAGCCTCGAGCGCAACGAGAACGACATCGCGGGCATCAAGCGCGAACTCGGCCGCCTTCCTGCGTCAAAATGAGGGCTTGACACACCCAGCGCCCCCCTTCAACCGATTCCAGTCGCTGGACCTGCTGGCCACACTCGTGGCGGTAGTCGCCGGTGATGGTTCGGTGCTGTTCGCCAATTCCGCCCTCGAAGACGCTCTCGGCAGTTCGCGCCGGACCATCGAAGGCTCCAATTTCCCCCACTTCTTCACCGAGCCGCACATCCTGCAGAACGCGCTGGACGGCGCCGGCAGCAACGAGTTCGCGGCCCTGCGCTACGACGCCTGGCTGGTGCGCCAAAGCCACACCGAGCCGCTGCTGGTCCACGTGGTGGTGGCGCAGACCGACAAGCCCGGCGAAACCATCGTCGAGCTGTTGCCGCTGGAGGCGCAGGCCAAGCAAGACCGCGAAGAGCGGCTGATCGACCAGGCCCAGGCCAACAAGGAACTGATCCGCAACCTGGCCCACGAGATCAAGAATCCCCTGGGGGGCATCCGTGGCGCGGCCCAGCTGCTCGAGATGGAGATCGACTCCAAAGACCTGAAGGAATACACGCGCGTCATCATCCACGAAGCGGACCGCCTGCAAACGCTGGTGGACCGCCTGCTCGCGCCGCACCGCCGCCCGCATGTGGTGGGCGACGTGAACATCCACGAGGTCTGCGAGCGGGTGCGCTCGCTGATCCTGGCGGAGTTCCCCAAGGGCCTGAGGGTCGTGCGCGAGTACGACACCTCCATCCCCGAGTTTCGCGGCGACCGCGAGCAGCTGATCCAGGCCGTGCTGAACATCGCGCACAACGCCTGCCAGGCGCTGGCCGATCGCATTGCCACGGGTGACGCGCAGCTGGTTTTCCGCACGCGCATCGCCCGGCAGGTCACTTTCGGCAAGCAGCGCTACCGACTGGCATTGGAATTGCATGTCATCGACAACGGGCCCGGTGTACCGGACTCGATCAGGGATCGCATCTTCTTCCCGCTGGTGTCGGGCAGGGAAGGCGGTTCCGGCCTGGGGCTGACGCTGGCACAGACATTTGTCCAGCAGCACCACGGCCTGATCGAGTGCGACAGTGTGCCTGGGAGGACGGACTTCAAGCTATTGATTCCGTTGCCATGAATAAACGACGATGACCTGAGGTGAAGACAAGACATGAAGCCGATCTGGATCGTTGACGATGACCAATCCATCCGCTTCGTGCTGGAGAAGGCGCTGTTGCGGGAGGACCTTCCCACCCGCAGTTTCACCAACCCCCGTGAAGTGCTGCAGGCGCTCGAGGCGAGCGACGAGGAGAACGGCCCGCAGATCCTGGTGAGCGACATCCGCATGCCGGGCGGCTCGGGCCTGGACCTGCTGTCCAAGGTGAAGGAAAAACACCCCGGCCTGCCCGTCATCATCATGACGGCGTTCTCCGATCTCGACAGTGCCGTCTCCGCCTTCCAGGGTGGGGCGTTCGAGTACCTGCCCAAGCCGTTCGACCTGCCCAAGGCCATCGAGCTGATCCGCCGCGCCGTGGAAGAAAGCCAGCGCGAGGAAGTGGCCGAGGAACGCATGGCGGCCGCGCCCGAAATGCTGGGCCAGGCCCCGGCGATGCAGGACGTGTTCCGCGCCATCGGCCGGCTGTCGCAAAGCAACGTGACGGTGATGATTACCGGTGAGTCCGGCTCGGGCAAGGAGCTGGTGGCCCGCGCGCTGCACAAGCATTCCCCGCGCGCGAGCGGCCCTTTCGTCGCCATCAACACGGCGGCCATCCCCAAGGACTTGCTGGAGAG
>DATILF010000127.1:0-13521 GCA_035476755.1 Ramlibacter sp.
CACGGAGGGCCTGCGCGCCCTGATGCGCCAGGACCCGGACATCATCATGGTCGGCGAGATCCGCGACCTGCAGACCGCCGAGATGGCGGTGCAGGCGGCGCTGACGGGGCACCTGGTGTTCTCCACCCTGCACACCAACGACGCCCCTTCGGCCGTGACGCGGCTGATGGAGCTGGGGGTGCCGCCCTACCTCATCAACGCCACGGTGCTCGGCGTGCTGGCCCAGCGGCTGGTCCGCACGCTGTGCAAGCAGTGCCGCCAGCCCGACGAGCGATCCTCGCGCGAGGCGCTGGACGCCATCGTGAAGCCCTGGAAGATCAGCGGCGGCTATAAGCCGTACCAGCCGGTGGGCTGCGTCGATTGCCGCATGACGGGGTTCATGGGGCGCATGGGGCTGTACGAGCTGCTGACCACGAGCGAGGCCTTCAAGGAGAAGGTCACCCAGTCGCCCGGCATCGACCACCTGCGCCGCCAGGCCGTGGCCGATGGCATGCGGCCGCTGCGCCTGGCCGGCGCTTTGAGGGTTGCCGAGGGGCTGACGACCCTGGAGGAAGTACTGATTGCGACACCCCCACTGGAATGATGCCGGCCTTTCGCTTTTGCGTCAGGTAGGTGAAACCCACAACGGACTTTGTGGTTATTGCCACCACAATCGCGCCATCGAAATAGATTCGAGGAGATAACACGTGAAAATCAAGAGCCAGAAGGACTTCTTCTCCGGCCTCATGTTCCTGGTGGTCGGAATAGGCTTCGCCTGGGGGGCGACGACCTACAGCATCGGCGAGGGCGCGCGCATGGGCCCAGGCTATTTCCCGCTGGTGTTGGGCATCCTGCTCGCGGCCATCGGCGCGTTCACCGTTTTCGAGGCGCTGGTGGTGGAAACCGTCGATGGCGAGAAGATCGGCAAGTTCGCCTGGAAGCCTCTGTTCTTCATCATCGCCTCGAACGTGGTGTTCGGCATTCTGCTGGGCGGAATCCCCAAGATCGGGTTTCCTTCCTTCGGACTGATCGTCGGCATCTACGCCCTGGTATTCATCGCGGCGCAAGCCGGTGAGGAATTCAAGTGGAAAGAGGTCTTGGTCCTCGCCACGGTGCTGGCCATCGGCAGCTATCTGGCCTTCATCAAGCTGCTGAACCTGCAATTCCCGGTTTGGCCCAGTTTCATCACGGGCTGAAGGATCACACCAAATGGACCTGATTTCAAACCTCTCCATCGGCTTCGGTGCCGCTGTCACACCGATCAACCTGCTGTACTGCTTCATCGGCTGCCTGCTGGGCACGCTGATCGGCGTGCTGCCCGGCATCGGGCCCGTGGCGACCATTGCCATGCTGTTGCCCGCCACCTATGCGCTGCCCCCCATTTCGGCGCTGATCATGCTGGCCGGCATTTACTACGGCTCGCAGTACGGGGGCTCCACGACGGCCATTCTTGTGAACCTTCCCGGGGAGTCATCCTCGGTGGTGACTGTCATCGACGGCTACCAGATGGCGCGGCAGGGGCGGGCGGGGCCCGCGCTGGCGGCTGCCGGCCTGGGCTCCTTCTTCGCGGGCTGCGTCGGCACGCTGATCCTGGCCGCCTTCGCGGCGCCTCTCACTGAAGTGGCGTTCAAGTTCGGTCCGGCTGAGTATTTCTCGCTGATGGTGCTGGGCCTGATCGGCGCGGTGGTGCTGGCTTCCGGTTCGCTCATCAAGGCCATCGGCATGATCGTGCTGGGCCTGCTGCTCGGCCTCATCGGCACCGACGTGAATTCGGGTGTCGCCCGCTATTCCTTTGACATCCCCGAACTGACCGACGGTCTTGGTTTCATCGTGATCGCCATGGGCGTGTTCGGTTACGGCGAAATCATCAGCAACCTGGGCAAGCACGAAGATGAGCGCGAGGTCTTCACGGCCGAGGTGACTGGCCTGATGCCGACCCGCGAAGACTTCAAGAACATGGTCCCAGCCGTCCTGCGCGGCACGGCGCTGGGCTCCGCGCTGGGCATCCTGCCGGGCGGTGGTGCCTTGCTGTCGGCTTTCGCGGCCTACACCATCGAGAAGAAGACCAAGCTGCGCCCGGGCGAAGTGCCGTTCGGCAAGGGCAACATCCGCGGCGTCGCGGCGCCCGAGGCGGCCAACAACGCCGGCTCGCAGACCTCCTTCATTCCGCTGCTGACGCTGGGCATCCCGCCCAACGCCGTGATGGCGCTGATGGTCGGCGCCATGACCATCCACAACATTCAGCCGGGCCCGCAGGTGATGACCAGCAACCCCGAGCTGTTCTGGGGCCTGATCGCCTCGATGTGGATCGGCAATGCGATGCTGATCGTGCTGAACCTGCCCCTGATCGGCATCTGGATCAAGCTGCTGACGGTGCCCTACCGCTGGCTGTTCCCGGCCATCGTGCTGTTCTGCGCCATCGGCGTGTACTCCACCAACAACAACACCTGGGACATCTGGATGGTGGCGATCTTCGGCATCATCGGCTACATGTTCATCAAGCTCGGCGCCGAGCCGGCACCGCTGCTGCTCGGCTTCATCCTGGGGCCGATGATGGAAGAGAATCTGCGCCGCGCGCTGCTGCTTTCGCGCGGCGATTGGAGCGTGTTCGTGACGCGTCCGCTGTCGGCCGGCCTGCTGGCCGCGGCGGCCCTGCTGATCGTCATCGTGGCCATGCCGGCCGTGAAGCACAAGCGCGAGGAAGCCTTCGTCGAAGCGGACTGATCGATTCGCGCTCCCTGAAAAAGGCACCTGCGGGTGCCTTTTTCAATGGGCGGCCGCGTGGTGGGCGACAATGTCGGGCTTCGAGGGACCCATGTCAACCAAGAGAAGCCTGCCGCAAGTGCATCCGCAGCGAATCGCGCTGCACAACGAAATCCACGCCCGGCCGCCCGAGGCGATGAACCCGCCGCTTGCGATCTCGCATATCGTCATGGTGGGCGATGCGCAGCAGCGTGAAGCCAGCCGCGCCCACGTGGCCGCCCTGCTGCGCGACCATCATCTGCCCCAGCCCGACGCCCAATCCACCCACATCCGCATGGATCTGGGCGCGTTTCGCATCCGCTGGGAACTGCACACCGAGTTCGTCACCTGGAGCTTTTCGCGCCCGATCGAAGCCGAGGGCTTCGGCGAGCACCAGCCGTCCACGGCGGTGGAAGCGGTGCCGCAGGACTGGCTGGCCGGGCTGCCTGGTGAATGCCTGGCCAGCCTGCACCTGTGGGTGCTGCCCACCCAGTCTTACGGCGGGGCCTCGCTGGTCAAGCACGTGCTGGGCGAAGACACGCTCGTGGCCTCGACGGTGGCCGACGGCCATGGCGAGGTGTACACGGATTTCGCGCTCCATGCCGATGGTTTTTCTCGCATGGTGCTGCTGGCAGGCAGCCTCTCTCCGCGGCGGCTGGGCCGGCTGGTCCAGCAGTTGCTGGAAATCGACACCTACCGCATGGCGGCGCTGCTCGGCCTGCCGGCCGCGCGCGAGGCGGCGGCGGTGTTGGCCTATGCCGAGCGCGAGCTGGCGGAACTGGCGGGCGCGATTCGCGTTGCCGGCCGCCACGAGGAGCCGCAGTTGCTGGACCGGCTCACCAAGCTGGCAGGGCAGGTGGAGAGCCAGTACGCGGGCACGCATTCGCGCTTTTCGGCCAGCGCCGCGTATTTCGAGCTGGTGGACCGCCGCATCGCCGACATCGCCGAGACCCGGCTGGCCGGCCTGCAGACCATCGCCGAATTCATGGAGCGGCGCCTGTCACCCGCGCGCGCGACATGCGAGTGGGCCACCCGCCGCCAGGACGCCTTGTCGCAACGCGTGTCCCGCATCAGCAACCTGCTGCGCACGCGGGTCGAGATCGAGCAGCAGCAAAGCAGCCAGGCCCTGCTGGCCACGATGAATACGCGCCAGGGGTTGCAGCTGAAGCTGCAGGCCACGGTGGAGGGCCTGTCGGTCGCCGCCATCACCTACTACATCGTCGGCCTGGTGAGCTACCTCGCGAAGGGCGCGCACGGCGTCGGCTGGCCGTGGAGCGCCGAGAGCACGGCGGCGGTGGCCATTCCGCTGGTGGCCGCCGCCGTGTGGTGGTCTCTGCGGCGCCTGCACTCCCGCGTTTTCGGTGAATAGGGGCTTGCGGGCACCGGCGACACACCTGACGGGGCTCGCGCTGGCCCTGTTCGGCGCCATTGCATTCAGCGCCAAGGCCATCATCGTGAAGCTGGCCTACCGCCATGGTGTGGATGCGGTCACCCTCATCATGTTGCGCATGCTCTTCGCCCTGCCCATTTTCGCGGCCATGGGCTGGTGGGCGAGCCGTGGCAAACCGCGCTTGTCCGGGCGTGACTGGCTGGGGGTGATCGGCCTGGGTGTCACCGGGTACTACCTGTCGAGTTTTCTCGATTTCGAGGGCCTGCAGTACATCACGGCGTCGCTGGAGCGCCTGATTCTGTACCTCAACCCGACCCTGGTGCTGTTGCTCGGGTGGGTGCTGTATCGCAAGGGCATCCGCAAGGCGCATGCCGTGGGCATGGCCATCAGTTACGCGGGCGTGCTGCTGGTCTTCGGCCATGAAGTGAGCCTGCAAGGCAGCAACGTGTCGCTGGGTGCGCTGCTGGTGTTCGCCAGCACCGTGAGCTACGCGGTCTACCTGGTGTACAGCGGCGAGATGGTGAAGCGGCTCGGGGCGCTGCGCCTGGTGGGCCTGGCGACCAGCGTGGCGTGCGTGTGCTGCCTGGCGCAGTTCGCGCTGCTGCGCCCGCTGTCGTCCGCCTGGAACGTGGCGCCGCAGGTGGTGTGGCTTTCGGTGCTCAATGCCACGCTGTGCACAGCCGTGCCGGTGCTGCTGGTGATGATGGCCATCGAGCGCATCGGGCCGGCACTGGCGGCTCAGACGGGCATGGTCGGCCCCGTTGCCACCATCCTCATGGGCGTGCTCATCCTGGATGAGCCGTTCACCGCCTGGATCGCGGCGGGCACGGCGCTGGTCATCGCCGGCGTGTTCGTGGTGACCCGCCGGTCGGCTGCCGCTTAAGTGCGCCGCTACCGCTCGCGCAGCCGCTGCGCCACGCTGGCCGACGGCTTGCCGGACAGCGCATCGAGCCGCGTGCCCATGGACAGCTCCAGCTGGTCGAGCCGTTGCTGCGCCGGCGGGTGCGTGGCCAATGTCAGGCTGAACAGCGGGTTGTCGGGCGCGGCGGTGCGAAGCTGCTGCAGCACCGAAGCCAGGCCATAGGGATCGAACCCGGCGCGGGCCGCAAGGGCGACGCCTTCACGGTCGGCCGCGAACTCATCGCCCTGGTCGAGGCCGCTGCTGTAGAGGTCGCGTCCCAGCGCCAGCATCTGTGCCGAGATCGCGCCGCCCACGTTGCCCCGCAGCTGCGAGCCCAGCAATTGCGTGGCCAGGCCGGCCCGCGCCTTGGCGCGAAGCGCGTTCAGGTGATGCCTGCCGGTGACGTGCGTGATCTCATGCGCGAGGATGCCCGCCAGTTCAGCCTCGTCCATGCGATCCACCAGGCCCTTGGTGACGAAGACGTAGCCGCCGGGCGCGGCGAACGCGTTGAACCCCGGGTCGTCCAGCACGGCGAAGGTCCAGGGCAATTGCGGCCGTGTCGATTGCAGGCTGATCCAGCGGCCCAGCCGGTTCACGTAGCGTTGCAGGGCCGCGTCGGGATGCAGCGGCTTGCTGCCCAGCAGCACCGCCGCGAGTTGCCGCCCGATCTCGATTTCCCTGGTTTCATCCACGGTGCCGGCCGAGTCGGACAGCAGCTTCAGGAGGTCGCCTCCGCCGGTGTCCGCACTCGGGGCCAGGTGGGGCACGCCAAGGGCCGCCGGCGCGATACCGCGCAACAGGCCGCCGAGCGATCGGAGGTCCTGCGACGCCGCAGGCACGGCGATGGCGCAGAGGCAGGCCACGCACGCGGCGTGGCGCCAGCGGACAAGCGCAAGAAGATTTGTCATTGGGCGGGGGGGTTGGAAGGGTCGTGGCCGCCCACGCCCGTGGCCGGTCGAGGCGGTGCGGGCAGCGGCTCCACGGCCACCGGCTGCAGCGCGGCGGCGCTGGCGAACGCCCGGGCCTGGGCATCGCTCTGGCGCAAGGTTTCCATCTGGCCAACGGCCGCGGTGTTGGGCTGCGCGCGGGCCAGGTCTTCGGCGCTCAGGCCGCGGATGCCCACGGTGGTGGTGGGCGAGTAGGACGATGTCGCACGACTGCCCGTGAACAGCCCCGTCACGCTGCGCAGCGCGCCCGACGCGATGTTGCCGCCGCCGCTGCTGCTGCCGGGCGGGCCGACGTCGAAGAGGTGCAGCCAGCCCGTGGCGCCGGCCTCGGTGCGCACGCGCACCCACGGCCCTTGCCGGTCGCCCAGGCGCGTGAGTGGGGATTGCGCGGGCAGGGACGCCACGCTGCGGCCCACGTCGCCGGGGTTTTCGCGAAGTTCGGCCGCGCGCCTGGTGACGGCGGCTTCACCTTGCGCCCACGCGAGCGGGCTCGCCAGCGCCAGGACGAGCCCGGCGCGCAAACCCGCGCGCCCCACGGAGTGCATGGCTGTGCGTATCATCATTGATCATTCACCTCGACAGTAGGGCATTGTATGGATTTGGGTATCGCGGGCAAATGGGCCTTGGTGTGCGGCGCGAGCAAGGGCCTGGGGTTCGGCTGCGCGCAGGCGCTCGTGCGTGAAGGCGTGCACGTGGTGATGGTGGCGCGCGGCGCCGAGGCGCTCGAGGCCGCGGTGGCCAAGCTGCTTGCCGATCCCACGCGGCCGGCGGACACCGCGGTCCAGCACGTGGCGGCCGACATCACCACGGCCGAAGGCCGCGCCAACGTATTCGGGAAGCGATCCGAGTTCGACATCGTGGTCACTAACGCGGGCGGCCCGCCCCCGGGCGATTTTCGCGGCTGGGAGCGCGAGGACTGGATCAAGGCTGTTGACGCCAACATGCTCACGCCCATCGAGTTGATCAAGGCGACGGTGGACGGCATGGCCGCGCGCGGCTTCGGGCGCATCGTGAACATCACGTCGAGTGCCGTGAAGGCCCCGATCGACATCCTGGGCTTGTCCAACGGCGCACGCAGCGGCCTCACGGGTTTTGTCGCGGGCGTGGCGCGCACGTCCAGGCTGGCGGCCGCGAACGTCACGATCAACAATCTGCTGCCCGGCGCCTTCGACACCGACCGGCTCAGGGTGACCATGCAGGGCGCCTCGCGGAAGACGGGGCAGGCCCTCGACGTGGTGCGCGATGCCCGGCTCAAGACCATTCCCGCCCATCGCTTCGGCACGCCCGACGAGTTCGGCGCGGCCTGCGCGTTCCTGTGCAGCAAGCACGCGGGTTACATCACCGGCCAGAATATCCTGACTGACGGCGGCGCATACCCCGGCACGTACTGATCACGCACGGGGCGCCGTCCGGCGCGAGGCCTGCCGCTTTCAGCGGCGCGAAGACACCACGATGCCGCCCACGATCAGCACGAAGGCGATCGCGTGGTAGGCGTGCGGCAGTTCGCCCAGAAAGGCGGCGGACATGAGCGCGGCAAAAAGGGGCGTGAGGTTGGCGAAGAAGCCCGCGATGTTCGGCCCGACCTGCTGCACGCCCATGCCCCAGCAGCGGTAAGCGAGGATGGCCGGTCCGACGGCCACATACACGAGGGCTGCCGCGAGCGGCCAGCCCCAGTCGATGTGCATGCCGCCCACGGCCCACTCGCCGGCCGAGAACAGCGCGGACCAGCCCAGTCCCAACACGATCTGCGCCATGAGGAACGCGGCCCAGTCGCCCCGGATGGCGGGCGGGTCTCCCGGGCGCACCAGCAGCCAGCTGTAGAGTGCCCACGCGGCGGTGGCCAGCAGCACGTACAGGTCGCCGGGAACCAGGCGCACCTGCAGCAGCAGCGCCCATTCGCCGCGGCACATCACCAGCAGCACGCCCGCGATGGACAGGACCGCCCCCACCAACTGGCGGTTCGTGATGCGCTGGCCGAAAAAGAGCGCGCCCATCCCCAGCATCCAGACGGGTGAACTCGCCGCGACCAGTGTCACGTTCAGCGGTGTCGATGTCTTGAGCGCCAGGTACTGCAGCGAGTTGTACACCCCCACGCCCAGCAGTCCGAGCACCGCGAAGCGCTTCCAGTGCGGCCACAGGCCGCTGCCCCGCCGCAGCACCCAGCCCGCGAGCGGCAGGAGCAGCAGGAAGGCCAGCCCCCAGCGCAGGGAATTCAGCGTGATGGGCGGCACCAGCGTGTGAACCAGCCGGCCGACGACGGCGTTGCCCGCCCACAGCAAGGGCGGGACGGTGAGCAGGGCGGCGCTGCGCAGGGTCAGGTGATGGTTCATGGGCGACCCCGGACTGTACGCGCTGGCGGCCATCCCGGCCCCGGCAAGGCTTGCAGTTTCATGGCAGGATTCGCAGCTGATCCCCCAAGGAGACACCATGACCAGAGCAGTCCAGATCGACCAGCACGGCGGAGCGGAGCAACTGAAGATCGTTGACGTGAGCGTCGGCGAGCCGGGCCCGGGCGAGATCCGCATCCGCCACCAGTCGGTGGGCCTGAACTTCATCGACGTGTACCACCGCACCGGCCTTTACCCGCTGCCGATGCCCGCGCGCCTGGGCATGGAAGCGTCCGGCGTGGTCGAGGCGGTGGGCGAGGGCGTCACGCACCTGAAGCCCGGCGATCGCGCCGCGTATGCCAGCCAGCCCCCGGGCAGCTATTGCGAACTGCGCGTCATGCCCGCCAAGACGGTGTGCAAGCTGCCGGACGCCATCGATTTCGACACGGGCGCGGCCATGATGCTCAAGGGCCTCACGGCCCAGTACCTGCTGAAGAAGGCGCAGCCGCAGGGCGGCCTGCAGGAAGGCGACTTCGTGCTGTTCCACGCCGCCGCGGGCGGCGTCGGCCTGATTGCCTGCCAGTGGGCGCGGGCGATGGGCCTGCAGCTGATCGGCACCGCGGGCTCTGAGGCCAAGTGCGCGCTGGCCAGGGAGCACGGCGCGGCGCACGCCATCAACTACAGCCAGGAAGATTTCGTGGCGCGGGTCAAGGACATCACCGGCGGCAAGGGCGTCAAGGTGGTGTACGACTCGGTCGGTAAGGACACCTTCGACAAGTCGCTCGACTGCCTGCAGCCGTTCGGCCTCATGGCCTGCTTCGGCGCGGCCTCGGGCCCGCCGGCGCCGTTGAATGTCGGCCTGCTGGCCGGCAAGGGGTCGCTGTACGTCACCCGCCAGACCCTGTTCACGCACATCGCCACGCGCGAAAGCACGCAGCCCATGGCCGACGACCTGTTTGAGGCCGTGAGCAGCGGCAAGATCAGGATCCGCATCGACCAGCGTTATCCGCTGGCCGACGTGCAACAGGCCCACCGCGACCTGGAAGCGCGCAAGACCACCGGCAGCACCATCCTGACGCTGTGAGATGTTCGCCCCCACGCTCACCTTGTTCGCTGCCCCCCGAGGGGGCCCAGCCCTCCTTGGGAGCGGCCCGGCGGCGGGCTGAGCGACGGACTGAGCGACGGACTGAGCGACGGACTGAACGAACTCTCCTACAGGTACTTGGCTAGCGGGCTTGCACCTTGCCCGAGCGTGGGCAGGTAAATTGGCCCTGACTGAGCAAGGATCCGCCGCAGGGCCCCAAGGGCCGGGGACGGATCACCCATGGAGAATGTCATGAAGTTCCGTGCATATATCGTTGAGGACAGCCCGACGATACGTGAGAACCTCATCGAGACTCTGCAGGAACTGGCGCTTGTGGACGCGGTCGGTACGGCCGAGACCGAGCATGAAGGCAAGAGGTGGCTGGCCCAGAACGACGACTACTGGGACCTGGCCATCATTGATCTCTTCCTCAAGGAAGGCAGCGGACTGAACATCCTGAAAGCCTGTCGGCAGCGCCGCCCGACGCAGAAGATGGTGGTTCTGAGCAACCATGCGACCAACGACGTGCGTTGGCGCTGCGCCCAGCTGGGCGCCGATGCGGTGTTCGACAAATCGACCGAAATCGACGCGCTGGTCGATTACTGCGTGAGACAGCGCGTCAAGGTCGAGCCCGAGCCCGGGAAGCACTAGCGCCGGAAACGCTGGGCGGTCCTTCCGCAAGCTGCGCCTGGCGCAGGCGGTTGGGTGCCAGCGCGCCCGCCGAATCGAGGATCGGGTAGGCGATCGAGCAGATGTGCGAGTTGATGCGCTTGAGGTCACTGATCAGGTCGATGTGCAGCGAGCTGGTCTCGATGCTCTGCACCGTGTTGCCGGTAAGCCGGGTGAGATGGGTGGACGCGTAGGCGCGCTCCAGGTCGCGAAAGCGCGCCTTCTCCTCCAGGAGCTTGTGCGCGTCGCGCACGGAGCCATTGAGGAACACGCTCATGCCCAGCCGCAGGTTGTCGGTCAGGCGGGCGTGCAGCTCGCAGATTTCAGCCATGCCCGCGTCGGAGAAGCTGCGCCCCTTGTTGATCTTCTTGTCCTCGATGTCGATCAGGATGCGCTCGATGATGTCGCCGATCTGCTCCATGTTGATGGTGAAGCTGATGATGTCGGTCCAGCGCCGGCTTTCCTCTTCGCCCAGCGCCTCGCGGGAGATCTTGGTCAGGTAGTACTTGATGGCCGAATACAGCTCGTCCACGCTGTCGTCGAGCTTGCGCAGGTCCTCGGCCAGCTTGAGGTCGTTGTTCTTGATCACGGTGAGCATGCCGACCATCATGGTCTCGACCACGTCGGCCTGGTGCAGCGCTTCGCGCGCGGCGCATGAGATGGCGAGTGAAGGCGTGGCCAGCGCGGACGGGTCCAGGTGGTGGGGCCGCCCCGCGACCATCGTCTTCTCCGGTTTGGGCAGCCACTGGTTCACCCAACCGGCGACGATGTGCGTGAGCCCGAGGAAGATGACCGCCACCACGATGTTGAAACTGAGGTGGAAGAGGACCACGACGGTTGCCGCGTCGTGGACATAGGGACGCACGTAGCGCAGCCACAACCCGACCAGCGGCGCGGCAACGAGTACCCCCAGCGCCTTGAACACGAAGTTGCCCAGCGGCACCTGGCGTACCTCGACAGCCGATTTGGCCGTGGTCAGCACGGCCAGCAAACCGCTGCCGAGGTTGGCGCCCAGCACCAGGCCGATGGCGGGCTCCAGGGGCACCAGCCCCGAGGCGGCCATGGTGGCAGTGAGCAGCACGATCGCCAGGCTGGAATAGGCCAGGAGCGACAGGAAGGCGCCCACCGTGATCTCCAGCATCAGCTCGCTGGTGATGGTGCCGAGCAGGGCCTTCACGGCCGGCGACTGGGTCATGATCTCCGTGGAAGCGGCGACCAGCCGCAACGCCAGCAGCATCAGGCCAAGGCCGATCAGGATGCGGCCGATGCGCCCGATGGGCTGGGACTGGCGCGAGAGGAACAGCACCACGCCCACGAAGATGAAGAGAGGGGACAGCCAGGACAGGTCGAACGAGAACACCACCGCCATCAGGCTGGTGCCCACGTCCGCGCCGAGCATCACGGCCAGCGCGAGCGGGAGGTTGACCAGGCCCTGGCCGACGAACGAGGAAACGATGAGGGCCGTGGCCGTGCTGGACTGCACCAGCGCCGTGACGCCCAGGCCCGACATGGCGGCGGTCCAGCGGTTGGCCACGCTGTGGGCCAGCATGCTGCGCAGGTTGGCGCCGAACACCCGCAGGATGCCGGTTCGAACGAGATGTGTGCCCCACACCAGCAGCGCGATGGCCGCCAGAAGATTCAACAGATGCTTCATTGCTTTAAGTTTCAACTATACGCCGTGGTGCAGCGCAGCATTGAAAACGGCAGGCAAAGAATCAGCCGTTTCGTCGCACGCGTCGCAACTCGTCCACGATCAGGCAGATGGCGCCGACGGTGATGGCGCTGTCGGCCACGTTGAAGGCGGGGAAGTACCAGCCGCGCCAGTGCACCTGGACGAAGTCCACCACGTAGCCATGCAAGAGCCGGTCCACCACGTTGCCGATGGCGCCGCCGAGGATGCCGGCCAGCGCGAAGGAGAATAGTTTCTGGCCGGCGTGCGAGCGCAGCATCCACACGATGAAGATGGCGGCGGCGATGCCGATGGCGGTGAAGAACCAGCGCTGCCAGCCGGAGGCGCCGGCCAGGAACGAGAAGGCGGCCCCGGTGTTGTGCGCGCGCACCACGTTGAAGAAGCTGGTCACGTAGGTGGAGTCCCCGAGCTGGTAGTAGCCCAGGATCAGCACCTTGGTGAACTGGTCGGCGATGAAGATGACCAGGGCCAGGGCCAGCCAGGGCATCCAGCTGCCCGCTGCATTGCGGGAGGCCATCAGGCGAACTTCCGGTCTTCGCCGGCGCCGAACAGGTTGCTGGTGCAGCGGCCGCAGATCGTGGGGTGCGCCGGGTCGTGGCCAACGTCATCGCGCCAGTGCCAGCAGCGCTCGCATTTCACGGCTTCCGAGGGCGCGACCTTGACGGCCATCGCATCGCCTGCCACGAGGGACATCGCGGAGGTGATGAAGACGAATTTGAGGTCGCCCTCCAGGCTGGCCAGGGCCGACCACAGCTCGCCATGCGCCGCCATCGGCACCGTGAGTTCCACGTTCGCCTGCAGCGACGAGCCGACCTTGCCCGCTTCGCGCAGGGACTCGATCTCCTTGTTCACCATTTCGCGGGCCGCGCGGATGCGTGTCCACTTTTCCATCAGGGCCGCGTCGGGCGCGCCGATCTCGGCATACGTCTCGAAGAAGATCGATTCGGAGGTTCCGAACAGCTTCCACGCTTCTTCGGCCGTGAAGCTCAGGAAAGGCGCCATCCAGCGCAGCATGGCGTGCGTGATGTTCCACAGGGCCGTCTGCGCGCTGCGGCGGGCCAGCGACTTGGGCGCGGTGGTGTACAGGCGGTCCTTCAGGATGTCCAGGTAGAAGGCGCCCAGGTCTTCCGAGCAGTACACCTGCAGCTTGGCCACCACCGGGTGGAATTCGTACACCTCGAAATGCGCCAGCACCTCGGCCTGGAACTGCGCCGCGCGGGAGAGGGCGTAGCGGTCGATTTCCAGCATGTCGGCCAGCGGCACCGCATCCTTGGCCGGATCGAAGTCACTGACGTTGGCCAGCAGGAAGCGCAGCGTGTTGCGGATGCGGCGGTAGGCATCGACCACGCGCGCCAGGATCTTGTCGTCGCCGGCGATGTCGCCCGAATAGTCGGAGGCGGCCACCCACAGGCGGATGATCTCGGCGCCCAGCTTCTTGCTGGTCTCCTGCGGATCGACGCCGTTGCCCATTGACTTGCTCATCTTGCGGCCCTGGCTGTCCACCGTGAAGCCATGGGTGAGCAGGCCGCGGTAGGGCGCGCGCCCATACATGGCGCAGGCCGTGAGCAGCGAGGAATGGAACCAGCCGCGGTGCTGGTCGTGGCCTTCCAGGTACAGGTCGGCCTCGGGGCCGTTCTCGTGGCCCGCACCGGCGTGCGAGCGTTTGAGCACCGTCGTGTGCGTGGTGCCGGAGTCGAACCAGACCTCCAGGATGTCGGTGCTCTTGGTGTAGAGCGGGGCGTCGGCTTCGCCCAGGATGGATTCGGTGGTGGCCTTGCTCCAGGCCTCGATG
>DATILF010000128.1:0-2521 GCA_035476755.1 Ramlibacter sp.
AAGGCCTCGAAGGGCTCGTCGGCGCGATCGACCTCATCGATCAGCAGCACCGCGCCCGGTTCGGGCGTTTGCAGCGCCTGCAGCAAGGGCCGGCGAATCAGGTAGCGCTCCTGATAGACCTCGCGCTCCACCTCGCCGGCATCCAGGTGCCGCCGCCCATCGCCCGCGTCCATTTCGGCCGCGCGCATGTGCAGCAGCTGGGCCGCGTAGTTCCATTCGTACAGCGCCTCGCGCAGTTCCAGGCCGTCGTAGCACTGCAGCCGCAGCAGTTCGCGCTGCACGGCGATGGCGAGTGCCTTCGCCAGCTCGGTCTTGCCCACCCCGGGCTCACCCTCCAGCAGCAAGGGCCGCTGGAGCTTGAGCGCGAGAAAGACGGCTGTGGCCAGGCGGCGGTCCGCGAAGTAGCCCACCCCCTGCAGCGCCTGCGTCAACGCATCGACGGAGCCGAAGGGGGTGGCGGGGGGCACGACGGCCTCAGGCAATGGCTTTGGCCACGGCGCGCTGCGCCATCACGCTGATCAGGTTGGCGCGGTAGTCGGCCGACGCATGCAGGTCGCTGGACAAGCCGTCGGCATCGATCTTCACGGCGGCGGCGGCGGCCGCTGTGAAGCTGCGGGCGAGCGCGTCTTCCAGCCCGGCATGGCGGAACACGCCGTTGCCGCCACCGGTGATGGCCACGCGCACCTTGGCGCCGTCGGCCTGCGCCACGAACACGCCGATCAAGGGGAAATTGCTGGCCTTCTGTTTGAACTTCTCGTAGGCCGCGCGCTTGGGGATGGGGAAGCGCACGGCGGTGATCAGCTCGCCCTCTTCCAACGCGGTGGTGAACATGCCCTGGAAAAAATCATCGGCAGCGATTTCGCGCTTGTTGGTGACCACGGTGGCGCCAGACGCCAGGACGGCGCTGGGGTAGCACGCGGCCGGGTCGTTGTTGGCCACCGAGCCGCCGATGGTGCCGAGCGCGCGCACCTGGCGGTCGCCGATGTGAGAGGCCAGGTAGGCCAAAGCCGGGAACGACGACTTGACGTCGGCGTTGCGGCCGACATCCGCGTGGCGGGCCATCGCGCCAATGACGAGGTTCGTGCCGTCCTTGCGGATGGCCGAGAGTTCCTTGATGCCGCCGAGGTCGGCCAGTTGCTCCGGCGCGGCCAGGCGCAATTTCATCGAGGCCAGCAGGGTCTGGCCGCCGGCCAGGGGCTTGGCGCCGGCCGCGGCCAGGCGCGCGGCGTCGGCCACGGTGGAGGGGCGTTCGAAAGTGAAGGCGTACATGATGTGTTTTCCTTCCGGTTCAGGTGGGGCGGCCTGGGGTAGCGGCGGTGGCTTTGCGCATGGCTTCCCAGACGCGGTGCGGCGTGGCGGGCATGTCGAAGTCTTTCACGCCCAGCGGCGCCAGCGCATCGAGCAGCGCATTGATCACGGCAGGGGGCGAGCCGATGGCGCCGGCCTCGCCGCAGCCCTTGGTGCCCAGCGGGTTGTGCGTGCACGGCGTGCACACGGTGTCCAGCTTGAACTGCGGAAAGTCCTCGGCGCGCGGCATCGCGTAGTCCATGAAACTGCCGGTGAGCAGTTGTCCGGATTCATTGTCGTACACGCAGTTTTCCATCAGCGCCTGGCCGATGCCCTGCACCAGCCCGCCGTGCACCTGCCCCTCCACGATCATCGGGTTGATGATGGTGCCGAAGTCGTCCACCGCGGTGAAGCGATCGACCTTCACCTCGCCGGTCTGCTTGTCGACCTCGACCTCGCAGATGTAGGTGCCGCCCGGGAAGGTGAAGTTGGTCGGGTCGTAGAACGCGGTTTCGTTCAGGCCCGGCTCCAGCTTGTCCAGCGGGTAGTTGTGCGGCACGTAGGCCGTAAGCGCGACCTGGCCGAACGGGATCTTCTTGTCCGTGCCCTTCACCGTGAACTCGCCGTTGGCGAACTCGATGTCGGCGTCGCTCGCCTCCATCAGGTGGGCGGCGATCTTCTTGGCCTTGGTCTCGATCTTGTCCAGCGCCTTCATGATGGCGGCGCCGCCCACCGAGATGGAGCGCGAGCCATAGGTGCCCATGCCGAACGGCACGCGCCCGGTGTCGCCGTGCACCACATCGACGTTCTCCACGGGGATGCCCAGGCGCGCGGCCACCACCTGCGCGAAGGTCGTCTCATGGCCCTGCCCATGGCTGTGCGAACCGGTGAACACCGTGACACTGCCGGTGGGATGGACGCGGATCTCGCCGCATTCGAAGAGGCCCGCGCGGGCGCCGAGCGCCCCCGCGATGTTCGACGGCGCGATGCCGCAGGCCTCGATGTAGCTGGAGTAGCCGATCCCGCGCAGCTTGCCCTTGGCCTCGCTCGCCGCCTTGCGGGCAGCGAAGCCGTCCACTTCGGCCAGCGCCTTCGACTTGTCCATGCAGGCGTGGAAATCGCCCGTGTCGTACTGCAGCGCCACCGGCGTCTGGTAGGGGAAGGTGCTGATGAAGTTGCGCTTGCGGATCTCGTCCTGGCCCAGGCCCAGCTCCCACGCGCAGCGCGTCACCAG
>DATILF010000129.1:0-8178 GCA_035476755.1 Ramlibacter sp.
CGGCACCCACTCGTCGCGCGCATCGTCGATGCCTACGACGCGGCGCGCAAGACCGATGCGAAGTAAGCCCGCGCTGGAACTCTCCCTGCAGTGGGGACGCTTTGCGAACGCCGCGGCGCATCGCGCCGTCCTGAAGCGCCCTGACATCGCCCGCTGGGTCGGCCACGCGCTGGCGCATCCCGGCGAGATCGCCGTGCGCATCGTCGGCGAAGAGGAAGGCCGCGCCCTGAACCTGCAGTACCGGGGCAAGGACTACGCAACCAATGTGCTGACGTTCGACTACACCCGCGAGCCCGTGACCGCCGCCGACCTGGTGCTGTGCGGCCCGGTGGTCGAACGCGAAGCGGCCGAGCAGCGCAAGCCCCTGCAGGCGCACTATGCGCACCTGCTGGTGCACGGCACGCTGCACGCGCAAGGCTACGACCACGAAACCGGTGAGCGCGATGCGCTGGAGATGGAAGCGCTGGAGATCCTGCTGCTGGGGGCGCTGGGGTTTGCGAATCCGTATTAGCCAGGGGAAGCTCTGAACACGATACGGTTCTGAGACTACGCTGAGAAAGTTCCCGCTTGCCAGTCAGTCTTCCAGAATTTTAGTTTGAAGTTCAGCGATGGCGGCGGCATAGATTTGGTCGATGTACCGCGCATTGTTGGCCCATACGTCAATCATTGCGAACCAGACTTTGTCGCCCTTGACGACGGCGATGCCGCCGCGGCACTTGGCATCGCTATAGTTCTTATGAAATTCGCCGTTGACCACCGATGCCTGTACTGAGGGGTCGGCCCGGTCAATATTGCAGGCTGTGGTGAATGGGCGCCCACTGATCGGGTTGCGCGTGCCAATGACACCCCACCGAACGTCCGGCGGATCCTTTGGTGGACGTTTGTCTTGAGTACTCCAATAAAACCTAGGATAAAACTCAAGCGGATACAGACGGTGCCGCACCGCGTTTTCGAATCGCCAATACTCAACCGAATGAGTCTGCTCTGCGAGCAGTTTCACCTCTCGGGCAAAAATCTTTATGGGCATTTGCTTGCCCTGCGGAATCTTGAACTGATTCTCATCGCGCGGGAGCAGTTTGCCATCGTGCCAGATGTAGGCGAGCTCAATCATCCTGATTTGCTTACAGTCCGACGTGAGGTCAATTCCCGATCCAAAGGGCACCCGCAACCGCGCCTTTCCGCCCTCCGCCATTGCGATGACAAAACCATCTAGGATCGGCAACGCCGGGCATGCGACAGGAGGTTCTGTTGGCCTACATGCAGCAAGCAATCCGCAGCAAAGTAAACTCAATAGCCAACATCCGCGTATCCAACAGCGGCTCTTGCGGTGGCCGCTAAGCCGCACCGATGCAGGCCGACCAGCCGACGTGTGTCGCAATTCCATCCTTATCTCTCCCTCAAATTCTCATTCTCCGCCCGCTGAATCGGGCTGAGCAGAAGCTCAATCACCCGCCTCTTCCCGGTCTTGATCTCCGCCGTCAGGTTCATCCCCGGCAACAACCGAGTCGGCTTTCCATCCACATCGATCGGCGTCACCTTCAACGCCAGCGTAGCCGGGAAGATGACCCCTCGCTTCTCGCCATTCACCGCATCCCCGCTCACCCACTGCACGTATGCAGGCACCGTGTCATAGCGCGTGAATCGCTACCGAACCGTCAGCGGAATCGTCACCGGCCCATCGTTGATCAGGTGCACTTTCATGTCGGCGGCAAACTCGCCCGTCTGTACCACCGGGTGCGCGGCGCGGGCCTGCGAGACGAAATACTCATAGAGCCGCCGGCCCTCGCCGGGCGCCGCGGCATTGGTGAAGCTGGGGCGATTGCCGCCCGTGGTGTCGGCCGCCAGCGTGAACTGGCTCACCAGCAGCAGGCCACCGCCCACGTCCTGTACGCTGCGGTTCATCTTGCCGGCCTCGTCGGAAAAGATGCGCAGCTTGAGCAGCTTGGCCAGCAGCTTGTCGGCCTGGACTTCACTGTCCGAGCGCTCCGCGCATACCAGCACCAGGAGGCCGGGGCCGATCTCGCCGAGGGTCGCGCCCGCCACCACCACGCGGGCCTGGCTCACACGCTGGATCACACTGATCAAATCAAGTCCTCCTCGTCATCGAAATGCGCTTCCACGTCGCTCGGCAACAGCTGGATGGTGGCGCGCAGGCCCGGCACCGCGCTCATCAGCGCCTGCTCCACCGACGCGCGCAAGGCCGCGGCCCGCCCCAGCGACCAGCTGGCGGGCATGTGCATGTGCAGGTCCACGAAGCGGCGCTGCCCCGAGCGCCGGCTGGAAATGTGGTCAAAACGGATCGTCGGATGTTTGAAGCTCTCCAGCGTCTTTTCGATATCGACCAGGATTTCAGGCTCCAGCGCCTCATCCATCAGGCCCTGCGAGGACTTCCACATGAGCGCCGACCCTTCGCGCAGGATGTTCAAAGCCACGCCGATCGCCACGGCCGGGTCCAGCCAGTTCCAGCCGCTGATCGCCACCAGCCCCAGGCCCACCACCACACCCGCCGACGTCCAGACATCCGTGATCAGATGGCGCGCATCCGCTTCCAGCGCGATCGAGCGATGGCGGCGCCCGGATTGCAGCATCAGCCACGCCAACCCCCCGTTCACGGCCGAACTGAGGACCGACAGCGCGAGGCCCCACCCCAGCTGGTCGAGCGGCTGCGGGTTGAGCATGCGCTGCACCGCGGTCCAGATGATGCCGATCGCCGCCACGATGATCAGCAGGCCCTCGAACGCGGACGAAAAATATTCGGCCTTGTGGTGGCCATAGGGGTGAGCCGCGTCGGCGGGGCGGCGGGCGACGGTCACCATCAGCAGCGCGAACACGGCGCTGGCCAGGTTCACCAGCGACTCCATCGCGTCCGACAGCAGGCCCACTGAATCGGTGATCCACCAGGCGAGTGTCTTCAGCGCAATCGTGAGCACCGCCACGGCGATAGACGCGCGCAGCAGCAGCTGCGGGCTGAGGGAACGGGCGATCTCGATCAGCGGCATGGGGATATTGTGGCCCGGCGCCCGCCTGCCCTGGCCAGCCGGTCTAGTGTGAGCGGCCGGGGTAGATCAGCAGCGCGGGCTCGACCTGCGCCAGGGCAAGAAAATCGCGGTCATTGTGGACCAGCAGCGCACCATGCTCCAGGGCGATCGCGGCGATCAGGCAGTCGTTGGGCTTGCGGATGGTCAGGCCCTTCTGGCGAGCGCTGCGGTAAAGCTGTGCCGCGATTTCATAGGTGGAGAGCTCGCGCGGCTCGAGGATCAGGGTCGCCCAGAGGATCTCGCGCATCCTGTCGTAGTCGCGCTCCTTGCGGATTCCCTGCAGCACTTCCTGGAAGATGATGCCGGTGGTCGCGATTTCCTCATGATCGTCCCTCAGATCCACAAAGCGGGTCGCGTCGGTCGCCACACCCTTGCTGGCGTCGATCCAGACCGTCGAATCAAGCAGCAGCATCACTTTCGCGGCCGGGTCTTGGCCGCGGCCTTGACAGGGGGCGGCGCCTTGTAGGTTGCCACGGGTTGCTCGACACGGTACTTGCCGTATTCCTCAGGCGGCGCCTTGGGATCGTAGTCCTCGTAGAAACCACCGTCCTTGGCGAGGCCGAACACATCACGCAACCGCGGGCGCTTGGCTCGCGCCACCATCTCGCGCAAGGCGCGGTCCACCACTTCGCGCTTGGTGCGCGCGCCAGAAACGCTCATCGCCTGCGCGACGAGATCCTCGTCGATATCGATGTTGGTGATCATGCCCGCCATTGTACATAGCATGTACATAACAGGCACATCCCCGCCACAAGCAGGCTCGGATGGCGAGCCCGCTGACGTTATCCGAGCGTCACCTTCGCGAATTTGCGCTTGCCGACCTGTACGACGTAGCTTCCCAGCTCCAGCTTCAGGCCCTTGTCGCTGACGACGCTGGAATCGACACGCACGCCGCCGCCCTCGATCAGGCGATTGGCCTCGGAGGTGGAAGGCGCCAGGCCCGCCTGCTTGAGCAACTGCGCGATGCCCAGCGGCGCGCCGCCGAGCTTCACTTCGGGAATGTCGTCGGGCACGCCCCCCTTGCTGCGATTCACGAAATCCTGCTCGGCCGCATCGGCGGCCTGGACGCTGTGGAAACGTGCGGTGATCTCCTTGGCGAGCATCACTTTGGCATCCTTGGGGTTGCGCCCCTGCGCCACTTCGGTGCGCAACTGCACGATGGCGGCCTCGCTGCGGAAGCTCAGCAGCGTGTACCAGCGCCACATCAGGTCGTCCGAGATCGACAGCACCTTGGCGAACATGGTGTTGGCGTCCTCGTTGATGCCGATGTAGTTGTTCTTGCTCTTGGACATCTTCTCGATGCCATCCAGGCCCTCCAGCAGCGGCATGGTCAGGATGCATTGGGGCTCCTGCCCGTACTCCTGCTGCAGGTGGCGGCCCATCAGGAGATTGAACTTCTGGTCGGTGCCGCCCAGTTCCAGATCGCTCTTGAGCGCCACCGAGTCGTAGCCCTGCATCAGCGGGTAGAGGAACTCATGCACGCTGATGGACGTTCCCGCCTTGAAGCGGTCGTGGAAGTCGTTGCGTTCCATCATGCGCGCCACCGTGTACCTGGCGGCCAGCTGGATCATGCCGCGCGCGCCCAGCGGGTCGCTCCATTCGCTGTTGTAGCGGATCTCGGTGCGCTCGGGGTCCAGCACCAGGCTGGCCTGCTTGTAGTAGGTCTCGGCGTTGGACTTGATCTGCTCGGCCGTCAGGGGCGGGCGGGTGGTGTTGCGGCCGGACGGGTCGCCGATCATCGAGGTGAAGTCGCCGATCAGGAAGATGACGGTGTGGCCCAGGTCTTGCAACTGCCGCATCTTGTTCAGGACCACCGTGTGTCCGATGTGGATGTCGGGCGCCGTCGGGTCCAGGCCCAGCTTGATGCGCAGCGGCGTTTTCAGGGCCTCGGACCGGGCGAGCTTCTTGACCCATTCGTCCTGGGGGATCAGCTCCTCGGTGCCGCGCAGGCTGACGGCCAGCGCCTCCTGAACACGTTCGGTAACAGGATAGTGTGTAACAGGAGCTTGATTCATAAGGATTTTTTTACGACTGCGCGGCGGCTGGCTATACTCGCGCCAGCTTTTTCCGGGATGCCGAATTCTAGTTCCGGCATTTTTTCCCGATCTCGGCCCCCGCATGTAAAGGCGGGGAACCGCCTTGCCTGCGCGTAGGACGAAGTAGATACCTTTTGTTGGGCCCATTGATTTTGAAGAAGAATGGTTTGATCGCGGCGTGTGAGCATCTTGTGTCACGCGCCGCCCATGCGCTGGAGCATCACCCCAAACACGTCACCGCACTGCTCGCCTTGCTGATGCTCGGCGGTGGCGGCGGGGCGTTCGCCGTTGCGTCGCTGGAGCCGGACCCGTCCGAAATCACCGTACGCGAGGTGCTCGAATCGGTGTCGCCCTTGACGGTGCAGGCACAGTTGCGCGACCTGGACGTGCACAGCTTCAACCTGTTTCGCTCGGACAGCCTGCGCGCCACCGACACGGTCGAATCGCTGCTGGCGCGGCTGGGCGTGGACGACCCCCAGGCCGCAGCCTACCTGCGCACCGAGCCGACCTTTCGCGGCCAGGTGATGGGCCGCTCCGGCCGCTCGGTCACGGCCGAGGCCAGCGAAACCCACGCGCTGCACAAGCTCAGCGTGCGCTGGGCGCCGGAAGACAACGGCACCTTCAAGCGCCTGGTGGTGGAACGTGTCGCCCCCGACCGCTTCGATGCCCGCATCGAGACCGCGCCGCTGGTTGCCGCCACCCGCATGGGCAGCGCCAGCGTGCGCACCTCCCTGTTCGCGGCGGCCGACGAATCGGGCATCCCGGACCGCGTGGTGAGCCAGGTCGTCGAGATCTTCTCCAGCGATATCGACTTTCACCGGGCCCTGCACGCCGGCGACCGCTTCAACGTGGTCTACGAGGCGCTCGAGGCCGATGGCGAGGCCTTGCGCACCGGCCGCATCCTGTCGGCCGAGTTCACCAACAAGGGCAAGCTGCACCAGGCCGTCTGGTTCCAGGAACCGGGCCGCAAGGGTGGCTACTACACCCTGGACGGCAAGAGCCTGGAAAGCTCGTACCTGGCGTCGCCCATGGCGTTCTCCCGCGTCACCAGCGGCTTCGCCATGCGCTTCCATCCGATACTGCACCGTTGGCGCGCCCATCTGGGCGTGGACTATGGGGC
Source organism: Ramlibacter sp. (assembly GCA_035476755.1). GTDB lineage: Bacteria > Pseudomonadota > Gammaproteobacteria > Burkholderiales > Burkholderiaceae_C > Ramlibacter. The sequence continues at coordinate 6,195 of DATILF010000129.1, forward strand.
CGCCACGGGCACGCCCGTTCGCAGTGTGGGCGATGGCGTGGTGGAATTCGCCGGCACGCAAAATGGCTTCGGCAATGTCGTGATCGTCAAGCACAACAACACCGACCAGACCCTGTACGCCCACCTCAGCCGCATCGGCGTGCGCGCGGGGCAGCCGGTTAGCCAGGGTCAGCACCTCGGCGCGGTCGGCTCGACCGGCTGGGCCACCGGCCCGCACCTGCACTTCGAGTTCCGGGTGAACGGCGTGCACCGCGATCCGATGCAGATGGCCAGGCACAGCGAGGCCCTGCCCCTCTCAGCCGCCGTCAGACCCGAATTCGACCGCGTGGCTCGTTCGATGCGCGCCCAGCTGGCCGCCGCCGCATCGACCAACGTCGTCGCTGCTGCCGACTGAGCGGCTTTTTGCGCCGGCCGCAGCGGGCTACCATCGGCGCATGCGTGATCTCTACATCGGCCTGATGTCCGGCACGTCGCTCGACGGCGTCGATGGCGTGCTGGCCGACTTCACACCCGGCGCCTCCCTGGTGATGGCCCACGCCTGTGCGCCGTTTCCCGAGGCTCTGCGCGCCGAACTGCTGGCCCTGAACACCTCCGGCCCCGACGAACTGCACCGGGCGGCCTTGGCGGGCAATGAATTGATGCGTGTCTATGCACAGGTGGTGCGCGACCTGCTGGCCAGCGCCGCCTCCTCGCCAGCCGCGGTTCGCGCCATCGGCGCCCATGGGCAAACCGTGCGCCACCGTCCTCAGCAGTTCGACGGCACCGGTTACACACTGCAGCTGTGCCAGCCCGCCTTGCTGGCGGAACTCACGGGCATCGACGTGGCGGCCGACTTCCGCAGCCGGGATGTCGCGGCTGGGGGCCAGGGCGCGCCACTGGCGCCCTTCTTCCACCGCTCGGTCTTCGCCCGCGAGGGTGAAACGGTGGGCGTGCTCAACATCGGCGGCATTTCCAACCTCACCCTGCTGCGCGCCGACGGATCCATGCTGGGGTTCGATTGCGGCCCCGGCAACGCGTTGATGGATGCGTGGTGCGCCCGGCACACCGGGAAGGCCTACGACGCCGAAGGCGGCTGGGCGGCCTCCGGGCAGGTGCTGCCGGCGCTGCTGGCGGCCCTGCTCGCGGAGCCCTATTTCGGCGAACCGCCGCCCAAGAGCACCGGCCGTGACCTCTTCAATCTACCGTGGCTGGAGCGCCAGCTCGGCGCCTTTGCGAACGCGCGGCCGGCCGACGTGCAGGCCACCCTGGCGGAGCTGACGGCCCAGGCCTGTGCCGTGGATGTGAAGCGCCACGAACCGGCCCTTCGCCACCTGGTGGTGTGTGGGGGCGGTGCCTTCAATGACCACCTGATGGGCCGCCTGCAGGCGCTGTTACCGCAGGCGCAGGTGGATTCAAGCACCCGCTGGGGCCTGCCGCCGCTTCAGGTGGAAGCCGCCGCCTTCGCCTGGCTGGCCCGCAAGGCCGTGCTGCGCGAAAAACTGGATCTCACAAGCACCACGGGCGCACTAGGCGCCCGTGTGTTGGGATGCATCTATCCGGCTTAGCGCCGGGCAGCGCGTTCAGGTCGAGAAGCTGGAGCCGCAGCCGCAGGTGCTGGTGGCGTTCGGGTTCTTGATGACGAACTGGGCGCCCTGCAGGTCTTCCTTGTAGTCGATCTCGGCGCCGACGAGGTACTGGTAGCTCATGGCGTCGATCAACAGCGACACGCCGTTCTTCGACATGATCGTGTCGTCTTCGTTGGTGACTTCGTCGAAGGTGAAGCCGTACTGGAAGCCCGAGCAGCCGCCGCCTTGCACGAACACGCGCAGCTTCAGCTCGGGGTTGCCTTCTTCGGCAATCAGGTCGGCCACCTTGGCGGCCGCGCTGTCGGTAAAGACCAGCGGTGCCGGCATTTCAGTCTGTACGTTTTCTGCAACTGCGCTCATGGATGCTCCGGGGGATTGGGTATCTTGGCCCAATAGTACTGTAAATCGCTCGGGAATTG
>DATILF010000130.1:0-5083 GCA_035476755.1 Ramlibacter sp.
ATTGGCGGAGAGCTGCTTGACGAACTTGGTGGCTTCCTGGAAAAGCGGGAGCGACTTTTCCAGGTTGATGATGTGGATCTTGTTGCGATGGCCGAAGATATACGGGGCCATCTTGGGGTTCCAGAAGCGGGTTTGGTGGCCAAAATGGACACCGGCTTCCAGCATTTCGCGCATGGAGACTGTCATGTGAGTTCCTGAAGGTTGGGTCTAAAATCCAGCCCGAAATTGCCGCTGCCGTGAAGGCAGCCACAACACCTTGGTGGCCTGGATTCGCTTTTCGTCTTTGCTTTAGTCTTGCACCAGGAGCAGCGCGGCAGTCCAACTGAATCGACAACAGGTCGATCTGGGTGGCAACAACCGCACGGCCCCTACTCGGCAAAACCCAAAAATTATAGCACGTGACCCTCCCGCAGCCTATGCGCCCCGACCTCGCCGCCACCCGTGAAGCGCTGCTGTGCGGCGCCAGCGATGCGCGCGGCGAACTGGAGACCTCCATCGCCATTGCCGGGTCGCCCGCCTGCCGCCACGCCTTCCTCAGCATCGATCTCGACGGCGCGCGCCGCGCCGCAACCGACCCGGCGAATGCCGGCCAGCCCCTGGGCGGCCTGGCCGTGTCGGTCAAGGACCTGTTCGACCTGGCAGGCCAGACCACCACCGCCGGGTCCGTGGCTCTGCAGGATGCCCCGCCCGCCCCGGCCGACAGCCCGGCCGTGGCGCGCTTGAAGGCAGCCGGGGCCGCCGTGCTGGGCCGCACCAACATGACCGAGTTCGCGTTCTCGGGCGTTGGCATCAACCCCCATTTCGGCACCCCGGCCTCGCCGGCGGACACGGTGACGCCCCGCATCCCGGGCGGCTCATCCTCAGGGGCGGCCGTGTCGGTCGCGACGGGTGCGGCGTTCATCGGCCTCGGCTCGGACACCGGCGGCTCCATCCGCATTCCGGCCGCGCTCTGCGGCATCGTGGGGTTCAAGAACACGGCACGCCTGACACCCCGCGAAGGCGCGTTGCCGCTCTCCACCACGCTGGACACGGTATGCGCGATGACGCGCTCGGTGCGCGACGCCATCGTCGCCCACGAGATCCTGGCCGCACGTGCGGTCACGCGCAGCCAGGCGCCGCTCGCCGCCTACCGGCTCGCCGTCGCCCGCACGACCCTGCTCGACGGCATGGACGATACCGTCGCCCGCGCCTTCGAACGCGCGCTCAGGCGCCTGCGCGACCAGGGTGCCCACGTCGAGGAGATCGGACTGGAGCAGGTCCGCGAGTTGAGCAACATCCAGGCGACGGGCGGCTTTTCCGCAGCCGAAAGTTTTGCCTGGCACCGCGGCCTGCTGGCGCGCAAGGGCCAGGCCTACGACCCGCGCGTTCGCGCCCGCATCGAGCGCGGCGCCGCCATGAAGGCCTGGGAATACCTCGAGCTCCACCGCGCGCGCCAGGACTGGATCGAACGGGTGGCAGGCGCGCTGCAGGGGTTCGACGCGGTGCTGTCGCCGACGGTCCCGATCGTCGCGCCGCCCATCGCGCAGATCGCCCCAGCGGATGTGGCGAATGCCGCGAATGCCTCGACCCTGGACGACGAGTTTTTCCGCGTCAACGCCCTGCTGCTGCGCAACCCCAGCGTGGTCAACATGCTGGACGGCTGCGCCATCTCGATTCCCTGCCAGGCGCCGGGTGAACTGCCGGTGGGCCTCATGATCTGGCAAAGTGCGATGCGTGACGACACGGTATTGAACATCGCGCAGCAGGCCGAGACCGTATTGGCCGGCACGGAACAATAGAACAACAGGGATTTCATGATCTTTGCGATATGCAGGGAAAGGCGGGGATGAGAGTCGCCGTCATCGGCGCCGGCATCATTGGCGTCACCACGGCTTTCGAGCTGGCTGCCGACGGGCACGAGGTGACGGTTTTCGAGCGGCGGGCCTCCGTGGCCGAAGAAACCAGCTTCGCCAATGCGGGGGTCGTCGCCCCGGGCTACGTCACGCCGTGGGCCGCGCCGGGCATGCCGGCGAAGGTGGCGCGCTTTCTCCTGAGCGAGCACGCTCCGGTGCGGCTCAGCTTTCCCCTCACGCGCAAGGACATCGCCTGGATGTGGAAGTGGTACCAGGCCTGCGACCTGGACCGCTACATGGCCAACCGCACGCGCATGCAGCGGCTCGCGTTCTACAGCCGCACGCGCCTGCGCGACATCACCGACCACTTCCAGCTGGAGTACGATCGCAGCGCCGGCTACATGGTGCTGCTGCGCGGCGACAAGGACCGCAAGCTGGTGCAGCCGGGGCTGCAGGTGCTGCGCGACAGCGGCGTCACCTTCAAGGAAATCAGCGCCGAGGAAGCGCGCGTCATCGAGCCCGCCCTCAATCCCGACAACGATTTCGCGGGGGCCGTACACCTGCCCAACGACGAGGTGGGCAACTGCCGCCAGTTCGCCATGCTGCTCAAGAGCGAAGCGCAAGCCCGGGGCGTCGTGTTCGAATTCAACACCGCGGTCGAAGCCATGAACCCGGCCGCGCCGGGCACGCTCACGGTCTGGGCCCTGGGCGAACAGGCGCCGGTGCAACGCCGCTTCGACGCCGTGGTTGTCTGCGCGGGCGTGGACGCCGCAGACCTGCTGCGGCCCCTGGGCCTGGACATTCCCATGGCGGCGGTCCATGGCTACTCCATCAGCGTGCCCATCCGCGAACCGCTCAACGCGCCGCGCAGCGGCCTGATGGACGAACGCTACAAGGTGGCGATCTCGCGCCTGGGCAATCGGGTGCGCGTGGCCGGCAGCGCCGAAATAGGCGGCGTGCCTGGCAAGAAGCGTGCGTCCTCGATCCAGACGCTGTACAAGGTGCTGCACGACTGGTTTCCCGGCGCGGCCCAGCTCGCCAACACCGGCGCGGGCGTGCAGGAGTGGAAGGGCGCGCGCCCCATGCTCCCGGACGGCCCGCCGCTGATCGGCGCGACCGGCATCCCGGGCGTCTGGATCAATCTGGGGCATGGCTCCAGCGGCTGGGCCCTGTCCTGCGGCAGCGCCCGCGTGGTGGCCGACCTCATGGGCGGCCAGACCCCGGAACTCGATATCGAAGGCCTGGGCGTGGAGCGGCTTGCCGCCTGAGGCTGAGCCGGGGACACTATCCCCATGCAAAGGATCACCCCCGGCCGCCCCTGGCCCCTCTTCGACACGGCCGCCACCCGCCGCATCGAACAGGCGGCCGCCGCTGCCCTGCCCCCGCACACGCTGATGCAGCGCGCCGGCCTGGCGGTGGCGCGCCTGGCGCTGGCGCTGGCCCCGCATGCCCGCACGGCCTGGATTGCCTGCGGTCCCGGCAACAACGGAGGCGATGGCCTGGAAGCCGCGATGCACCTGCGCCAGTGGGGCAAGGATGTCCGGGTGAGCTGGGCCGGCGATCCGCGGCGTGCGCCGGCCGATGCGCTGGCCTCGTGGACCCGCGCGCGTGAAGCCGGCGTGCCGTTCATCGACGGGCCTGCGCCGTCGTGGGACCTCGCCATCGATGCCCTGCTGGGCATCGGCAGCGCCCGCCCCCTGGAGGGTCGCATGGCCGAGTGGGCCCAGGCCATGAACGCGGGCACGGCGCCGGTGCTGGCCGTCGACCTGCCCTCGGGGCTCGATGCCGATACCGGGTGTGGCGCTTCAGTGCGCGCGACGCATACCCTCACCCTGCTCACCCTGAAGCCCGGCCTGTTCACCGCCGGGGGCCGCGACGCAGCGGGGCAGGCCTGGCTCGATGATCTCGGCCTCCCGTCCTGCGATACAGCCCCCACAGCCACACTGGCCGGGCCGCCACCGGTCGCGGTAAGCCCCCATGCCACGCACAAGGGCAGCTACGGCGACGTGGCCGTGATCGGCGGTGCCCACGGCATGGGGGGCGCGGCGCTGCTCGCCGCGGCGTCGGCCTTGCACGCCGGCGCCGGCCGCGTGTTCGCCTGCCTGCTGGGGGACCCGGATTTCTTGCTGGACCCCACCCAGCCCGACCTGATGGTGCGACCCTGGGATTCGCTGGACCTCGCGCGCATGGCCGTGGCCTGCGGTTGCGGCGGGGGTGACGCCATCCGCGCTGCGTTGCCCAAGGTGTTGGCCACAGCCCACTCACTGGTGCTGGATGCGGATGCGCTGAACGCCATCGCCACCGACCCGCAGCTCCAGGCGCAACTGCAGGCCCGCGGCCGACGCGGCCGCCCCACGGTGCTCACCCCTCACCCGCTGGAAGCCGCGCGCCTGTTGGGCAGCACCGCCGCCCAGATCCAGCATGACCGGCCGGGCGCCGGCCGCGAGCTGGTGGCGCGCTTCGGGTGTGTGGTGGTTCTCAAGGGGTCAGGCAGCATCATCGCCGGGCCCCAACAGATTCCGCACATCAACCCGACCGGCAACGCACTGCTGGCCACCGCGGGCACGGGCGATGTCCTGGCGGGCATGGTGGCGGCGCGGCTGGCCGCGGGGGCCGCCCCTTTCGAAGCCGCATCGGTCGCGTCGTACCTGCATGGCCTCGCCGCGGACCAATGGCCCGCGGGCACCGCTCTCACCGCTTCGGCACTGGCCCGCGCGCTGCCGCGCCGGGCCTGACGCTCAGCCCCGGCCCACGAAGGGCATCTTGGTGGCCATCACCGTGTGAAACAGCACGTTGGCTTCCAGCGGCAGATTGGCCATGTACAGCACCGACTGCCCGACGATCTTCACGTCGATCAAGGGCTCGACAGCGATCGAGCCGTTGGCCTGCGGCACGCCCTTGGCCATTTTCGCGGCCAGGTCGGTCATGGCATTGCCCACGTCGATCTGCCCCACGGCAATGTCGTACTTGCGCCCGTCCAGCGAGGCGGTCTTGGTCAGCCCGCCCACCGCGTGCTTGGTCGCCGTGTAGGCGATCGAGTGCGGACGTGGCGCGTGCGCCGAAATGGAGCCGTTGTTGATGATGCGCCCGCCCATGGGCGTCTGCGCCTTCATCACGCGGAAGGCCTGGCGAATGCCGTAGAACATGCCGTTCAGGTTGGTATCGACCACCCGCCGCCAGTCCTCGTTGGTGATGTCCTCCAGCGGCGCGGCGCCCAGCCCCATGCCGGCGTTGTTGAAAAGCAGGTCCAC
>DATILF010000131.1:0-8419 GCA_035476755.1 Ramlibacter sp.
GGGCTCGGCACCCTCGTGCAGGCGCGCATCCCGGTTTTTGGCGAAGGAGGGGCGGCGTGATCCGTATTGCAATTGCCGACGACCACGCCATCGTGCGCGAGGGCCTCAAGCGCATCGTGTCCGAAGCGCCGGATTTCCAGATGGTCGCGGAAGCCGGCGACGGCACGGAGGTCATGCGGGTGGTGCGCGAGCACGACTTCGATGTGCTGGTGCTCGACCTCTCCATGCCCGGGCGAAGCGGCATGGAACTCATCAAGCTGGTGAAGGCGGAAAAGCCCCGGCTGCGCATCCTTGTGCTGAGCATGCACCAGGAATTGCAGTACGCGGTGCGTGCGATCAAGTCGGGGGCGAGTGGCTATCTCACCAAGGAAAGCGCCCCGGCCCAGCTGGTGCAGGCCATCCTCAAGATCGCTGGAGGCGGCGCTTTCATCAGCGCCGAAGTGGCCGAACAGCTGGCGCTGGGCGCCATGCCGGGCGCCCAGTCCGCCGCGCCGCACGAACTGCTGTCGGACCGCGAGTTCGAGGTCTTTCGCCTGCTGGTGGGCGGCATCTCGGTGACGGAGATCGCCTCGAAGCTCATGCTCTCGGTGAAGACCGTCAGCACCCACAAGGCCAACCTGATGCAGAAGATGGGCCTGGCCAACCAGAGCGAGATGATCCGTTACGCGCTCAAGCACGGCTTGGCCGACCAGATCGAACCTTAAAAGAGCCCCCACGCTCCCCCACTTCGTGTGGGTCGCTGCCCCCCGAGGGGGCCCAGGCCTGCTTGGGGCGGCCCGGCGCTGGCCTGAGGGCCTGATCCGACCCCGCTGATTGACTTCGGTCAAGCACGCAAGGGCCTTCCGGCGCAAACTGGGTGCATCGCGTTTCCCCCAGAGAGGTGCCCACATGAATGTCTCGTACCGTCAATTGCTGGTTCACCTGGATTCCGGTGAGCGCGCCGCCGGCAGGCTGGCGCTTGCCAGGCGCATGGCCGGCGCGCTGGGGGCCGACGTCGCCGCGCTCTATGCCGTCACGCCCACGTTGGTTGCACTGCCGGCGGCGCCCATGATCGGGCCCGATCTCTCTGCCGGCATGATGGAGTTCGACCAGTCGCGGCGCCAGAGAACCCGCGCGATGTTCGACCGGGTGATGGAAGATTCAGGGCCGCAGGTGGTCTGGAGGGAGCTGCCGGACCCGCCGGTGATCGGTGGCTTCAGCCAGCAGGCGCTGTATGCGGACCTGCTGGTGCTGGGCCAGCATGAGCCGTCCAGCCCGCAGGCGCTGGACGTGCCAGCCGACTTCGCCGAATCCGTGATGCTCGCCAGCGGCAAGCCCGCCCTGGTGGTGCCCTACGTGGGCAGTTCACCTTCGGTGGGCGAGTGCGTCGTGATCGCGTGGAAGGAAACCCGCGAAGCGGCTCGCGCCCTCGCGGCTTCGCTGCCGCTGCTGCAGCGAGCCCGGGAGGTGCATGTGCTGACCTGGGACGCGAGCGAGCCGCCTGCGGGTGCGATGCTGGATCTGGCCGGCTACCTGAAGCTGCACGAGGTGGCGCCTGTCTTGCATCCCCAAGGCAAGGAGCCAGACTTTCTGGGCGAGTTGCTGCTGTCGGGGGCATTCGATCTGGGCGCCGACCTGCTGGTCATGGGATGCTATGGCCACGGCCGGGCACGCGAATGGGTGCTGGGCGGCACCACGCGCACGGTGCTGCGTTCCATGACCCTTCCCGTCCTCATGGCGCACTGAGTTCGTCGGAACGGATCACCAGCACCGGTACCGGCGCGGTGCGAATGATCTGCTCGGCGCCGCTGCCCAGCAGCACACGCCCTATGCCTCGCCGGCCGTGCGTGCCGAGAACGATCAGGTCGGCTTTCCACTGCCGCGCGTCGGCGGCGACGGTGTCGCCCAGGCGAACCCCGGGGGCATCCACCAGTTCGCACTCTGTGGCCACGCCGGCGGACTGCGCCATTGCCATGCCTTCGTCCAGCACCTTGGCCGCGTTCTCGCGGGCGATCTTCAGGACGTCGCCCACGTACTCGTAGCCGGTTAGGTAGGCCAGCTCGTCCACGGCATGCAGCAGGCGCACGCAGCCGCCCGACTCGCGGGCCATCTGCAGCGCGCTCGTCAACGCCTTGCGCGACGTTTCGCTGCCGTCCAGCGGAACCAGGATGCGCTTGTACATGGAGGTCTCCAGGGAGTGAATGATCCTTGAAGTGTTGTCCCGGGCGTCTCCCGCACGCTTGACGCCCATCAAGCGAAAGCAATGAAAGCCCCGGGTAGGAATCGTCCTAGGCCCCCTCGGTGCGCGCGCCCCCATCGCTTCAGAGTCCGCCGAGCCGCCGATTCGGCCTGCGCCGATGTTGCCGGAACCTGATTGCGGCCAAAGTACAGGCATGCCAAGCAGCAAGCTCCCTGTCAAAGAGACCCCCGTCAAAGTTTTCCTCGCCGATGACTCCGCGCTGATCCGCGCCCGCGTCGCCGCCATGCTGGGGGCGCCGTCCATGGTGATCGTCGGCCAGGCCGAAACACCTCGCGACTGCATCGAAGGCATCCTGGCCACCCGGCCCGACGTGGTCGTCCTGGACGTGCAGCTGGAAGGCGGCCAGGGCCTGGAGGTTCTGCGCGCCGTTCATCCGGCGGTGCCCGGCATCGCCTTCGTCGTTTTCAGCAACAACTCCGGCCCGGCATACCGCAAGCGCTACCTCGGCGCCGGCGCCGTGCGCTTCCTCGACAAGTCCGCCGAATTCGACCAGCTGCCGCAGGCGGTCAGCACCGCGCCGCAGCTCGTCGTCCACGCATCCCATCCGTGAAAGAAGTCATCATCATGAACACCGCCACCCTCGAAGCTCCCGTTCGCACGATTCGCATCGCGCCGGTGCCCGCGTTCACGCGCGCGAATCCGGTGGCGCCGCTGAAGATACAGTGTTCCACCTGCCACCTGCGCGACCTCTGCCTGCCTTCCGGGCTGAGCCCTGCCGAGCTGGAGCGCCTGGACGGCCTCATGTTCGGCCGCAGGAAGGTGGCCGCGGGCCAGACCCTCTACCGCGAGGGCGACAAGTTCCAGTTCATCTACGCAGTGCGCGCGGGCACCTTCAAGTCCAGCCTGACGCTTTCCGACGGCCGCGAGCAGGTCAGCGGATTTCACATGGCCGGCGAGCTGATGGGGCTGGACGGCGTGGCGCATGGCACGCACGCAAGCAGCGCCACGGCCCTGGAAGACACCGAGATCTGTGCCATTCCGTATGCGCACCTGAACGAGATGGCGATGCAGAGCAGTAACCTGCAGCACGTGGTGAGCCGCCTCATGAGCCGCGAGATCGTGCGCGAACACAGTCTCATGATGCTGCTGGGCAGCATGAACGCGGAAGAGCGGCTGGCGGCCTTCCTGCTGAACCTGTCGCAGCGCCTGAAGGCGCGCGGCTACTCGCCGAGCGAGTTCCACCTGCGCATGTCGCGCGCCGAGATCGGCAGCTACCTGGGCATGAAGCTGGAGACCGTGAGCCGCACCTTCTCGGCTTTTCAGCACCAGGGCCTGCTGGAAGTGGACAAGCGCCACATCCGCATCCTCGACCTCGACGGGCTCACCCGTGCGTTCGAACTGCGCGTCCATTGAGCCGCGCGAAGGAATCCACCATGACTCATCTTGCCGCCCAGATCATCCGTGACGAACACGCCGCCCTTGCAGCCATGCTGCGCTCCCTGCAGATGCTGATCGCGCAGGGCCCGGGCGACCAGCCCGAGCGCTTTTTCGATGTGTTACGCGCGATGCTTTTCTACATCGACGAATTCCCCGAGCGGCTGCATCATCCCAAGGAATCGAACCTGCTCTTTCCCAAGCTCGCCCGCGTCGAGCCGGGGCTGATGCCCGTCATCCGCCGCCTGGAATCCGACCACGTCCAGGGCGAGGGGCGGGTGCGGGAGTTGCAGCACCTGCTGCTGGCGTGGGAGCTGATCGGCGATGGGCGGCGCGCTGCCTTCACCGAAGCCACCGACGGGTACGTGAAGTTCTATCTGGAGCACATGCGCACCGAGGAAACACAGTTGATGCCGGTCGCGGCGCAGTCGCTGACGCAGCAGGACTGGGCCGAGCTGGATAAGGCGTTCGCCGCCGACCGCGATCCGCTCGCCGGCGGTTCGCACGATCCCTGCTACGACAGGCTCTTCACGCGCATCGTGCTGGCGGCCCCGGCTCCCATTGGTGTCGGTGCCTCGCTGGAGACGCAGGCGGCGGCATGAAATACAAGGACTATTACGCGGCGCTCGGCGTGCCGCGTGATGCCGACGAGCAGGCCATCAAGAAGGCCTATCGCAAGCTGGCGCGCCAGCACCATCCCGATGTATCGCCCGCCCCCGGTGCCGAGGCCCGCTTCAAGGAAGCCGCCGAAGCCTACGCGACGCTGAAGGACCCCGAGAAGCGGGCCGCCTACGACCAGCTCGGCCGACGCAAGCCCGGCGAGGACTTCGCGCCGCCTCCGAACTGGCGCCAGGAGTATGCCCAGGACTCGCACGCTTTCGAAGACATCGACCTGGCCGATCTGCTGGCGGCCCTGGGCCGCGGCCGGCGGCAGGCGCACCATGCGCCGGTGCCGATGCATGGCCGTGACTACGAAACCGTGGCGCGCATCAACCTCGAAGACGCGCATCGCGGCACGACGCTGAACCTCGACGTGGCCTACGAGGATGGGCCTCGCACGCTGGCCGTGACCATCCCGCCCGGCGTGAGCGAAGGCCAGAAGCTGCGGCTGCGCGGCAAGGGCGGCCCGGGGCGCCACGGCGGGGCCGATGGCGACATCTACCTGCACATCACGCTGGCGCCGCACCCGGTCTTCCGGGTGGATCGCCATGACCTTTATTTCGACCTGGCGCTTGCGCCCTGGGAAGCCGTGCTGGGCGCGGACATCGAGGTGCCTACGCTGGATGGCGCGGTGCTGCTCACGGTGCCGCCGGGTACACGCGCGGGCCGCAAGCTTCGGCTGCGCGCGCGGGGCCTGGTGAATGGGAGGGGAGGGCACGGTGACCTGTATGCCGTGGCCCACATCGACGTGCCGGCCGCGCCCACGCCCGAGGAGCGTGAGCTGCTCGAACAGCTGGCCCGGGTGTCGCGCTTCGATCCGCGTGGGGTCGCCGGCCAGGGAGATACGCATCATGAGACCACAAACGCATGACTGGCACTGGCTCGATGCCAGTGAGACCATCGGGGCCGCCGATCTTTCGCGGGCCTGCGGCGTCAGCACCGGGGACCTGGACGAACTGGTGGAGTACGGCGCGCTGACGCCCCTGGCCAAGGCCACCGACGAGCGGATTTTCAGCGCCGCCTGTGTCGGCACCCTGCGCACCGCGTTCAAGCTGCGCCAGGACTACGACCTCGACATCTTCACCGTCGCGCTCCTGCTGGAATACCTGACGCGCATCGAGGCGCTCGAGCGTGAGTTGCGCACGCTGCACGCCCAGCTGCCCGCGCATGTGGTGGTGCACCGGGAAGGCCCCCCGCCCTGGCGCGAGCCGCACGCGAAAAGCGGCGGTTGACCGGCCGGTACGCGCCTGTGCCCGCGCTGACTGCCGCGCGGGCCATTGGCGCCGTCAGCCTGCAGGGCCCGTGGCGGGGGTGAGCTGCTGGAAGGCTTCGTGCACGCTCAGGAACACCTTGCCCAGCAGGCGCTCGCCCAATGGTGTCGCGCGCAGCCGGTCCATCACCGGGCCCTTGACCTCGGCCAGCGAGAAGCCGATGCCGCGCGCGGCGAGGCTGCGCTCCAGGCGCGTGAGAACGCCCAGGGCCGTGGCGTCGATCTGGTTCACGGCGGAGCAGATCAGCAGCACCTGCGCCACGGCCGGGTCCCGGGCGAGGAGGGATTCGATGCGGTCTTCCAGCACGGTGGCATTGGCGTAGAAGAGGCTTTCGTCCACGCGCAAGGCCAGCAGGCCGGGCACGGTCTGCACGGCATGGCGTTCGATGTTGCGGAAGTGCTCGGTCCCGGGCACGCGGCCCACCACCGCGATGTGGGGCCGGCTGCTGCGCCACACGAGCACGGCGAGGGACAGCGCCACGCCCAGCACGATGCCGGCTTCCACGCCTAGCACCACCACCCCCGCGGCGGTCGCCAGCAGCGACATCGCATCGCCGCGGTCGTAGTGCCAGGCTTCGCGCAGCGTCTCCAGTTCGAACAGCGAAGTCACGGCCACGATGATCGTCGCGGCCAGCACGGCGTGCGGCAGATAGTAAAAGAGACCGGTGAAGGCCGAGATCACCACGGCCATCAGGGCCGCCGAGATCACGCCGGCCAGCGGCGTCTGCGCGCCGGCCGCGAAATTCACCACCGACCGGGCGAAGCCGCCGGTGACGGGAAAGCCGCCGGACAGCGCGCTCGCCACGTTGGCCGCGCCCAGGCCCAGCAATTCACGGTCGGGTTGCACGCGCTGCTGCCGCTTCAGGGCCAGCGATTGCGCCACCGAGACGCTTTCGACGAAGCCCACCAGGCCGATCAGCAGTGCCGGCAACCACAGTTGCGCAATGATGTCGAACCCAGGGAGGGGCATGCCGATGTGGGGCAAGCCCTGTGGCACGTTGCCGACCACGCTCACGCCGGCCGCCTGGTCGAGGTGGAATGCGGCGACCACGGCGGTGGAGGCGATCACCGCGGCCATCGGCGCGAGCTTGGCCGCCAGTTCGGCGCGTTGCGCGGGCATGCCCAGGCGCCGCAGCGCCAGGGCGAGGTGGCGCCGAGCCAGATAGAGAAAGGCCAGACTGGCGGCGCCGATTGCAAGCGTCGTCATGTTGGTGTGGGGCAGGCCCCGCGCCAGCGCGGCCAGCGTTTCGAGCACGTCGTGCCCGCCGCCCTGGATACCCAGCAGGTACTTGAGCTGCCCGGCCACGATCAGGATCACCGAGCCGTTGATGAAGCCGCTGATCACGGGGTGGCTCAGGAACCACGCGAGAAAGCCCAGCCGCAGCGCGCCGAAGGCCAGGAGCATCACGCCCGAGATCAGCGACAGCGACATGGCCAGCGCCACGTACTCGGGCGAGGCCGCCGGGGCCAGCGGCTGCAGCGCGCTCGCCGTCATCAGCGAGGCCACGGCCACCGGCCCGACGGCGAGCGTCATGCTCGAGCCGAACAGCGCGTAGGCGAGGATCGGCAGGATGCTCGCATACAGGCCCATTTCGGGCGGCAGCCCGGCCAGCAGGGCGTAGGCGAGGCTCTGCGGAATCAGCATGACCGTGACGACGAAGGCCGCCGTCAGGTCGCCCGGCAGCCATTCGCGCCGGTAGCCGCGCAACCAGCCGGGCAAGGGCATCAGGCCGCTCCCGCCGCCTGGGCGCGGTGCGCGCGCCGCTCGGCGACCTCGAAGATCGCCATGCCCGCCAGCATGGCCAGCACGAACACCATCGCCTTGGGCTGGCCGGCGCCCAGCGAGACCAGCGCCGGGCCGGGACAAAAGCCCGCCAGTCCCCAGCCCGCGCCGAAGATTAGGCTGCCACCCACCAGCCGCCGGTCGATATCCCGTGAGTCGGGCAGCTTGAGCATGGTGCCCAGCAGCGTCAGTTCGCGGCGCTTGGCAATCGTGAACGCCACCACGCCGACCAGGACGGCGCCACCCATCACGAGGGCCAGCGAGGGATCCCAGGCGCCCGCCAGGTCGAGAAAGCCGAGGATCTTGCCGGGATCGGTCATGCCCGACAGGATGAGGCCGATGCCGAACAGCAGGCCGATGAGGAATTCAGAAATGCGGTTCATGGATTCAAGGTCTCCGTGGATGGTTTCAGCCGAAGGCATGGCGCGCGAGGAACACGGTCACGAAGCCCGCGGCCATGAAGGTGGCGGTGGCCACCATCGAGCGCGGAGACAGGCGCGACAGCCCGCAAACGCCGTGGCCGCTGGTGCAGCCGGCGGCGTAGCGGGTGCCGACGCCCACCAGCAGGCCCGCAGCCACCAGCGCGGCCCAGCCGGCATCGATGCGCGGTGCGGCCGGGGTGGCGAACAGCAGGTACGCCGCCGGGGCCGCCAGCAGCCCCAGCAGGAAGGACACGCGCCAGCCGATGTCGTTTTTCCTGGGCCGCAGCAGGCCGCCCAGGATGCCGCTGATGCCCAGGATGCGCCCGTTCAGCAGGATGAACAGGGCCGAGGCCAGGCCGAGCAGGATGCCTCCGGCCAGCGAAGCCCAGGGGGTGAAGTGGGTCCAGGCTATGTTCATCGCTTCTTTCCTTTGGGTTGATCACAGAATTGCTGGTACAGCACCGTCATCACGGCCATCGCCTGCGGGCTGTCGATGCGGTAGTGGATGTTCTTGCCGTCCCGGCGCGTGCTCACCAGCGCCTCGTCGCGCAGCACGCCGAGCTGCTGCGAGAGCGTGGGCTGCACGATGCCGGACAGCGCCTCCAGCTCGCCCACGCGCTTCTCGCCCTGCGCCAGGTGGCACAGCAGCAGCAGGCGGTCGGGGTTGGACA
>DATILF010000132.1:0-5314 GCA_035476755.1 Ramlibacter sp.
TCGGCGGCCGTGGTCTCGAAGACCACGCGGCCTTCGCTCATCACCACGATGCGGTCAGCCAGTTCCAGCAATTCGTCCAGGTCTTCGCTGATCAGCAGCACGGCGCCACCGCGCGAACGCACGCCCAGGATGCGGCTGTGAATCTCTTTCACGGCCGCGAAGTCCAGGCCGAACACCGGATTGGCCGCGATCAGCACGTTGATGTCGCCATTCAGCTCGCGGGCCAGTACCGCGCGCTGCACATTGCCGCCGGACAGGCTGCGGATCGGTGCGTTCTCGCCCTGCGTCTTGATGCCGTAGGCGGTGATCCAGTCCCGGGCGCGACTGCGCCACGCGCCAAAGCGCAGGCACCCTCCCAGGCTCAGGGGCGCGCGGTCGAAGTCGCGCAGGGCCATGTTCTCCGCCACACTCAATTCGCCCACGCAGGCGTTGCGCAGCGGCTCTTCCGGCAGGCTGCGCACCTTGAGCCGATGGTTCTCCGCGCGCGTCGCCCCATAGGTTTCGCCCATCACGCGCACGCCGCCGCTCGCGCGTTCGCGCTGGCCGACCAGGGCCTCGACCAGCTCGCGCTGGCCATTGCCGGAGACGCCGGCGATGCCCAGCACTTCGCCCGGAAAGACGGTGAGGCTCAGGCCCTGCACCGCCAACGCGCCGCGATCGCCCATCACCTGCAGCGTCTGCACCTCCAGGGCGGGCTGGTCGGCGCGGGACGATCTGCCCACCCGCCCGGGGGCATCGGGCACGGGGGCGCGAACGGCATGCACCGGCGACAAATGCTCTTCGGCGATGGCGTCTTCCGCTGCCTCGCCGACCATGTGGCGGGCCAGCAGGGCCGGGCCGGTGTAGGCCACGCTGGTGTGGTGCACGGCCTTGCCCCGGCGCAGCACGGTGACGTCGTCCGCATAGGCCATGACCTCGCGGAACTTGTGCGTGATGATGAGCACCGTGCAGGCCCCGCTGCGCGCAAACGCACGCACGTGGCCGAGCACTTCGTCGGCCTCCTGGGGGGTCAGCACCGAGGTGGGCTCATCCAGGATCAACAGGCGCGGGCGCAGGTACAGCTGCTTGAGCAGTTCGAGTTTCTGCTTTTCCCCGGCCGCCAGTTCGGACGGCCGCGCGTTCAAGTCCAGCCGGAACGGCGTGGTCGAGAGGAACTGATCGAGCGCCTCGCGCTGTGCCTTCCAGTGGATGATGGCCGGTGTCTTGCCACCGGCCATCAGCAGGTTCTCGGCCACCGTCATGCCCGGCGCCAAGGTGAAGTGCTGGTACACCATGCCGATGCCCAGCGAGCGGGCCACCACGGGGTTGGCGATGTCCTGCTCGCGCCCGTCCACGAGGACGCTGCCCGCCTCGGGCCGATGGAACCCCGCCACGCATTTCACCAGCGTGCTCTTGCCCGCGCCGTTCTCGCCCAGTAGCGCGTGCACAGTGCCGGGGGCCACCTTCATCGTCACGTGGTCCAGGGCTGTGAAGGCCCCGAAGCGCTTGGTGAGCTCGTAGGTTTCGAGCGCCATGGCACCACTGGGGCTGACGATCGGGTCGATGGGCAGCGTCACGACAGCACCTCCAAAAGCAGCAGCTTGTCATCCCGGGCTTGACCCGGGATCCACGGCGGAGCGCCCGGATGTTCGAGGCATGGATTGCGGGTCAGGCCCGCAATGACAGCCGGCACGTTCATGCGATCGCGTCCAGCACGGCCTGCGACGTGGCGTGGGCGCCGAAGACACCGCCCTGCATGGTGATCATCTTCAGCGCGGCCTCGTGGTTGCCCTTGTCGGTGGCCGCCGTGCAGTCGGACAGGGCCAGGCATTCGAAGCCGCGGTCGTTGGCTTCGCGCATCGTGGTGTGCACGCACACGTCGGTGGTGATGCCGGTGAGGACGAGGTTCTCGATGCCGCGGGTGCGCAGGATCAGCTCCAGGTCGGTGGCGCAGAACGAGCCCTTGCCCGGCTTGTCGATGATCACTTCGCCTGGCAGGGGCGCGAGTTCCGGAATGATCTCCCAGCCGGGTTCGCCGCGCACCAGGATGCGGCCACACGGCCCGTCGTCACCGATGCCGGCGCCGAGCTGGCGCGATCGCCAGCGCTTGTTCGCCGGCAGGTCCGACAGGTCGGGCCGGTGCCCTTCGCGCGTATGGATGATGTGATAGCCCGCCCGGCGCATCGCGGCCATCAGCTTCTTCAGCGGTTCGATCGGCGCGCGGGTGAGCGAGATGTCGTAGCCCATCTTGTCCACGTAGCCGCCGACCCCGCAGAAATCGGTCTGCATGTCGATCACCACCAAGGCGGTGTTGGCAGGCTTCAGGTCGCCGTTGTAGGGCCAGGCGTAGGGGTTGGCTTGAACGAAGCGTTCCATATTCATAGGGCCTCCGGACCCTTGTAGCTGCGCGTCGGCGCATCGAAGCCGCAGGAGGTGCCATCGGTCACCTCCACACGCCACGGCAGTTTGTAGCGCCCCGCGGCCATGTCATGCATGTAGGTGTAGGGGCAATCCTGCGCGCCCCCCTTCACCGCCACGTAGCCGCGGTGATACAGCTGGTAGATGTTGTTCTCCACACCCCAGCCGGCGCGCGCTTCGCGCACCAGGTCGGGCCGCAGCTCGCAGGTGATGATCTCGTCGGCGCGGCTGCCGCCCTGCACCAGCACGCTGCCGTCGAAGTTGCAGAACATGCCCTCGCCCATGGAGTCGAAGCTACCGTCACTGCCGCACATGCACACGTTGGCGGTGAAGGCGAGGTTGGTGAAAGCATTGGCCTGGTTGGTGATCCGCCAGGCGTGGCGAATCGGGGCGGTGTAGCCGGCCGTGCGGATGATGATCTCGGCGCCCTTGTAGGCAGCCTCACGGGCCATCTCCGGAAACATGCCGTCGTGGCAGATGATGAGAGACAGCTTGCTGCCGTTGGGCCCGTCACAGACCGGGATGCCCAGGTTGCCCGGCTCCCAGGGCTCCACCGGCACCCAGGGATGCAGCTTGCGGTAATAGAGCTTGATGGCGCCCGTGTCGTCGATGATGAGACCGCTGTTGTAGGGGTTGCCGCCGGGATTGGCCTCCATGAGGGAGAAGCAGCCCCAGATCCTGTGCTCGACGCAGGCGGCCTTGAACGCCGCCACTTCGGGGCCGTCCAGCGAACACATGATCTCGGGGTTCGTGTCCATCGACAGGCCGTGCAGCGAATACTCGGGGAACACGACCAGGTCCATCGTGGACAGGTTGCGCCGCGCCTTGCCAACCAACTCGCAGATGCGCTGGGTTTGCGCGGCCAGGTCGTCCGGGGTCTTCACCGCGGGCAACTGCAATTGCACCAGGCCCATCACGACGCCGTGCTTCGATTTGTTGAGTCCACCGAGGCCCGTCATTGGTCTTGCTCGCTAGTTGGTTGAACCCAGTTCCCCCGGGCTGCCCGCCACGGTGGCGCCCGGCTTGCAGGTGAGCACCAGGATCACCAGGGTGAGCACGTAAGGAACGATGTTGAACAGGTGATAGCCCCAGCCGATGCCCACCGACTGCAGCGCCGGCCCGATCGCGCCCGCGCCACCGAACATCAGCGCCGCGCCGACGCAGCGCAGCGGGCTCCAGCGCGCGAAGATCACCAGGGCCACGGCGATCAGGCCCTGGCCGCTGGAGATGCCCTCGTTCCAGCTGCCGGGATAGAACAGCGTGAGCGAGGCGCCGCCCAGGCCGGCAATCATCCCGCCGCCGGCCGTGGCGGCGATGCGGATCCCCGAGACCGAATAGCCCAGCGCGCGCGTCGCGTTGGCCGAGTCCCCGGCCATGCGCACCAGCAAGCCAGCCCGCGTGTTGGCGAAGGCCCACCCCATGGCCACCGCGATGGCGATGCCGATCGGCACCAGCGCGTTGATCTGCAATGCCGAGCGCACGGCCGCCGAGTCGCTCCAGTTGCCCAGCGCAATCGCGGGCAATTGCGGCGCCTGCGGCTGGATCAACGGCTTGCCCAGGTAGAAGGCCAGGCCCATGCCCAGCAGCATGAGCGCGATGCCAGTGGCGATGTCGTTGACGCGCGGCAGCGAGCACAGCACGCCATGCAGCGTGGCCAGCAGCGCGCCGGTAGCCGCCGCGACCAGCACGCCGATCCACGGCGAGCCACTCAGCCACGAGGCGCCAAACGCCGACATGGCGGACAGCACCAGCACGCCCTCCAGGCCGAGGTTGATACGGCCGGATTTTTCGGTCAGGCACTCGCCCAGGCTCACGAAGAGGAACGGCGCGCCGACGCGCAAGGCTCCGCCCAGGATGCCGGCGAAGAAGATGAGGAGTTGGTCAGTCATGCGATCTTGTCCCCCATCGCCACTTGCGCCGGGCTCGGCCCTTCACGCGATGCGGCGGAACGCGCGATGCGCGACCACAAGGCCTTCCAGTCCAGGTCGCGCAGCGCTTCGCTGGCGAGGATCAGCACGAAGGCGATGCCCTGCAGCAACAGCACCGACGCATCCGGCAGGCCCAGGCGGCGCTGCAGCAGGCTGCCCGCAGCACCGAAGCCGCCGAACAGGATGGCCACCGGGATCACCGCCAACGGCTTGTGCCGTGCAATGAAAGAGACCAGGATGCCCGCGTAACCATAGCCGGCGATCAGCGCGGCGTTGGCACTGGTGTGCACCGCCGCCACCTCCACGGCACCGGCCAGACCGGCGGCCGCGCCGCCCAGCGCGCACGCGAGCAGCACCAGGCGCGAGGCCGGCAGGCCGACCAGTTGCGCCGTGCGCAGATTGCCGCCCACCACGCGAACCGAGAAGCCGGAGGGCGTCCAGCGCAGCCAGAGGGAGGAAACGATGCAGGCGACCACGCCCAGCACCAGGCCCCAATGAACGTCCGAGCCGGCGATGCCGCCGATGCGCAGGCCCTCGGCCAGCGCGAACGTGGAGGGTTTGTTCAGGCTGGAAGGATCGCGCAGCGGCCCTTCCACCAGGTGTTTGAAAAGGCCGATGGCCACATACGCCAGCAGCAGGCTGCTGATGGTTTCGTTGATGCCGCGGAACTGCCGCAGCCAGCCGGCGACCATGATCCACAAGGCGCCCGCGACGGCGCCGGCCGCGCAGACCAGCACCGTGCCCGCGATGTTGGCAGGCAGCGGCAGGCCCTGGGCCAGCCCCGCACACGCGAGACCGCCCAGGACCAGCGCCCCTTCTCCTCCGATGATCACCAGGCCCGCGCGCGCGGGGATCGCCACGCACAGGGCCGTCAACATGAGCGGCGCGGCGCGCTGCAGCGTGTTCTGCCACGAGTACCAGTCGCCGAACGCCCCCTTGAACAGCAGCACCCAGACTTCCACCGGGCTCACGCCGGCGAACCACACGAA
>DATILF010000133.1:0-4005 GCA_035476755.1 Ramlibacter sp.
CGTGAAGCCCCACGTCAAGACCTCGCTGGGCCCGGGTTCGCGCATCGTCACCGAGTACTACGAAAAGTCCGGCTTGTTGCCCTACCTGGAGCAACTGGGTTTCTCGGTGGTGGGCTATGGCTGCACCACCTGCATCGGCAACTCCGGAGACCTCACGCCCGAGATCAACGAGGCCATCACCAAGAGTGACCTGGTGTGCGCGGCCGTCCTGTCGGGCAACCGCAACTTCGAGGCGCGCATCCACCCGAACATCAAGGCGAACTTCCTCGCCAGCCCGCCGCTTGTCGTGGCGTATGCCATCGCGGGCACCGTGCTCAAGGACCTGATGACCGAGCCCGTCGGCAAGGGGCACGGCGGCAAGGATGTGTACCTGGGCGACATCTGGCCCACCAGCGACGAGATCCACCAGTTGATGAAGTACGCGCTGAACGGCAAGGCCTATCGCGACAACTACGCGAAGGTGAAGACCGAGCCGGGCGCGCTCTGGCAGGACATTCGCGGCGTGAGCGGCGAGACCTACGTGTGGCCGTCCAGCACCTACATCGCCGAGCCGCCTTTTTTCAAGGACTTCGTGCTGGAGCCGCCAGCGCAGGCCATGCACGGCGACAGCGACTCCGGCACGGACAGCGCCATCGCCGTCACCGGGGCGCGCATCATGGCGCTGTTCGGCGACTCCATCACCACCGACCACATCTCGCCTGCAGGCTCCATCAAGGAAAGCTCGCCGGCCGGCCAATGGCTGCTGGCCCATGGCGTGCCCAAGCCCGACTTCAACAGCTATGGCTCGCGCCGCGGCAACCACGAGGTGATGATGCGCGGCACGTTCGCCAACGTGCGCATCAAGAACCTGATGATCCCTGCCGGCCCCGACGGTTCGCGCGAGGAGGGCGGCCTCACGCTCTACCGCGATGCGGCCGGCAACGCCGCGAAGATGTTCATCTTCGATGCCGCCATGCGCTACATGGCCGAAGGGCGCTCCACGGTTATCCTGGCCGGCGAGGAATACGGCACGGGCTCATCGCGCGACTGGGCGGCCAAGGGCACGCAGCTGCTGGGCATCCGGGCCGTCGTCGCCAAGAGCTTCGAGCGGATTCACCGCAGCAACCTGGTGGGCATGGGCGTGTTGCCGCTGCAGTTCAAGGGCAGCGACACCTGGCAGTCGCTGCGCCTCACCGGGGATGAGCTGATCGACGTCATTCCCGACCCGCACCTGCGCCCGCAGAGCGATGCGCTGCTGGTCGTGACGCGGCCGGACGGCAGCCGGCAGAAGCTGGCCGTGACCTTGCGCATCGACACCCCGATCGAGGTGGACTACTACCGCCATGGCGGCATCCTGCCCTTCGTGCTGAGGCAGTTGCTCGCGGCCTGACGGGTTCGCTGCTCGCCTGGCGGCCGTCGGCGCCTCAGGGTGTTGGCACAATCGGGGCCAATGACCAGGCAGGCACTGATTGTGGGAGGCGGCATGGGCGGGCTCGCGGCGGGCCTCGCTTGCTTGCGCGCAGGCTGGCAGGCGCGCCTCTACGAGCAGGCGCCCGAAATCACCGAGGTGGGAGCGGGTATCCAGCTGGGGCCCAATGCCACGCGGCTGCTGGCCGACTGGGGGCTGGAGCACGCGCTGGCCGGGGTTGCTGCTTTCCCCGAGCGGTTGCAGGCGCGTGACGCCGTGGATGGCGCCGTGCTCGGCGAAATGAACTTGGGTCCATCTTTTCGTGAACGCTATGGTGCGCCCTACGCGTCGGTGCACCGGGCCGACCTGCAGCGTGTGCTGATGGAGGCCGCGGTGGCGGCGGGTGTGGACCTGCGGCTTTCGTCGCGTGTGCATGCAAGCCAGTGCGATGCCCACGCTGTCAGGCTGCGGGTGAACGAGTCCCCAGAGATCGAGGGCGATGCGCTGGTGGCGGCCGATGGCGTCTGGAGCACGCTGCGACGGCAGTGGGTGGGCGATGGCATGCCCACGGCGACAGGGCACCTGGCCTACCGCGCCCTCATCGCGCAGTCCGCGTTGCCGCAGGCCTTGCGAAGCGCGGGCGTCACCGTCTGGCTGGGCCCCCGGCTGCATGTGGTCGCGTATCCGGTGAAGTGCGGGGAGCAGCTGAATGTGGTGGTCATCGTGCAGGGCCGATCGGGCGGCGTGGCCACCGATTGGGACCAGGACGCCGCGACCGCCGATCTGCACTCCGCCATGGGCCCGCTGTGCGCGCCGCTGCGCGACCTGGTTCATGCGATCCCGGCGTGGCGCCTGTGGGCGCTGCACGACCGCCCGCCCATGCGGGGCCCCGAGGAGATGGCGCGCGGCCGGGTCGCTCTGCTGGGGGATGCCGCGCACCCGATGCGGCCCTACCTCGCGCAGGGCGCGGGCATGGCCATCGAGGACGCGCAGGAACTGGGCCGCGCGCTGGCGATGCATGTCACCACGGGCATCGAGGTGGAGGTCGTGCTGCAGCGGTATGCGCTGAACCGCTGGCAGCGTTGTGCCCAGGTGCAATCACGGGCGCAGCGCAACGGCCGCATTTTTCATGCGACGGGCGTGGTGCAGTGGGGCCGCAACATGGCGATGCGCCTGCTGGGCGAACGGCTGATGGACCAGCCCTGGCTTTACCGCTGACGCGGCCGGATGGCCTCGAGCTCGCCGTAGCCCATGGGCAGGGTGGGGCGGGCGTGGTGCGGCATCATGTCGTCGGCCTGCAGCATGCCTTGCAGCGTGCTGTGGTCCTCCCTACGCGCGTCCGCGGGGAGGGGCTCACCGGTGCGCTTGACCAGTTTCGCCCGAAGCCGGTCGTACATATCTTCCAGCGTCGCCACGTCGGCCGTCGCCTCGGCGATCACGGCATCGAGCATCACTGTCAGCCTGGAGTCCTTCAACCGGACTTCCACCCGCGGCGGCTGGCCCAGTTCGTGATGGAGCAGGGCGGCGGCTTTCACCGCGGTCAGTCCCGGCAGGGCGATGCCGAACTCCACGCCGTCGGTGCGCGCGGCCAGGCCCCCGCTGGGGGTGGCCGCGTCGATGCCCTGCACCAGTTGCGCAAAGAGCTGGTTGGTGGCCTTCTTGCCCACCAGGTCCGCCACTTCGCGCAGGTCGGCGCTGTTCAGGAGCACCATCGAGAACGGCCGCCTGCGACGGCGGCAGTCGTCGAACAGCGCGCCCCCGTGCTCGAAGAAGCCGGCTTCGTTGTACAGGCGGCTGTCGCTGTCGCGGCGGGCCAGTTCGGCCTGCCGGTCGAGCTCGCGGGCGGTGCGCCCGAACTCCATGGCCATCCACGCGAAGAACGCAAGGATGCCGGCCTCGGCCAGCACCAGTTGCCAGGCCGGCGCCGCAGTGGCCAGAGCGCGTGAAGCGGTGAATTCGACCAGCGCCAGCACCCACAGAGCGATGGACCAGGGCTTGCCCAGCAGCAACGAGTAGATCGTGACCACCATGATGGGCCAGATGAAGAAGGGTCCGTCCAGGCCGCCGGCTTGCGTACCCACCTGCAGCACGAATCCACCCGCCAGCAGCAAGGCGGCACGCGTCAGCAGCAGCCACTCGCGGTGGGCCGGTCTCACGCGGCACCAGCCGCCAATGGCCGCGGCGTACAAGGCGACCATCCACACCACCGGGTCGCCTGGGCTGAGCACGATGGCGGCCCAGACCGTGAAGGCCGCGATGCCCCAGGCAAGCCGTGGCTCGAGCCGGCCAGTGCGAAACGTGACGTGCCCTGGTCCGGCTGAGGGCGCGAGCAAGGACTCGCCGGCCCGCCGTGCGACGGGCGTTGGGTGGATAGACTCTTGCCTTTTGCTCATGGCTCCTCGCAGTGGGCGCGCGGGGCGCCGGACAGCCAGTATGCATGAGCTTTGGTGGCCCACCGGCCCTGGGCCCGCCGGGCGGCGGTCAGAGGTCGGTGCGCAGCTTCCAGATTTCCGGGAACAGCACCACGTCCAGCATCTTGCGCAGGTAGCTCACGCCGCCGGTGCCACCGGTGCCGCGCTTGAAGCCGATCACGCGCTCCACCGTGGTCACGTGCCGGA
>DATILF010000134.1:0-9537 GCA_035476755.1 Ramlibacter sp.
GGCACGTTCAAGACCGAGATGGCGCGCTCGCAATGGGAGGATCCGGCGGCAGTCGCGTGGTACCAGCAGCGCAATCCGTCGAAGCGCTTCGGCGAGGTTGACGAGATTGCCGGCGTGGCGCTGATGCTCGCCTCACGCGCCGGTGGCTACATCAACGGCCAGACAATTGCGGTGGATGGCGGGCATACGATCTCGTTCCGCTGAACCGGAGGACGTGATGATCGAACTGCGGGACGTGATCGCGCGAAACGCCGCGCTGTACCCGGACGCGACCCACAGCGTCTTCGAGGAGCGCCGGTTGAGCTTTCGGGAGTTCGCAGACCGCGTGCGGCGGCTGACGAGCGGTCTCTACCGGCTGGGCTTGCGCCACCAGGATCGCGTGGCAATCCTGGCGATGAACTGCACCGAGTACCTGGAGGTGTTCGGTGCGGCCGAATGGAGCGGCTACATCGCGGCCACCGTCAACTGGCGTCTGGCCGTACCCGAAATCGCCTACGTGCTGCGGGACGCGGCACCGCGGGTGTTCGTCTTCGAAAGCCAGTACACGGCGCTGGTGGACAGCCTGCGTGCCGAGCTGCCGGGCGTCGAGCACTGGATCTGCATTGGCGCTGAAGTACCTGGTTGGGCGCATTCCTATGAGCAGGTGCTGACCGAAGGCGATCCCGCTGGCGCACCCTTGCGCGCCGCGCCCGGCGACGTGCTGTGCCTGATCTACACCAGCGGCACGACCGGTCGCCCCAAGGGGTGCATGATCACCCAGCACGCGCATGCCTTCATGGCCGACCAGTCAGCGGCCTACCAGGCGATGTTGCCGGGCGACCGGGCGCTGGTGATGGCGCCGCTGTTCCACGTCGGCGCACGCTCGCAGCAGTTGCCGATGCACCAGCGCGGCGGCACGGTGGTGATCCTGCGGCATTTCGATCCGGCCGAGGTGCTGCGCACCATTGCGGCCAAGCGCATCACCCATGTCCACATGGTGCCGACGATGCTGCAGGGCATCCTCGACCTGCCCGGCCACGAGGATTACGACACCTCGAGTCTCAAGTGCATCATCTATGCGGCCGCGCCGATGCCGGTGCCGGTACTGCGGCGCGCGATCACGCGCTTCGGCCGCATTCTGGTCAATGGCTGGGGCCTGACGGAGGGCGGCAACGGCGCGATGCTGCCGCAGCATCTGCACCGGCCCGACGGGACGCCCGAGGAAGTCGGCCGCCTCGCCTCGGTCGGCCAGCCGACGATCGGAACCGAACTGATCGTCGCCGACGACGAAGGCCGCGAGCTGCCGCGCGGCCAGGTGGGCGAGCTGCTGCTGCGTTCGGCCAGCAACATGGCGGGCTACTGGAACAATCACCCGGCGAGCGTAGAAGCACTGCGCGGCGGCTGGCTGCGCACGGGCGACATGGGCCGCATGGACGAGCTGGGCTTCGTGTTCCTGGTCGATCGCAAGAAGGACATGATCATCAGCGGCGGCGAGAATGTGTACTGCCGCGAGGTCGAGGAGGCGTTGATCGAGCACCCGGGCCTGGCCGACGTGGCAGTGATCGGCGTGGCCGACGCGCGTTGGGGCGAGGCCGTCAAGGCCGTGGCTGTGCGCGCCGACGGGTCGGACGTCACCGAGAGCGAGCTGATCGCGCACTGCAAGCGCTTGATCGCCGGCTACAAGTGCCCAAAGAGCGTGGCCTTCGTCGACGCGCTGCCGCGGCTTGCGAGCGGCAAGATCAGCAAAGTGGAGTTGCGCAGCCGTTACAGGGCGGTCGAAGGTCGATAATCGAGCTTGTTCAAGGAGATAGCGGAATCCGGCGCGGAGGTTTCCGATGGCCAAGAACGATACGAAAAAGCCGATCACGCTCGCCCTGCAGGGCGGCGGCATGCACGGGGCGTTCACCTGGGGCGTGCTCGACCGCTTGCTCGAGGAGGACCGCCGGCTTGACATCGAGGGCGTCAGCGCGACAAGCGCAGGCGCGATGAACGCGGCCGTGCTGGCCGACGGGCTGCGCAAGGGCGGTCCCCAGGGCGCACGGCAGGCGCTGCACGATTTCTGGCGTGCCATCGCCCTCTCGGTGGAGCGTTTCTACCCGGTTCATCAATTGCCGTGGTTCAAGGGCGCCCACAGCTTCGGGCTGGATCATTCGCCGATGTACGTGCTGGCGGACGTCGTGCTGCGCATTTTTTCGCCCTACCAGTTCAATCCCTACAACCGCAATCCGCTGCGCGAGATCCTGGAGCAGCACGTCGATTTCGACGCACTGCGGCGCGACTGCCCCATCCATCTCTACCTGTGCGCGACCAATGTCGAGACCGGCAAGATACGCCTGTTCTCGGGCCATGACCTGCGGGTCGAGGCGGTGCTGGCCTCGGCCTGCCTGCCGACCCTGTTCCATGCGGTGGAGATCGACGGCGAGCATTACTGGGATGGGGGCTACGTCGGCAACCCGGCGATTTTCCCGCTGATCTACAACTGCAAGACCCATGACGTGGTGATCGTGCACGTCAACCCCATCGTGCGCCGGGGCGTGCCGAACACGCCGGCCGACATCCTCAACCGCGTCAATGAAGTGAGCTTCAATTCTTCCCTGATGCGGGAGATGCGTGCGATCGCCTTCGTCACCTCGCTGATCCGGCAGGGCAAGCTCGACCGCGGCGAGATGAAGGAGATGTGGATCCACTCGATCCGCTCCGACCCGACCATGGCTGCCCTTGGCGTGTCGACCAAGTACAACGCCGACTGGGGCTTTCTCTGCTCGCTGCGCGACAAGGGGCGGGACGAAGCCGGGGTCTGGCTCGAGCAGAACTACCAGCATCTCGGCCGGCGCTCGAGCATCGACATCGACAAGGAGTTTCTGTAGGGGCGCGTTTTCTCAAGTGAACGTTCAAGTGACCGCAGGGCTGGGGGCCATCAGAATTCGAAAACCTGGCCGTGCTCGAGCGCGGTGGGCCGCCAGGCCGGCAAGGCTTCGGCGATTTCCGACAGGGTCAGCAGCCTGTCACCCGGCTTCAGGTGGTTGATGAAGATTTCGGCAGGACGGCGAAGTTTCCTGATCTCCTGGGCGAGCAGGCTGGGGCACAGGTGCTTGGAGGCCACGGCGATCTTGAGGTCGCGGTTGCAGAACGCGGTCTCGATGATCAGGTAGCGCAGGTTGGCGATGCCGTTGACGACTTTCCACAAGGCGTCATTGGGGCCGGTATCTCCCGTGAACACCAGGCTCGCGGCACCGCTGTCCAGCCAGAAGCCGACGGTCGGCACCAGGTGATCGGCCGCCAGCGCCGTGAGTTTCCCGCCGGATAGCGTCACCGTCTCGCCCGGCTCGATCGTGTGAAACCGCAGATAGGCCGCGTCGGCCCGTGGCAGCCTCGTGAAGTCGGGCCAGATGACATCGTTGAACACATGGGCACGCAAAGCGTGGACCGCCTGCGCGATGGCGTACACCGTCAATGGCGCCTGGCGCTTGTAACCGACGGCATCGACCAGAAATGGAATGCTGCACACATGGTCCAGGTGGGCATGGGTGATGAAGACATGGTCGATCCGCAGCATTTCTTCCAGGCTGAGATCGCCCACGCCGGTGCCCGCATCGATGAGCACGTCGTCGTCGAGCAGCATGGCGCTGGTGCGCAGGCCCGCACCGATGCCGCCGCTACAGCCCAGAATTCTCAACTTCATACAAATAAGGGCCGACAGGGAACGCCGGCACCTGCCTGCAAGTATCGTGGGCATGGTTAAAATTTCAATTGTTGAACCTCGAGGCCGCCCAACACCAAGGTGAGCCCAATGCTCTGCATCAGCTGTGGGTTCGAGAATCCGGCAGGCGCCAAGTTCTGCGAGGAATGCGGCGCGAGGCTGGCGCATGTCTGCCCGGCTTGCGGCCACGAGGTCGGCGCGAGTGCCAAGTTCTGCAGCGAATGCGGCGCGCCCTTGAGCGGCCCGCCGGTTGGCGCGGCGCCTGCAACCGGCGCCCCCATCGACTACACGCCCCCTCATCTGGCTGAGCGCATCCGGGCGGCCCAGGCCGCCATGGAAGCCCGTGGCGCGACGGACGGCGAACGCAAGACCGTCACCGCGCTGTTCGCCGACATGGCCGCCTCCACGGCGCTGATCCAGAACCTCGACCCGGAGGACGCGCGCCGCCTGATCGATCCGGTGCTGGCGCTGATGATGGACGCCGTGCACCACTACGAGGGCTATGTGGCCAAGTCCATGGGCGATGGCATCCTGGCGCTGTTCGGTGCGCCGATCGCGCACGAAGACCATGCGCAGCGCGCCCTGCTGGCGGCGCTGCGCATGCAGGAGGACATGCGCCAGTACGCCGACCGCGTGCGCCTGGCCCAGGGGATCGCGCTGCAGATTCGCGTCGGCGTCAACGCCGGCGAGGTGGTGGTGCGATCGATCCGCACCGACGACCTGCACACCGACTACGACCCGGTGGGCCATTCCATCCACATTGCTTCGCGCATGGAAGCCATCGCGGTGCCCGGCTCGATCGTCGCGAGCGAAAACACCTGGCGCCTGACCGAGGGCTATTTCGCGTTCAAGGCGCTCGGCGCAACGCCGATCAAGGGCTTGACCGAACCGCTGCCCGTCTTCGAAGTGCTCGGTCTCGGCCCCTTGCGTACCCGGTTGCAGGTATCGGCCAGCCGCGGCCTGGCACGTTTCGTCGGCCGGGGCCGGGAACTCGAGCAGTTGCGCGAAGCGCGGGCCCGGGCGCATGCCGGGCACGGACAGATCGTCGGCGTCGTCGGCGAACCGGGGGTGGGCAAGTCGCGGCTGTGCCACGAGTTCAAGCTGCTCGCCCCACGCGACTGCCTGGTGCTGGAGACCTTCTCGGTCTCGCACGGCAAGGCCTATCCCTATCTGCCGCTGATCGACCTGCTGAAGAGCTACTGCCAGAGCACCGCGCAAGACAACGAGCGCCGGCGGCGCGAAAAGATCACTGGCAAGCTGCTGACCCTGGACCGCGCGCTGGAGGACAGCCAGCCCTACCTGTTCCACCTGCTGGGGGTCGCCGAGCCCGACTCGGCACCGGAGCAGCTGACCCCGCAAATCCGGCGGCAGCGCACGTTCGAGGCGATCAAGCGGCTGCTGGTGCGCGAGAGCCTGGCGCAGCCACTCGAGCTGGTCGTCGAGGACCTGCAGTGGCTGGACAGCGAGACCGAGGCCTTCCTCGGCTTTCTCGGCGAGAGCGTGGCCAACGCCCGCATCCTGCTGCTGGTCAACTACCGGCCCGAGTACCGCCACGACTGGGGCCGCAAGAGCTGCTACACCCAGCTGCGCCTGGACCCGCTGGGCGAGCCCGAAGCCCGGGAGCTGCTGCACGATTTGCTGGGCGAAGGCGCCGGGCTCGCCCCGCTCGAACGCCTGATCCTGGCGCGGACCGAGGGCAACCCCTTCTTCATCGAGGAAGTGGTGCAGACCCTGATTGAGGAGGGGATGTTGCGCGGCGAGCGCGGACATTACCGCCTGGAGCAACTCCCGACCCGCCTGCACGTCCCGGCCACCGTGCAGGGCGTGCTCGCCGCCCGCATCGACCGCCTGGGGCCGGCCGAGAAGGCGCTGCTGCAGACCCTGGCGGTCATCGGCCAGGTCTTTCCCTGGAGCCTGCTCGTGCGCGTCGCCGAGCAGCCCGAAGACAGTCTCAAGAGTCTCCTGGTGCGGCTGCAGGCCGGGGAGTTCATTTACGAACAGCCGGCGTTTCCGGAGGTGGAGTACAGCTTCAAGCACGGGCTGACCCAGGAAGTGG
The DNA here is from genome assembly GCA_035476755.1 of Ramlibacter sp. GTDB lineage: Bacteria > Pseudomonadota > Gammaproteobacteria > Burkholderiales > Burkholderiaceae_C > Ramlibacter. The sequence goes on from DATILF010000134.1 coordinate 5,736, forward strand.
CCTACGGTTCGCTGCTGATCGAGCGGCGCCGTGCACTGCACGAGCGCACGGGCCAGGCGATCGAGGCCCTGTTCGGCGCCCAGATCGAGGCGCACTGCAGCGAGCTGGCGCATCACTTCAGCCGCAGCGGCAATGCACCCAAGGCGGTGGCCTACCTCCACTGCGCCGGGCGCCAGGCGCTGCAACGATCCGCCGACGCCGAAGCGGGCGCCCATCTCACCGCGGCCCTGGGCTTGCTCGGGACCCAGCCCGATACGCCCCAGCGCGCAAGGCAGGAAATCGAGCTGCGGATCACTCTCGGTCCGGCCTGGATGGCCACCAAGGGGTTTGCCGCCCCGGAAGTGGAGGCGAACTACACGCGGGCACTGGCCTTGTGTCGCCAGGTCGGGGAAACGACCCAATTGTTCCCCGCCCTGATGGGACTGCGCACGTTCTATCAGGTCCGGGGGGAATTGCTGACGGGCCGCGAGCTGGCGGAGCAACTCCTGGGGCTGGCCCAGGAGGCGCAAGACCCCGCGTTGCTCATGCAAGCCCATCGGGCCTTGGGGTCCAACCTGTTCAGCCTCGGCGAACTCGGCGCCGCCCGCGCGCAGCTGGAGCAGGCCCTGGTCCTTTATGACCTTCAACAGCCTCAGTCAGCTGCCATCTACCGTGGCCTGGAGCCCGGCGTGCTGGGGCTGGCCTTCCTGGCCCTGGATCTGTGGCTGATGGGCTACCCGGACCAGGCCCTGGCCCGCAGCGAGGCGGCGCTCGCCCTGGCACAGACGCGGGCCCACCCGTCGGCCTCGGCCACTGCCCTGGTCTTTGCCGCCGAGCTTCATATGAACCGCCGCGAGGCGCAACAGACACGCGAATTGGCGGATGCCATCCTCGCCCTTGCCGGCGAGCACGGTTTTCCGTTGTGGCTGGCGCACGGAACCATCCTCTCGGGCTGGGCGCTGGCCGCGCAGGGCCGCGCAACGGAAGGCGTCGAGAGGATGCAGCAAGGCCTGCACGCTTACGACGTCACCGGAGCGGGGCATTGGCGGGTTCATTTCCTGGCGCTGCTGGCCGGAGCGCAAGGCAGAGCGGGCCAGGTCTCGGCGGGCCTGCAAACGCTGGCCGAGGCCTTGGACCGGGTGGGCCGGACGCAGGAGCGCGTGTACGAGGCGGAGGTCCACAGGCTCAAGGGAGAGTTGACGCTGCTGCAGGCTGTCCCCGAGGGGAAAGGCGATAGCCACCGGGATGAGGCCGAAGCGTGCCTGCAGCAGGCCATCGCGATCGCTCGCCGCCAGGGCGCCCGGTCGCTGGAGCTGCGCGCGGTGATGGGCCTGAGCCGGCTCTGGCGGCAGCAGGGCAAGCCGGGCGAGGCTCGCCAGATGTTGAGCGAGATCTACAGCGGGTTCACCGAGGGCCTGGCCACCGCGGACCTGCAGGAGGCCAAGGCGTTGCTCGCCGAGCTGGGTTGACAGCTGGTTTCCGGCGCGTCAGATCACCCGCATCTGCGCCAGCCGCGCCAGCTCGGCATCGTCCAGGCCCAGCAACTCCTTCAACACCTCGTCCGTATGCTGGCCCATCGTCGGCGGTGCGCGGTAGCTGGTGATCGGCGTTTCGGAAAGCCGGATCGGGTTGGCCGCCAGCTTCACCGTGCCCGACAGCGGGTGCGGCACCTCCACCGACATGCCGCGGTGCTTCACCTGCGGATCTTCGAAGACCTGTTCCAGGTCGTAGATCGGCCCGGCCGGCACGCCGGCCTTTTCCATGGCAGCCAGGATGTCCTGCTGCTTCCACTCGCGCGTGATCGCATCGAAGGTATCGGCCAGCGGCTTGCGATTCTGCACCCGCTGGGAGTTGGTGATGAATCGCGGGTCGTCCGACAGTTCGGGGTGGCCCAGCGCGTCGCAGAACCGCCGGTACTGCTCGTCGTTGCCGCACACCACCATCACCGCGCCATCCGCGCAGGGGAACATCTGCGAGGGCAGGCCACCGTTGCCCTGGGTGCCGCGGCGCACCGGCACGATGCCCGTGGCCAGGTACTGCGCGGTGTAGTGGGTGAGCGAGGCGATCACCGAATCGAGCAGCGCGATGTCGACTTGCTGGCCGCGGCCGCTCGGTGCCTTGCGGCCCTGCGGCAGCCCGGCGTCACGCTCGTACAGCGCCGCCAGCACGCCCATGGCCGCGAACTGGCCGCCGATGAAGTCGGCGATCGAGGGACCGGTTTTCACGGGCGCGCCACCTTCCTCGTCCGGGTAGCCGGTCACGCTCATCAACCCGCCCATGGCCTGGAAGATCGAGTCGTAGCCGGGCCGCGGTGCGTAGGGGCCGGTCTGGCCGAAACCGGTGACCGAACAGTAGATCAGGCGCGGATTGACGGCGCGCAGGCTCTCATGGTCCAGGCCGTAGCGCTTCAGGTCGCCGACCTTGAAGTTCTCCACCACCACGTCGGACAGCGCCGCAAGTTTGCGCACGATGTCCTGGCCTTCGGGCTTGGCGAGATCGAGCGTGATCGACTTCTTGTTGCGGTTGGTGCCCAGCAAGATCGGCGACTCGCGGGTGTCGCGCCCCTCGGTGTCTTTGAGGAAGGGCGGGCCCATCTTGCGTGAATCGTCGCCGGCGCCGGCGCGCTCGACCTTGATGACCTCGGCGCCCAGGTCGCCCAGCATCTGGGCGGCCAGCGGCCCGGCGAGCACCCGTGAGAGATCGAGAACGCGGATGCCGGAAAGTGGAAGGCGTGATGTCATACCGCTTTCACTCGCGGCCCTTGAGGGGGTGGGTCATGGTGTGTTGCTTTCGGGTCGAGTATGGGCCGCCGGGCGCGGGCTATTCGAGGCTGATGCCGTTGCCGCGGATGATGCGGCCCCAGCGGTCGTATTCCGCGCGCAGGAAGCTCGCGTAGTCTTGCGGTCCGAGCCCGCGGATCAGGGCCGACTGGGCCGCGAACCGGGCTTCGAGTTCAGGCTCGCGCAGAGCGTCGAGCACGGCCGCGGCCACTTGCCGGATGAGGGTGGGCGGCGTGCGGGCCGGCGCCAGCAGACCCGACCACGAGCCCGCCTCGAATCCGGGCGCCACCGTCTCGGCGACTGTGGGCACTTCGGGCAGGGCGGCAAGGCGGGTGGTGCCGGTACCCGCCAGCGCGTGCAAACGCCCTTCCTTGACGAAGCCAAGCGCCGTGTTGGCGGTGTCCATGTAGAACTGCACATGGCCGGCCACCGTGTCGTTGAGTGCCAGTCCGCCGCCGCGGTAGGGCACGTGGACGGCACTGATGCCGGCAGCCTGCTGGAACAACAGGTTCGCCAGGTGCGTGACGTTGCCATTGCCGGCCGAGGCGTAGGTGAGGCGCCCGGGCTGGGCCTTGGCCAGCGCGACGAACTCGGCCAGGGTATTGGCCGCCAGGCCCGGGTGCGCCACCAGCAGCAAAGGAATGTTGGCGACCAGTGCCACCGGGGCAAAGTCGCGAAACGGGTCGAAGGCGAGGTTCTTGTACAGCCACGGGCCGGTGACGACCGACGAGGTGTTGTAAAGCCAGGTGCCGCCATCCGGCGCCGCCTTGGCGACCGCGTCGCTGGCCAGGTTGCCGTTGGCACCGGGCTTGTTCTCGATCACGATGGTGGCGCCCAGCCGCCGCCCGACCTGTGGGGCCAGGACGCGCAACAGGGTGTCGGTGCCGCCGCCGGGCGGAAATCCCAGCAGCCAGCGCATGGTGCGCGGCGGCTCGGCCGCGCGGGCGTGCAGCGCCGGCCAGGCCAGCAGGGCTGCCGCCGCGCCGCGGCGCAGCATGGCGCGGCGATCGACAGGAGGTGGAGTCGTGCTCATTGCGGGGTGA
>DATILF010000135.1:0-5782 GCA_035476755.1 Ramlibacter sp.
CACCAGCCTCGCCGACTTCTTTCCGGCCGGGCTGCCGCCGGGTGCCGCCGATGCCGCCCACAGCACCCTGGGCGCGGCGCTGGAGACGGCGCGGCAAATGGGCGGGCAGGCCGGCGAGACGCTGGCGCGCGCCTGCCGCGACTCCTTCGCGCGCGGCATGCAGGGGGCGGCCTGGGTCGCGGCCGGCGGTTGCCTGGCCGCGGCGATCTGGGTGAGACGGGCATTCGCCGCGGCCCCGGGGACCGCCCATGCCGGGCCGACCTGAAGAAACTGTGAACCGGCGCCCGGGGTGGTGTCGATTCCGGCCAGCGGCTTTCGTCGTGGAGGTGAGGCGCAGGAAGTCGCCCTTGCCCCAACTCAGCTTCAGGAGCACCGCCATGCGATTCATGATCATCGTCAAGGCCACCCCCGACTCGGAGGCCGGCCGTTTCCCCGAGGACAGCGGCCAGATGTTCGCCGCCATGGCCGACTACCACGAGCAGCTTGCCAAGGCCGGCGTGCTGCTGGACGGTTCCGGCCTGCAGCCCAGCAGCAAGGGCTGGCGCATCCGCTACGAAGGCGATCGCCGCACGGTGATCGACGGGCCGTTCGCGGAAACCAAGGAGCTGATCGCTGGCTACACCCTGATCCAGGTGCGCAGCCGCGATGAAGCGCTGGAGTGGTCGCGCCGCTTTCCCAATCCCGTGGGCGCGGACCGGCCCGCCGAGATCGAAGTGCGCCAGCTGTACGAGATGGAGGACTTCGTGGGTCTCATCGAACCCGACACGGCCGAACGCTTCAAGCAGATCGGCATCGAATGAAGGAGCCTCCTTCCGTCATGCACTCGGCCACTCACCAGGCGATCAGCGCGGTATGGCGCATCGAATCCGCCCGCATCGTGGCCGGCGTGGCGCGCATGGTGCGCGACGTCGGCCTGGCGGAGGAACTGGCGCAGGACGCGCTGGTGGCGGCGCTGGAGCACTGGCCCACGCAGGGTGTGCCCGACAAGCCCGCCGCGTGGCTGATGGCCACGGCCAAGAACCGTGCGCTGGACCGCCTGCGCCGCGACAAGGTGCTGCAAGCCAAGCTGGCGCAGATCGGCCGCGACCTCGAGGCGCAGGAGGCCTTGATCGTGCCTGACTTCGTCGATGCCCTGGACGCCGCTCGCGAGGATGAGATCGGCGACGACTTGCTGCGCCTGGTCTTCACGGCTTGCCATCCCGTGCTCTCGACCGACGCGCGGGTGGCGTTGACGCTGAAGCTGCTGGGGGGCCTCACCACGCACGAGATCGCGCGCGCCTACCTCGTGCCCGAGCCCACCATCGCCCAGCGCATCGTGCGCGCCAAGCGAACCCTGAGCGAAGCGCACGTGCCGTTCGAGCTGCCGCGTGGTGATGCCCTGGGTGAGCGGCTGGCTTCCGTGCTCGAAGTGGTGTACCTGGTCTTCAACGAAGGCTACACCGCCACCGCGGGCGAGGACTGGATGCGGCCGGCCTTGTGCGACGAAGCCTTGCGCCTGGGCCGCATGCTTGCGGAACTGGCGCCCGACGCCTCCGAAGTGCATGGCCTGGCCGCGCTGATGGAGCTGCAGGCTTCGCGCGCCGCGGCGCGCGTAGACGGCGCAGGCCGGCCCGTGCTGTTGATGGAGCAGGACCGCGCGCGCTGGGACCACCTGCTGATCCGGCGGGGCCTGGCGGCGCTGGCACGCGCCGAAGCGCTCGGCGGCGCGCTGGGCCGCTATGCGCTGCAGGCCGCCATCGCGGCGTGCCACGCACGTGCAGCGACGCCGGATGCCACGGACTGGACCCGAATCGCGGCGCTCTACGACGCGCTCGCGCAGGTGGCGCCGTCGCCGGTGGTGGAACTCAATCGGGCGGTCGCCGTGGGCATGGCATTTGGACCGGCAGCGGGGCTGGAGATCGTCGATGCCTTGCTTGGCGAGAAGTCGTTGCAGAACTACCAGTGGCTGCCCAGCGTGCGCGGTGACCTGCTGGCCAAGCTGTCGCGCAACGAAGAAGCCAGGGCGGAATTCGAACGAGCCGCACGGCTGGCCGGCAATGCCCGCGAACGTGAGCTGCTGGAGCGGCGCGCGCGGGACATCGGGGCATAGCCTCCCGGAACCGCACCCTGGTCCAGGCTGGTCTAAGGCCGGACCTCGCGCAGGATGCGGACACCGGCGCCGTCGCCCGACGACGGTGGCCTGGGTTCTATGCGGTATTCAGTGACTGGACTCGCAGGCAGCTCTGGCCGTACCGCCGGTGGCCCCGCTGACTCACGCTCGGGCGTCCACTGAAATTCAGGGCGGGCCGGCGGCGGTTCCATGGCTGGTCCCGGCACCGTCACCACCGACTGCTCCGAGGGCAGCGGCTGCACGATCACGGGGGGCTCGGTCACCACCGCGGGCTGTGGCAATTGCTGGGCTTCCGGCGAGTTCTGCCACACGCTGTTGAACCAGTCGTTCACGCGGTCCAGCATGCCCGGGTCGCGCGGGGCCGCGAAGGTGGCGCGCGTGTCCACCACGCGCGCCTTTTGCGCCTGCTGGAAGAAGTCACCCACGATGTTCAGGGCGTTGTGCGCGCCCTGGCCCCAGCTGTCGCCCATCGTGATGCGGTTGTCGTTGAAGCCCACCCAGGCGCCGGCCACCAGCTGCGGGTGCATGAGGATGAACCAGCCGTCGGTGTTGTCCTGCGTGGTGCCGGTCTTGCCCGCCACGTCGCCTTGCACACCGAAGCGGCTTCGGATGCCGGCGCCGGTGCCCTGGTCGATCACCCCGCGCAGGACATCCAGCAAGGTTTGCGCGGCCGCGCTGGCCAGGCCTTGCTCCGGTGCGCGCGCATGGAACGCTTCCAGCACCTGGCCCTGGCGGTTTTCCACTGCGGTCACCAGCACCGGCTCGATGTAGCTGCCGCTGTTGACGATGGTGCCGTAGGCCGAGACCATCTCCTTGAGCGTGACGGGGCTGGTGCCCAGCGCCAGCGCGGGCACGGCATCGAGCTTGCTCTGGCGCACGCCCATGTCACGCGCCACCTTCGCCACCCGCGGCGCACCGACTTTCTGCATCACCTGCGCGGTGATGGTGTTCTTCGACTGGATCAACCCCTCGCGCAGCGTCATGGGCAGGCCGGTGGGCGGCTGCACGTCACCGGGCCTCCAGACCGTGCGCTCGTCGATGCGAAACTCTGTCACCTGGTCGATGAGCGTTTCCGAAGGCGGCACGCCTTGCTCGAAGGCGGCGCCATAGACGAAGGGCTTGAAGGTGGAGCCGGGTTGCCGGCGCGCCTGCTGCACGTGGTCGAACTGGTCCTGCTTGAAATCGCGGCTGCCGACCCAGGCCTTGACGTGGCCATTGGCCGGTTCCTGCGCGAGGAATCCGGCCTGCAAGGTGATCTTCTCTTTCCACAGGGCCTGCATGAATTCGCTGTCGGCCATGACCTTCTTCAGGGCCTGCGCATCGTCCAGCCCCGCATCGCGCGCCTCCCGATATGGCGCGCTTTCGCGCACGAAGGCCTGCAGCATCTCCCGGTTCGCTGGTGCGTTAGCGCGCTTGCCCCAGGCGCCGTCGGCGATCGCCTGCAGCTTGTCGGCCTGGCGGGTCAGCGCCTGGGTGGCCATGGCCTGCATGCGCGAGTCGATGGTGGTGCGCACAACCAGGCCATCGGCGTGGACGTTGTAGCCATTGCGGTCGGCCCAGGAGATCAGCCAGCGCCGCAACTGCTGCGCCAGGTGCGGGGCCGGGCCCAGGTCTTCCTGCTGACGCTCGAAGTCCAGGCCGAGCGGGCGCGCCTTGAGCGCATCGAGCCGGGCCGGCGCCAGCTGGCCGTACTTCGCCATCTGCGCCAGCACGGTGTTGCGGCGCTGCACGGCCCGCTCGGGATTGAGCACGGGGTTGTAGTAGCTGGTGCCCTTGAGCATGCCGATCAGGGTCGCGCTTTCCAGCTCGTCCAGCTGACCGGCGGACTTGTCGAAGTAGGTACGCGCGGCCATTTCGATGCCGTAGGCGTTGTACAGGAAGGGCACCGTGTTCAGGTAGGTCTCCAGGATCTCTTCCTTGGTATAGACCGACTCGATCTTCAGCGCCGTGATGGCTTCCTTGATCTTGCGGGTGAGCGTGGTGGCGCGGCCGATCTCCTGCGGGTAGAGGTTGCGCGCCAGTTGCTGCGTGACCGTGGAGCCACCCTGCGTGTCGCCGCCCATCGTGCGCAACGCGGCGGAGACCGTGCGCCGAAGGTCCAGGCCGCCGTGCTCGAAGAAGCGGCGGTCCTCGGTGGCGATGAGGGCCGAGAGAACGTGCGGCGAGATGCCGGACAGCGGGACCCATTCGCGATTGGCACGCCGGAAGGTCGCCAGTTCCTTGCCGTCGGCGGTCATGACCACGGACGGGTACTCTTCCCTGGTCTTTTTCACGGACTCCATGCTGGGCGTGAGCGGCACGAGCGCCGCCACGTACAGGACGGCGAGCGAGGGTATGGCGACCAGCACGGCCGCGAGCGCGACCCCGGGGCGGCGCCGGAGCGCGCCCCACAGCCGGTGGAAGGTGTTCGCCAGCCACGCGCCGACGCGCCCAGGAGCCTGTTTCATTCAGGCGAATCTAGGGCCCCGGCCGGCGCGGGCCTGTAGGACGGCAACTCAAGCACGCAGCGGGCGGCGCGCCGAGCTGCCCATGAGTCAACGCTGGGCCGCCCCGAGTGACTCATCCCCCTCGGGGGGCGGACGCCGCAAGGCGGCGGCCTGGGGGCGCTCTCAAGTTCAGACGTTCATGACCGCGACCGAGCGGGTGTTCAGGTACGCCTCCATGGCTTCCGGCCCGCCTTCCGAGCCGTAGCCGGAGTCCTTGATGCCGCCGAACGGCATCTCGGCCGAGGGCAGGGCCGGCATGTTGATCCACAGCATGCCCACCTCGACCTTGCGGGCCAACAGGTCGGCGTTCTTCAGGGAGCGGGTGAACGCATAGCCGGCCAGGCCGTAAGGCAGGCGGTTGGCTTCGCTGATCGCTTCATCCAGCGTGTTGAAGCTGCGGATCGCGGCCATGGGCCCGAACGGCTCATCGTTGAACACCCGAGCCTCGAGCGGCACATCGGTGAGGATGGTGGGTTGCCAGAAATTGCCGGCCGCGCCGATGCGTTCGCCGCCATGCGCGACCGTGGCGCCATGCTTCACGGCGTCCTCGGTGAATTCGGCCATGGCCGTGACGCGCCGCGGGTTCGCCAGCGGGCCCATCTGCACGCCTTCGCCCAGGCCCTCGCCGACCTTCAGGGCCTGTGCGTGTTTGACCAGTGCGGCGGCAAAGTCGTTCTTGATGCTCTCGTGCACCAGGAAGCGCGTGGGCGAAATGCAGACCTGCCCGGCGTTGCGGAATTTGGCGGCGCCGGCGGCCTTCACGGCCAGTGCCACATCCGCGTCTTCCGCCACGATCACCGGCGCGTGGCCGCCCAGCTCCATGGTCACCCGTTTCATGTGCTTGCCAGCCAGCGCGGCCAACTGCTTGCCCACCGGCGTGGAGCCGGTGAAGGTGATCTTGCGGATCACCGGATGCGGGATCAGGTAGCTGGAGATCTCCGCCGGGTCTCCATAGACCAGGCCCAGCACGCCGGCCGGCAGGCCCGCATCGGCGAAGGCGCGGATCAGTTCGGCCGGCGCGGCGGGCGTTTCCTCCGCGGCCTTCACGATCATCGAGCAGCCCGTGGCCAGCGCGGCGGCCATTTTGCGCACGACCTGGTTAATGGGGAAGTTCCACGGCGTGAATGCCGCCACCGGACCCACCGGGTCCTTCAGCACCATCTGGCGCGCCGCGAGGTTGCCGCGC
>DATILF010000136.1:0-9932 GCA_035476755.1 Ramlibacter sp.
GGAGTGCCCGCCCGTATACGCCAGCTTGATGACATGCTTTTGCCGCACGTCGAATTGCACGCCCACTTGATAGAGCACCTGCTTCTCGGCCATGGAAGCGGCGTTCGCATTGCCCTTCAGGCCGTAGCTCACGAACATCGGAGCGCTCAGGTCGACGCCGGGAGCCACCTGCAGCCAGCGCGGCTGGAAGTTGGCGGAAATGATCCACGAACCGCCCTTGCTGATGCAGCCGTTGCTTTCGTTGCCGGCGCCGAAGGCACCCGCGTCGTTCTGGCAAAACGCGGAACCGGCTTCCTGGTACCCGGCCCCTGTGCCCGGGGCGTTGCCCGTGAAGAACGCACCCATGCCATTGAGTCCGGGGTTGTACGTGACCTTCCGCACCTTCGAGTACGCCAGCTCCATCGCCAGTTCGCCCGCTTCCCACAGCGACGTCTTGGGCAGCAGCTTGACCACGTTGACCAGCGCCCCCACGGTGTTGCCGCGCGCCGGCCTGTCCGAGTCGAGCAGGGCCGATACGGCCGCGGCCGTCTTGAGCGAGGTGTTCTGGCGATAGGTCAGTTCAGCGCCGAAGTTCAGGCCCCACAGATTGGTCTCGCCGGCCAGGCCGACCAGCCGGTTCTTCTGGTCGTTGTAGCCCATGCCGATGCTGGCGCCAAAGTCCGGCGAATACAGCGTGCCGATCATCTTCTCGTAGAACTCGCGGTAAACCAGGCTGACGTTAGAACCGCCCCAGGATTCGGGGCCGTACTTCAGCATCAAGCCCCAGTCGCCGCCCCGCTTGGGTGGCCGGTATTTCTCGGGCAATGCGCTCGGTCCGTTCGGGCCCCAGAAAGCGCCGGCGAAGTATTCGTAGAACGTCCCGGCTTCCGGGTAGCGGCGGTGGCGCCACTCCAGCGTGTAGAGCCCCGCGACCGACAGTTCGGGCGTGATCGCCAGGTTGGCCGTGAGCTGGTTCAGCGGCAGCAGGATCTCCTTGGTCTGAGCGCCGGGGCTGGCCGCCCCCTTCTGGTTGTCCACCGGCGACTGGTCGTAGGCGATGGCGCTGTGATAGGACTGCGGGAACAGCGAATTGCCCCAGTACACGCTGTGCCGTCCGAGCTTGGCGGACGCCGTCATCTGCCCCATGTCCACGGTGGTGAACGCGAAGGCGTCGAGGAACTCGGCCGACGGCCCGGTGATATAGCGCCGGGCGTACGGCGAGTACTCGCCGTTGGCGTACCAGTTGTTGATGGTGCCGGTCGGGTCGTTCACTTTCTTGCCGTAGGTGGGGTCGTACCAGGCGGCGCCGGTGATGCGGATCCCGGTGCGGTCCTTGTACACCACGTCGAACTCGGTGAACAGGTCGAAGCGGTTGAGCATCATGTCGCCGCGGTCGAACTGGTTGTCGCCGATCGCCGAGAGCACCGGTGCGCCCGGATTGGACAGGCGCATGCGCGGGTCGATCTTCTGCGCCCGCCAGCCGGCGTTGTAGCGCGCCTCGCTGTCGAGCCGGATCGCGATGTCGGGGTTACCCGATTCGATGGTGAAAGCGTGGGCCGTGGCGCACAGCAGCGGCGCGCAGCCTGCCAGCATGCCCGCCCGCCGAATGCGCCGGGCGCGTGAACTACCGATGAATTTCCGCATCAAGATGTCTCCGGTTTTGTGGGTATGAGAATGGGGCGCGCTGCTACCAGGCGGCCGCGGCGTTCATGAAATCACTGTAGTAAGGCATGTGCGACAGCATCCCGCCGTCGATGGCGATGTCCTGGCCCGTCACGAAAGCGCCATCGTCCGAGACCAGGAAAGCCACCGCGGCTGCGATGTCCTCGGGCAAGCCCAGGCGCGGCGTGAGCGTGTTGTCCTCCATCACCTTGACCATGGGCCCGAACACGTTCTTCTTGCCGCCTTCGGTGCGGATCAGGCCCGGGCAAACGGTGTTGCAGCGAATGCCCTGCTTGCCATAGATGGTCGCCACGTAGCGGGCGAAATTGACCACCGCGGCCTTGGAAGCCCCATAGGCGATGTTCGACAGGTCGCCGCGGTGGGCCGATCCCGACGAGGTCATGACGATGGCGCCGCCGCCCACTTTCAACATGTGGGGAATCGCGTATTTGCAGGCGGCCACGTAGCCACGCACGTTGACGGCGAAGGTCTTGTCCCACACGTCGAAGTCGATATCGACCGGGTTGCTGTCTTTCCTGATGTGCTCGTTGGCCATGATGGCCGCGTTGTTGTGAAGGATGTCGAGCCGGCCGAAGCGCTCCACGGTGGCGGCGATCAGCGCTTGCACCGATGTGACGTCGCCCGCGTCGAAGGGCACGGCCTGCGCCGCATCACCCAGTTCCTTGGCAAGTTCGTAGGCGCGCAACGCGTCCAGATCGCCAATGGCGACCTGGGCGCCCTCTTGCACCAGGCGCCTGCAGGTCGCGGCGCCAATGCCGGATGCACCGCCGGTGACCACGGCTACTTTGCCGGTAAGACGTTTCATGATTGATCTCGTGGTATTTGTCGTGTCTGGGAGGCCGGCGCTCAGGTCGCAGGCGTGGTTTCGCGCACGGGGATGACTTCCCCGGCGACGGAAAAGCCTTTGCGCTCGTATTCCTCGACGGCGCGCCTGAGTTCCTCGGAACTGCCATAGACCGGGTCGGTCGGATAGAACACCCGGCCCGAGGCGCCCTTGCCCGGCTCCACGCCCAGGGTGATGGCCACCTTGCTGCCGGTCGTCGTCACGGACAAAAGGATGATGTCGCTGATCTCCGCGTCGGTGAAGAACTGCCGCGCGGTGTCGAGCACAGCGGGTGTGACCATCTTCGGCGCCGACGCGATGGCGCTGGTGATGCGAAGGGCGGCCTTGAGCTTCTCCGGCAGCGTACTGGTCTCGAAGCGCGAGAGCTGCTCGACGATGCTTTCGTTGAGCCCGGACTGCACCGCGATGGCGGCGCGCGCGTTCATGCAGTATTCGCAGCCCTGGTACTTGGCGTTGAACAGGCGAATGCATTCGTGCACGAGGGGGTCCAGGCGGATGGAACCCTCGCTGGCGATGGGGATGCCGGACAAGCGGATGAGCTCGATGGGGATGGCGATCCTGGCGGCGGGCGCGTCGCTGCCCTCCGTCATCATGGTGAAGCCCTGCGCGAGCTCGGGCGGGATCCTGGGGGTCGTGGACATGGTGGCTGTTTCCTTGATTCAGGCCTGCAGAACGCGGAAGTCGGTCATCGTGGGCGGCACGATCGGGCCCGGGCGGACGTCGAATGCGACCACACTGCGCTGCAGCTGGTCGATCACGCTCAGTGCCTTAACGAAGTAGATGAACGCTTCGGCGCCGATCACGGCCTGCACCCGTGCCACGTCCTCGTCGCTGATGTTGCTGGACTGGATCACGAACAGTTCGGCGAAGGCCAGGCACTCGCGCTCGCGCTCGCTGAAAAGCGCCGACGTGCCGTAGTCGGAGAGTGCGGCGATCTTGGCCTCGGTCAGGCCGGCGGCAGTGGCGGGCTGGTAACGCAGGCCGCGGTCGAAATCGCTGTCCAACAGCTGCGCCATGCGCAGGCGGCAGACCTCGATCAGCACCGGATCGACGCGGGCCACCGAGGCCTGGTAGTCGGACATGAAAATTGAATAGAACCCGGGGCGAACGCCCCAGGCCTGGTCCAGCTCGGTCGGACCGGCGGCCAGGTGTTTGACTTGAGCCAAGCTCTGTCTCCTTGTCGGGTTGGGGTCGGATCGGTGCACCACTTAACACCGTTATGTGCGCATTGTCTAACGCTGTTAAGTTGACGGTGATAGGTGTTTGCCCGGGGGTGCCTGGCGCGGAGAGGAACGTGGGATTGCCTCTCCCCCGCCGGGGGAGGGTTGGGGTGGAGGCTGGTGGGTGTTGGCGTTGGGGCGGTTGTCGGCGCGCTCGCCCCCACCCCTGCCCTCCCCCGGTGGGGGAGGGAGAAAAAACCGTCAGCCGGCTTTCAGCTGGCGCGACACCATCGCGAATTCGTCCATCAGCGAGCCGAGTTCCTGGGCGCCGCTCTTCTCGCACACCTCGGCCCAATGCGCCGCGATGTCTTCGGCGGCCGGCGCGCTCGCCCGCGGCCCGATCCAGCCCGGGCCCATTCCGAGGAAGGCGCGCGCATAGCGCCCCAATGTGGCCGAGTAGATGCCGTGTGTGCTGTCGCAGGCCTCGCTGCACAGGTAGGTCACCAGCGGTGTCACGAAGCCCGGGTCGGCAGAGTTGCCGAGCTTGTCGCCCAGCGCCGCATACAGCGCGCCGGCCTGCTCCATCAGCTTCGGGTCCATGGCGGCGGCCATGCGGCTCATGGCCGTGGGCAGCAGCGCATTGGCTTTGACGCCATGGGGCGCACCTTCGAGCGACAGGATGTTCATCAGGCCCACCAGGCCCGCCTTGGCGGCGCCGTAAGCCGCCTGCTGTTCGTTGCCCAGCATGCCGGCGGCGGACGATGCCAGCACGATGCGGCCGTAGCCCTGCTTCTTCATCTGCCGGAAGGCCGGCCGGCTCACATTGAAGCCGCCCTTGAGATGGACGTCGATCATGGCGTCGAGGGTGTCATCGGACAGTTCGTCGATGGGCGCATTGCGCAAACTGCCTGCGTTGCTGATCAGCACGTCCACCCGCCCGAACGCGTCGAGCGCCTTGTCGATGATCGCCTGGCCGCCGGCCGAAGTGGACACCGAATCGTAGGAAGCGACGGCCGTGCCGCCCGCCGCCGTGATTTCCGCCACCACCGCATCGGCCATCGACGAGGAACTGCCCTTGCCGTCGAAGCTGCCACCCAGGTCGTTGACGACAACGCGGGCGCCACGTGCCGCGAGGTCGAGCGCGTAGCCGCGCCCCAGGCCGCCGCCTCCGCCAGTCACGATGGCCACGCGTTTGTCGAACCGGATGGATGAAGGCATGAAGTCGTCTCCAGGGGTCAGGGTGTCGAAGGATGGGCGCGGGCGCAGAGCACCTGCGGCCCCGGTTCGGGCGCGAACAGTTCCGCCACGAGCGCGGAGCGTTGCCGCAAGACCGTGGCAGGGCTGATGGCCGCCTTGGCCGTCATCTCGCCGTTGTCCAGGGTGGCGGGCTCGGCGGTGATGATGGCGCGCACCACGCGATGGGCGCTGCCCATTCCCGATGCGGCCAGCTGATCGAGCATTTGCTGAAAGCGCGCTGTCACCACGGGGCTGGCCAGCACCGCGTGGGCATCCGCGCCGGCGGGCAAAGCGGCGTCGAGCGCCCGGCACGCGGCAATGTCAGGGAAGACCAGCGCCGCCACGAAGGGCTGCCCACTGCCGGCGATGACCACATCCATGGCGAGCGGCGAGAACGCGGCGACGGCTGCGGAGCGCAGCGTGCCGCTGTGCACCCAGGTGCCGCTCTCGAGCTTGAAGTTTTCCGCGATGCGGCCATCGAAGCGCAAGCCGCGCTCGGGGTGCGCCGGGTCCACCAGGGTGACCGCGTCGCCCATGCGGAAGTAGCCTTCCTCGTCGAACGCGGCGGCCGACAGTGCCGGCGCGTTCCAGTAGCCGGGCGATACGCAATCGCCGCGGATGCGCAGCTCCAGCTTGTCATCGACCGGCACGATCTTCAGGTCCACGCCGGGCACCGGCAGGCCGACCATGGCCTCGCGGCGCGGGTCCCAGTAGGAGGTGGCCGGCACCGGACCACACTCGGTCGATCCAAGGCCGGACAGGATGAGCACGCGTTGGCCGGTGTGGCGTACCGCCACCTCGTCCAGTCCGGCCCAGGTGTGCAGCGGCAGCACGGCGCCGCCGTAGTACAGCAGTTGCAGCCGGGCGAAGAACCGCTCGCGCAAGGCCTCGTCGCGTTGCAGGTGCGGCAGCAATGCGGCCAGCCCACCGGGGGTGTTGTAGTACATCGTCGGCGAGATCTCGCGCAGCGCGTCGATGGTGGGCTGCACCGCCTCGGCCATGGGCTTGCCCGGATCGATGTAGTAGGAGCCGCCGCAGTACAGGACCAGGCCGACGTTGTTGGTGCCGCCGAAGGTATGGTGCCAGGGCAGCCAGTCCACCAGCACGGGCGGCTCGTCCATGCAGAACGCCAGGGCCTGCGCCACCTGCTGGCGGTTGCTGCACAGCATGCGATGGGTGAGCATCACGCCCTTGGGCTCGCCGGTGGTGCCGGAGGTGAAGAGCAGCTTGGCCACATCATCGGGCTGGATGGCGTCGAAGGCGGCATCCACCGCGGGGCCCGGCGTCGCGCCGGCCAGCTCGGCGAAGGGCGTGGCCGAGCTGCCGGCCGCCTGGGTGGCGACGAACTCCGCCTGCGGGAACGCCGCGGCTGCCGCGGCCCCGTACGCCGCCGCGCTCGAGGCGAAGACCAGGCCGGGCCGCACCCGTTCGTTGAGGAACTTCAGCTTGGCGTAGTCCTTCGACATCAGCGAATAGGCCGGCGTCACGGGCACATAGGGGATGCCCACGTGGGTGCAGGCCAGCGCCAGCAGCTGGTTCTCGAATTCGTTTTCCGACAGGATCATCACCGGCCGTTCGCGCGACAGGCCGCGTGCCAGCAACGCCTGGGCGATGGCGCGCACCTGGTCCAGGGTCTGGCGGTAGCTCAGCGTGTCCCAGGCACCCACGGCCGGTCCCCCGGGCGGGCGCCGCGCGATGAAGACTCTGTCGGGTGTGGTCTCGGCCCAATGGACCAGCCGGTCGGTGTAGCGCCGGGGGTAAGCTTGCAAGCGCTCCTTCAGCCGCAGCAAAATGCTGCCGTCACCGCGGCGCTCGACCTCGGCGTCGGGAGGGCCCAGCCGCACCGGGCGCGTCGGGGCGTCGAACCACGGGTCGCCATTGTTCATTCGTTGTCTCCTGCGGGCTGCCCCGGGGGCTTTCCAAGCCGGGGGAACCGCGTTAGTATCGGTCACATATGTGAACGGTGTACTATATTAGAAACGCTGGCGCTTGAAAAGCGCCTTTGCGATTGAGGCCAACCATGAGCGACATACTTTCCGAGCGAACCGAAGGCGGCGTGGTCACGCTGACGCTCAACCGCCCCGATGCGCTGAACGCATTCAGCTACGCCATGTACGAGGAGCTGATCGGCATCCTCGAGGGGCTGCGCCACGATGCCGGCGCCCGCGTCGTGATCCTCACCGGCGCCGGCCGCGCTTTCTGCGCCGGCCACGACCTGCGGGCCGGCGGCGCCGCCGGCTGGATCGACCCCGCCCTGGGCAAGCCCTACGCCAGCAAGCATGCGATCACCCGCATCGCGCAGGTGCCGCTGCTGATGCGCTCGCTCCCCCAGCCGGTCATCGCGGCCGTGAACGGCGCCGCCGCGGGGCTGGGCTTTGCCTTCGCGCTGGCGGCGGACCTGTGCCTGGTGGCGCGTTCCGGGAAGTTCGTCAACGTGATCCACAACGCCGGCACCGGGCACGAACTCGGCATGAGCTGGCTGCTGCCCCGCGCGATCGGCACGCAGCGCGCGGCCGAGATCCTGCTGACCTCGCGCCCGATCCTGGCCGACGAGGCCGAGCGCATCGGCCTGGCCCTGCGCGCGGTCGACGACGACCAGCTGCTGCCGGAGGCCCACTTGCTGGCCGAATCCATCTGCGCCAATGTGCCGCTCGGCATCTGGCTGACCAAGCAATCGCTGTGGCTGAACCAGGGCGTGGCCAGCCTGGAAGCCGCATGCGAGATCGAAGCGCGCGCGGTCTTCATGGCGCAGGCAACGGAAGACGCCGCCGAGAAACGCAAGTCGTTCTTCGAGAAGCGCCCGCCGAAATTCAACAATCGATAACGCCATGGCCGACCTGAACCACCAGCCCGCGCCGCCCGAAGGCTTCGAGCGCATGCCCACTTTCGGCCCCTTTCATGAAGCCCAGGGGCCCATGTATTCGCGGCTTTCGGATGGCGTCATGACCGTGGGGATGTGGGTGCAGGACAAGCACCGCAACCGCCTGCAGATGATGCATGGCGGCATGGTCTGCACGCTGGCCGACACGGCCACCCACTGGGCGGCACGGCACACGCGTCAGCCCAAGGGCAGCATGTTGACGACCAACCTGTCGGTGAGCCTGATGGGCAACGCCGCCCCCGGCGAATGGGTCGAGGCGCGGGTGAAGGTCTTGCGCGCGGGCCGCAGCGTGGTGTTCACCCACTGCGAGATTTCATGCGAGGACCGTGTGATCGCACAGGCCACCGCACAGTTTCAGGTGCTCGACGGGGCCGCAATGCCGCCACTGCCGGCGGTCCAGAGCGCGTGAAGGCCGTCCGCTTCCACGCCTACGGCGACGCGGCGGTGCTGCGCTACGAAGACGCGCCCACGCCCTT
Source organism: Ramlibacter sp. (assembly GCA_035476755.1). Classification (GTDB taxonomy): domain Bacteria; phylum Pseudomonadota; class Gammaproteobacteria; order Burkholderiales; family Burkholderiaceae_C; genus Ramlibacter. The sequence continues at coordinate 8,260 of DATILF010000136.1, forward strand.
GATTGCGGACGACGAGCTTCTGATTCAGGTGCATGCGGCCGGCATCAACCCCGCGGACACGCAATTCCGGCGCGGCGACTACCAGGCTTTCGTCCCGCTTCGTCTGCCTTTCATATTGGGATGGGACCTCGCCGGCACTGTGGCGTCCGTAGGCAAGACCGTGCAGGGCTTCCAGCCCGGACAACGCGTGTTCGCCATGGCCGACATGAGCCGCGACGGCGCTTACGCGCAGTACATCGCGGTGCGCGCCGCCCACGTCGCGCCCGCGCCGGCCCGTTTGCCGCTGGAACATGCAGCTGGCGTTCCGCTGGCCGCATTGACGGCCTGGAATGCCTTGTTCGACGCGGGGCAGCTGAAGGCCGGCCAAACGGTGCTGGTGCATGCCGCAGCCGGCGGCGTTGGCCTGTTCGCTGTCCAACTCGCGTGCCGTGCCGGTGCCCGCGTCATCGCCACAGCCTCGGCAGCCAACCACGAAGGGGTGCGACGGCTGGGGGCACACGTCTTGATCGACTACCGCGCGGGCGACTTCGCCGCCGGTTTGAGCGACATCGATGTGGTGCTCGACACGGTGGGTGGCCTCACGCGCGAGAAATCCTGGCCGGTTCTGCGCCGCGGCGGCAAGCTCGTCGCCATCGCGATGCCACCCCCGGACCCGACAGTCGCACAGCGCTACGGCGTCGAGACGGCCATGGTTGCCGTGCAACCTGACGGCGAACGACTGGCGCGCATCGCCAACCTGGTCGATGCGGGCGAACTGGAAGTGGTGATCGACAGCGAGTTCCCGTTGGCCCGTGCCGCCGAAGCCCACCGCCGCATCGAGCAAGGCCACGCGCGCGGCAAGATCGTCCTGCGGGTGGAATGAACGCAGCTTGCCGACCGCCAGCATGGCGGGTCCTGGCCGCCGGCTGAGTTCACCCCCGCTGAGAAGCGCCTACAGCATCCCCCGCTCTTTCGCCGTGCGTGTCGCGTCGTCCACCAGCCCGCGCTCGCGCAACACGGCGACGGTGGCTTCGATGGCTTCGGCCACGCAGGGAAAGCCGCAGTACGGAATGGACTGGATCAGCACCTCCTGAAGCTCGGTCACCGTCAGCCCGTTGTTCAGGCCGGCGCGCACATGGTTCTTCAGCTCGGCCGGCTTGCCGGTGCCAATCAGGATGCCCAGCGTGACCAGGCTGCGCTGCTTGCGGTCCAGCCCTGGGCGCGACCACACCGCGCCGAAGGCCGACTCCAGCGCGATGGCGGCGCAGTCGGCCGCAAAGGCACCTGAGCCGGCCGCGGCCAGCATACCGGCCTGGAACTGCGGTCCCAGCATCTCGCCGACAAGTTCCACCCCCTTGCGGTAGTGGGGGCTCTGCTCAAGTTCATTCTGGCTCATGGTGTCTCCGATGCTTTGGGGGATGCCCCGCTTCTCATTTTGCGGCGGCGCGGCTATAGTGCCCGACGTTCTATTTTACGAACATCATTCCGATATAGCAACAGCGCCACTCATGGAGTTCCAATGACCGAACCTGCACGACCAGCTGCACTGCAGCACCTCCTGGACCGCCAGGAGATCCACGACTGCATCCTGCGCTACTGCAGCGGCGTGGACCGCTTCGATCGCGAGATGCTGCTGTCGGTCTACCACCCTGACGCGATGGACGATCACGGCGCCTTCGTCGGTCCCGCGGCCG
>DATILF010000137.1:0-4721 GCA_035476755.1 Ramlibacter sp.
GCGCGAGCGCATGAAGATACCGGTGTTCCATGACGACCAGCACGGCACGGCCATCGTCGCCGCCGCGGCCATCCTGAACGCGCTGCGGCTGGTGAAGAAGGACATCGCCGAAGTGAAGCTGGTGTGCTCTGGCGCCGGCGCGGCGGCGCTGGCCTGCCTGGACCTGATCGTCAGCCTGGGTCTGCCGATGCGTAACGTGTTCGTTTCCGACAGTGCGGGCGTAGTCTATGTCGGGCGCAAGGAGCAGATGGACCCCAACAAGGCCCGCTACGCGCAGGAAACCTCGGCACGCAAGCTGGTGGACATCATCGAAGGCGCCGACATCTTTCTGGGCCTGTCGGCCGGTGGCGTGCTCAAGCCCGAGATGGTCAAGACCATGGCGCGCGATCCCATCATCCTGGCGATGGCCAACCCGAATCCGGAGATCAGCCCGGAAGAGGCGCTGGCCGTGCGCCCCGATGCGATCTTGGGAACGGGGCGTTCCGATTATCCCAACCAGGTCAACAACGTCCTGTGCTTTCCCTTCATCTTCCGCGGCGCGCTGGATGTCGGGGCTACCACCATCAACGAGGAAATGAAGCTGGCCGCGGTGCGTGCCATCGCCAAACTGGCCCATGCCGAGATCCCGGAAGTGGTGGCCCAGGCCTATGGCGCCGTGGGCCTGCGCTTCGGCGCGCAGTACCTCATTCCCAAGCCGTTCGATCCACGCCTGATCGAAGTCGTGGCCCCGGCGGTCGCCCAGGCCGCGATGCTGAGCGGTGTTGCTACTCGGCCGCTTTCGGACCTGGACGCCTACCGCCAGCGCCTGAGCCAGTTCGTCTACCAGTCCGGCAGCGCGATGCAGCCGGTGTTCGCTGCCGCCAAGCGCTCACCCAAGCGAGTGATCTACGCGGAAGGCGAGGACGAGCGCGTGCTGCGCGCCGCCCAGGTGGTGGTGGATGAAGGGCTGGCGCGCCCGCTGCTGGCCGGCCGGCCCGAGGTGATCGCCCAGCGCATCGAGCAGTTCGGCCTGCGTCTTCAGCCTGGTGTGGATTGCGAGTGCGTGAACCTGCTGGATCCCGGCGTCTACGGCCCTGCGGCGGACGCCTATTACCAGCTGGCCCGTCGCCGGGGCGTGTCGCGCGCCACAGCGCGTGCCGAGATGCGCAGCCGCAGCACCCTTCTCGGGGCGATGCTGGTGCGCGAAGGCACGGCGGACGCCATGCTGTGCGGCACTCTGGGCAGCTATGCCGATCACCTGGGCCATGTGCGCGACGTGATCGGCCTGCGCAGTGGCACCCGCAACTTCGCGGCCATGCAGATGCTGATGCTGCCTGGTCGCCAGCTCTTCATCTGCGACACCCATGTCAACAGCGACCCGACGGCCGAGCAGGTCGCCGAGATCGCCCTGCTGGCGGCCGAAGAGGTGCGGCGGTTCGGCATCGTCCCCAGCGTGGCGTTGTTGTCGCATTCCAGCTTCGGCAGCTCCAACGCGCCGGCGGCGCTGAAGATGCGCGAGGCGCTGGCCCTGGTGCAGGCGCGTGACCCCGGCCTGGCCGTGGACGGCGAGATGCGTGGCGACGCGGCCTTGTCCAAGGAAATTCTCGATCGCGAGTTCCCGGATTCGGGCCTGAACAGCGAAGCAAACGTGCTGGTCATGCCCAACGTCGATGCGGCCAATATTTCCTACAACCTGCTGCGCATCGCAGCCGGTGGCGGCATCACGGTGGGCGGCATCCTGCTGGGCGCGGCGCGTCCGGTCCATATCCTGACGCCGTCGTCAACGGTGCGCCGCATCGTCAACATGACGGCGCTGGCCACGGTCGATGCGGCTGCGCAACGAACCAGGACCTGGCGACCCGATTGACGCCTGAGGCCCTGACCGCCCCTCACACAAACCCAACCAGGAAGACATCATGGACAAAGACCCGACCCCCAAGCCTTTTTACCAGTCGCTCTATTTCCAGGTCATCACGGCCATCGTGATCGGCGTGCTGCTGGGGCACTTCTACCCGGAGACGGGCGCCGCGATGAAGCCGCTGGGCGATGGCTTCATCAAGCTGATCAAGATGATCATCGCGCCCATCATCTTTTGCACCGTGGTGGTGGGCATCGCCGGCATGGAGGACATGAAGAAGGTCGGCAAGACCGGCGGCCTGGCGCTGCTGTATTTCGAAATCGTCAGCACCCTGGCGCTGGTCATCGGGCTGGTCATCATCAACCTGGTCAAGCCGGGCGAGGGCATGAACGTCGACCCGTCCGCCCTCGACACCAAGAGCATCGCCGCCTACACCGGGCCCGGCAAGATGCAGGGCACGGTGGACTTCCTGCTCCACGTGATCCCGAGCACCGTGGTCGATGCTTTCGCCAAGGGCGAAATCCTGCAGGTGCTGCTGTTCTCGGTGATGTTCGGCTTCGCGCTGCACAAGTTCGGCGGCCGCGGCACGCTGGTGTTCGACCTGATCGAAAAGGGCTCGCACGTGCTGTTCTCCATCGTGGGGATCATCATGAAGGTCGCTCCGATCGGTGCTTTCGGCGCGATGGCCTTCACCATCGGCAAGTACGGTGTCGGCTCGCTGCTCTCGCTGGGCAAGTTGATGGGCACCTTCTACATCACCTGCCTGTTCTTCATCTTCGTGGTCCTGGGGCTCATCGCCAAACTGCATGGTTTCTCGATCTGGAAATTCATCAAGTACATCAAGGAGGAGCTGCTGATCGTGCTGGGCACCTCGTCGTCCGAGTCGGTGCTGCCGCGCATGATGGCCAAGATGGAGAACCTGGGCGCGCGCAAGTCCGTGGTCGGCCTGGTGATTCCCACCGGCTACTCCTTCAACCTCGACGGCACCTCGATCTACCTGACCATGGCGGCCGTGTTCATCGCGCAGGCCACCAACACCCCGATGACGCTGACGCAGCAGCTCACGCTGCTGGGCGTGCTGCTGCTCACGTCCAAGGGGGCCGCGGGCATCACGGGCAGCGGCTTCATCGTGCTGGCCGCGACCCTGTCCGCCGTGGGCGGCGTGCCGGTGGCCGGCTTGGCGCTGATCCTGGGCATCGACCGCTTCATGTCCGAGGCCCGCGCCCTCACGAACCTGATCGGCAACGGCGTCGCCACCATGGTCGTCGCGCGCTGGACCGGCGACCTGGACATGAAACGCATGCACAGCCAGCTGAACAACGAGACGGCGGCCGAGGCCGAAGAGCCGGAAGCCGTGCTCGACCAGGTCGAACACCATATGCCGCCGACAAGCGCAGCCGCATCTTCGGCCGACCGCGCGGATGGACGGATGCCACTGCCTGCTTCTCGTTGATGCATTTCCCGGAACTTCGATCATGAGCGCAGCCACTTCCCGCGCCCGTCCCGCCGCCGGGCCGTCCCAAGGCGGGACAGCCCCCTCGGGGGGCAGCGAACCACGCGAAGCGGGGAGCGTGGGGGCCCGTTCCCACCGCATCGTCATCGTCGGCGGCGGCGCGGGCGGGCTCGAGCTCGCCACCCGGCTGGGCGACACGCTGGGCCGACGTGGCAAGGCGGAGGTGACGCTGATCGAAAAGACCCGCACCCACGTCTGGAAGCCGAAGTTGCATGAGATCGCCTCCGGCAGCATGGACATGAGCGCGCACGAGGTCGGCTATCTGGCACAGTCGCACTGGCATCACTTCCGCTACCGCGTCGGCGAGATGGTGGGACTGGACCGCGAGCGGCGCGAGGTGCTGGTAGCGCCGTATCTCGACGACGAGGGCCATCAGGTCACACCCCGCCGCGTGTTCGGCTACGACACCCTGGTGATGGCGGTGGGCAGCCAGAGCAACGACTTCGGAACGCCCGGCGTGCGCGAACACGCCATGCGGCTGGAGTGCGCCGCCGACGCGCTGCGCTTCCACTCGCGAATGGTCAATGCCTGCATCCGCGCCCACGCCCAGGCCACGCCGCTGCGGCCCGAGCAACTGCACGTGGCCATCATCGGCGCCGGCGCCACCGGGGTCGAGCTGGCCGCCGAACTGCACCGCACCACGCGGGAAGTGGTGGCCTTCGGCCTGGATCGCGTCGATGCCGACAAGGACATCCAGGTCACGGTCATCGAGGCCGCCCCGCGCGTGCTGCCGGCCTTGCCGCCGCGGCTGTCGCGGTCCACCGAAGACCTGCTGCGCAAACTGGGCGTCGAAGTGCATACCGACGCCAAGGTGGCCGAGGTCCATCCGGGCGGCGTCCGATTGGCCGACGGTCGCGTGCTGCCGGCCGAACTGGTCGTGTGGGCGGCCGGGGTCAAGGCGCCGGATTTCCTGAAGGACATCGCAGGCCTGGAAACCAACCGGATCAACCAGCTGGTGGTTCATCCCACCTTGCAGTGCACGCGGGACGGGAACATCTTCGCCATGGGGGACTGCGCGGCTTGCGCCTGGCCGCAGGCCAACCAGGGTCAAGGCGGCTTCGTTCCGCCCCGGGCCCAGGCTGCGCACCAGCAGGCTTCGCACATCGCCGGGCAGATCCGGCGCCGGCTGGCCGGCAAGCCCTTGACCGGCTATCGCTATCGCGACTTCGGCTCGCTGGTGTCGCTGGGTGAGTTCAGCACCGTGGGCAACATGATGGGCGGCCTGATCGGCGGCAGCCTGATGGTCGAAGGCCTGTTCGCGCGCCTGATGTACCTCTCGCTCTACAAGATGCACGAGCTGGCGCTGCACGGCTTCCCCAAGGTGGCGCTGGACACCCTGGCCCGCCTGATCGTGCGGCGCACTGAACCGCA
>DATILF010000138.1:0-3718 GCA_035476755.1 Ramlibacter sp.
TGCAGCGAAAAGAACGAGAACCCGGCGCACCTGGCGTTCCGCTCGGTCGGCTATGTCGAGGGCGGCAGCTTCCCCGACTACAAGCGCATGAACATCTCGATGGCCTGCAACCATTGCGATGACCCGGTGTGCCTGAAGGGCTGCCCGACCCGCGCCTACACCAAGCACGTCGAATACGGCGCGGTGCTGCAAGACCCGGAAACCTGCTTCGGCTGCGGCTACTGCACCTGGGTCTGCCCCTACAACGCGCCCCAGCTCGACCCGGTCAAGGGCCAGGTCTCCAAGTGCAATATGTGCGTGGACCGGCTGGAAGTGGGCCTGAAGCCCGCTTGCGTCTCCGCGTGCGTGGGCAACGCGCTGGACTTCGGCGTGATCGAGAACATCCCGGAAAACCGCGAGCAGGCCCGCGTCGAGATCCCCGGCTTCCCCTCGCCCGAAATCACCCAGCCCAACATCCGCTTCCAGCAGATCAAGCAACTGCCCGACGAAATGAAGCGGCCGGACTCCATGCCGGTGAAATACCACAAGGACGACAAGGGCCGCTACCGCCCCGCCATCGACCAGAAGAAGGGCAAGGCCCAGCACTGGAACATGGCGCGCCTGTCTTCGCGCGAGAACCCGCTGGTGCTGTTCACCCTGGCCGCGCAGACCGCCGCAGGCGCCTTCGCGCTGGCCTTCCTGGGCGCGCAAGCCGGCCTGGCCGGCTTCGCGGGCTTTGCCCAGTCGGCCGTGTACGCGCCGCTGGCCATCCTGTGCTTCATGCTGGTGGCCTTCGGCCTGTTCATGTCCACCATGCACCTGGGCAAGCCGCACCGCTTCTACCGCGGCTTCAACAACCTGCGGCATTCGCCGGTGTCGCGGGAAGGCCTGGGCATCGCCATCTTCATGGGCGCGCTGGGCATGCACATCCTGTTCAGCCTGCCGGGCAACAGCCTGTTCCAGTCCTTGTTCGCGGCCGTGTTTTCGCGCGACATCGGCAACGTGGTGAGCGCCACTGCCGCTGCGGCGGGCGCTCGCGCCTTCGGCTACCTGGCCCTGCTGGGCAGCGCGGGCGGCGTGTACTACATGTACCGCTGCTACCGCATCAAGGCCCGCCCCTTCTGGAACCACTGGCAGGTGGGCACCGCGTTCGTGGGCAGCATCCTGTCGCTGGGCGCCCTGGTGGGGGGCATCGTGATGATCTCCACCCTGGCCTTTGCCGGCGAAAGCTACCTGAACGTGGCCACCGTCTGCACCGCGCTGATGTGCGCGGGCATGCTGCTCGAAGGCATCGGCCACACCGCCCATGCCAAGGCCATGGGTGCGGCCGAGCACGAAGGCGGCGCCTCGTACTACGTCCAGACCACCACCTTCGGCAAGACTTTCCAGCTGCGCAACACCCTGCTGGGCCTGAACCTGCTGCTGGCCAGCGGCCTGCTCGCCGGCATGCTGGCCCTGGGCACGGCCGGCGTGTTCACGCTGCTGGGCCTGGCGGTCGTCGGCGCGGCGCTGATTGCCACCAGCCTGATCGGCCGGGCGCTGTTCTACGTGCTGGTGATCCCCACCACGATGCCGGGCGCCTTCTTCTGGAAGAACAAGGGCTTCGAGGAACATGCCCGCGACATCGGCCTGGCCAACATGCCGCAAGTGGGCGTCGTGCCGCTTCGGCATTAAGCTTGCGGGATGCAACTCGAAGAACTGCTCGGAAAAACCTGCGTCATCGGCGTGTCGTACTTCGGCCTGCAGGAGGAGTTGCTCAAGCAATCCCAATACGCCGGCCAGGTGGCGAAGGTCGATGCCGAACTCGGCATCACGATCGCGCTTCGCCACAGCGATGCCACGGTGCAGCAGGCCGAATTCATACTGCCGCCCAACCTCGACGCGTGGTTCAAGGCGCCTCCGGGGCACTACAAGCATCCACCTTCCGGGGTGGACATGGAGAACCCGGACTACCTGGTCACCTGGAACGTTTATCGCACCCAGGAGAACAAGCCCGAGGGCCAGCACGAGTGGTGGGAATGGGTACCCAACACCGAGCGGCCCCAGGTCGGTTCCGGCTCCGGCGCCTAGCGGCCCCGAAATTCGCCAAATACCCGGAAGTCATGATGCTTCGGGGACAATCCACCCATGGGCATCAGCCAATACATCAAGGTCATCGGCCGCGGCAAGCAGGGCGCGCGCGCGCTCACGCGCGAACAAGCGGCGGATCTGTTCGCGCAAGTGCTGGATGGCAGCGTCACCGACCTGGAAATCGGCGCGTTCTGCCTGTCGATGCGCATCAAGGGCGAGACGCCCGAGGAGATGGCGGGCTTTCTGGATGCCACGTATGCGCGCCTGAACCGCGTGCCCGACGCGGGTAAGCCGGTCGTGGTGCTGCCCAGCTACAACGGCGCGCGCAAGCTGCCCGTGCTGACGCCGCTGCTCGCATTGCTCGTGGCCAGGCGCGGCCTGCCCGTGCTCATCCATGGGTCGGCGACCGAATCCAGCCGCGTGTTCGTGCCGCATGTGCTGCAGGCCCTGGGCATCCACCCGCTGACGGCCATCCGCGCGATCCAGCCCGGCGAAGCCGCCTATGCCCCTACCGAATTGCTCTCACCGGGACTCAGGCGATTGCTGGACGTGCGGCGCGTGGTGGGTCTGCGCAATTCCAGCCACAGCCTGGTGAAGCTCATGAACCCCTGCGAAGGCGCCTCCGTGATCGTCAGCAGCTACACGCATCCCGAGTACGCCGTTTCGATGGCGGCGGTGTTCGAATTGATGGGCTCGACAGCCCTGTTGCTGCGCGGCACCGAGGGCGAAGTGGTCGCCGACGCGCGGCGCCTGCCGCAGATGGATGGGTTCATCGCCGGCCGCCGTGTCCTGCTGCAGGAAGGCCAGAAAGGCACGCTCACCGACCTGCCCGAGCTGCCCCGCGAGATCGACGCCGAAAGTACAGCTGCTTACATCCAAGCGGTGCTGGCGGGCGAGAAGCCCGTACCCACCTCGATGGCCTTGCAGGTGGAACACATCTTGCATCTGGCTGACGCAAACATTCGAACCCCCGAGGCGACATGAATACCGGAAAAGTCACGCTGGTGGGGGCAGGCCCAGGCGATCCTGACCTGCTCACCCTGAAAGCACTCAAGGCCATCCAGGCCGCCACCGTCCTGCTGGTCGATGACCTGGTCAGCGAGCCCATCGTGGCCATGGCTTCCCCCACGGCACGCGTGGTGTACGTCGGCAAGCGCGGCGGCTGCAAGAGCACGCCGCAGGCCTTCATCGAGAAGCTGATGGTCATGGCCGCGCGTGAAGGCGAGAACGTGGTGCGCCTGAAGGGCGGCGACCCGTTCATCTTCGGCCGCGGCGGCGAAGAGGTCGAGCACCTGCGCGAGGCCGGCATCGTGGTCGAGGTCGTCAACGGCATCACCTCGGGCCTGGCCGCCGTCACGTCGCTGGGCGTTCCCCTCACGCACCGTGAGCACGCGCATGGCGTGGTGTTCGTCACCGGCCATGCGCAACCGGGCTCGCAGGGCGCCGACTGGCGTTCGCTGGCCGCCGCGGCACGTGATGCACGCCTCACGCTGGTGATCTACATGGGCGTGAGCGGCGCCTCGCGCATCCAGCAAGAGCTGCTCACCGCCCTGCCCGCCTCCACGCCCGTGGCCGTGGTCCAGCGCGCCAGCCTGCCGGACCAGCGCCAGGCGGTGACCACGCTGGGTGAACTGGATGCCACCATCGCGCGCGAAGAACTCGCCAGCCC
>DATILF010000139.1:0-5051 GCA_035476755.1 Ramlibacter sp.
GGCTGACCTGGACCAGCAGGAGTCCGATCGCGAGAGCAGCTACTCCAAGCAGATGCTCAAGGAGATGATCGAGCGCAAGCGGCGCAACGATTTCGTCCGCAAGCGCGAGTTCGACATGCTGCGCAAGATGCGCCGCAGCGAGGTGATGGCGGGGCAGGACCCGGCGGCGCGCCCTTCCTTCTTCCAGAGCTCGATGCCGTCCAAGCCGGACGACCGCGCCACCACGCTCAAGAAGATCGACGAGATCGAGGCGCAGATGTCCATGCAGTGGTGGAAGACCAAGCATGGCGACACGACCAGCCGCGTGGGCAGCAGCACCAATTTCCCGATGTCGTCGCATGTGCCGCCCGACACCAGCGGGCGCCCCAGTGGCGCCCCCCCGCTGCGCTCGACGGCCTATACGAAGACGGCGCCGCAGCCGCTGACCCAGGACGAGGCGGACAAGACCGGGCCGGCAGAACTCGAGCCCATGCTCGAGTCCGTCCACCCGGAAGAGCCGCGTGCGCGGGCGCCGGAGCCGCCTGACCAGCCGCTGTCGTTCCATGTCCCCGCGCCGCCCGCGGAACGCCCCGCCGCCGTGCCCGTGCCGCGCGCGCCGGCACCCCCCGCGATTTCGGCGGTGACCGCCGCTGGCCCCTCGTCGGAGCCGGGAGGCACCACCGGCTTCTCGGCATCCAAATTGTTCGCCATCGATGTCGATGAATTCGCGCACGACCCCGAACTGGAGGAAGCGTCGATCCGCTTCGCCAACGGCGACGATGCCGGCGCCGAAGCCGGCCTGATGGAAGTGCTGGGCCCGCAGGGCGCGCGCATCGACCACGACGAGACCTGGCTGACGCTGTTCGACCTGTACCGGGCCACCGGCCGGCAGGACCGGTTCGAGACGGCCGCCATCGATTTTGCAGGGCGCTTCGGCCGCTCCGCGCCGCAGTGGTTTTCGCTCCCCGAGGCGGTGGGCCGCATGAATGCGCCGGTCGCGCCGCCCGCCGGCGGCGCCAGCCAGCCGCTTGCGAACTGGACTTCGCCCGCCACGCTGGGTACGCAAACCATCGCGGCCATGAGCGTCGCGCTGGCCAAGGCCACGCCGCCCTGGCGCCTCAACTGGGTCAAGCTCAACGCCATCGACGAGGCGGCCGTGGAAGGTCTCACCAGGCTCTTCACCCAATGGGCGGGCCAGCCCCAGCAGTTGCGGTTCATGGGCGCGGACAACTTCGAGCGCGTGCTGCGCGACGCCACGCCGTCCGGCGACAAGGGCGTGAACCCGGCCTGGTGGAAGCTGCGGATGGAGGTGCTGCGGGTGATGCACCGGCCCGACGAGTTCGAGCTGGTGGCTCTCGATTACTGCGTCACCTACGAGGTGTCGCCGCCGTCCTGGGACAGCGCGCGCTGCGAGTACAAGCCCTTGCAGGCCGATGGCAGCTACGTGGCTGGCCACACCATCATCGGTGAGGCGTTCCGCGATTCGCTGTCGTCGGGCATGAGCATGGGCTACAGCGACACACAGGCCGCCGCGAATTCGCAGATGTCCAACATCTCCACCGTCGAGCTGGCCGGGCAGATCCTGGGCGACGCCACCGAGGCGCTCGACACGCTGGAAAGCAAGGTGCTCGGGGCCGACGTGATGGTGATTTCCTGCACCCGCCTCATCCGCATCGACTTCTCGGCGGCAGGGACGTTGCTGAACTGGGTCACGGCCCGGCAGGCCGAGGGCCGTCAGGTCCAGTTCGTCGAGGTGCACCGCCTGGTGGCCGCCTTCTTCAACGTCATCGGCATCAGCGAGCACGCCCGCGTGATCGCCCGCACCGACTGACACGCTTTCCCCGGCCCGGCCGGCTTGCATTTCCAGGCCCCAGGCCCCAGTTGAGGTCCCATGGAACAATTTCACGGCACGACCATCGTCAGCGTGCGACGCAAAGACGCGTCCGGGCGCTGGCAGGTGGCCATCGGGGGTGACGGACAGGTCACATTGGGCAACGTGGTGGTCAAGGGGACGGCCCGCAAGGTGCGAAAGCTCTACCATGACAAGGTGATTGCCGGGTTCGCCGGCGCCACGGCTGACGCCTTTACCCTGTTCGAGCGTTTCGAGGCCAAGCTGGAAAAGCACCAGGGGCACCTGGTGCGCTCGGCCATCGAGCTGACCAAGGACTGGCGAACCGACCGGGTGCTGCGCCGCCTGGAGGCCATGCTGGCCGTGGCCGACGCCGAAGCCTCCCTCATCATCACGGGCAACGGCGACGTATTGGAACCCGAACACGGCATCATCGCCATCGGCTCCGGCGGCTCGTACGCCCAGGCCGCCGCCAAGGCACTGCTCGACAACACCGAGCTCCCCGCCCGCGACATCGTGAAGAAGTCGCTGGAGATCGCGGGCGAGCTGTGCATCTACACCAACATGCACCATACGATCGAGGTACTGGAATGAGATTTGCCAGCTTGAGCGCCGAAAGCGTGGGGGTCCCATGTCTTCCATGACCCCGCAGGAGATCGTTTCCGAACTCGATCGGCATATCGTGGGCCAGGGCGACGCCAAGCGCGCCGTGGCCATTGCCCTGCGCAACCGCTGGCGCAGGCAGCAGGTGGACGACAAGCTGCGGGGCGAGATCACCCCGAAGAACATCCTCATGATCGGCCCCACGGGCGTGGGCAAGACCGAGATCGCCCGACGCCTCGCGCGCCTGGCGGACGCGCCCTTCATCAAGGTGGAGGCCACCAAGTTCACCGAGGTGGGCTACGTCGGCAAGGACGTGGACTCGATCATTCGCGACCTGGCCGAGATGGCCGTCAAGCAGACCCGAGTGGCCGAGATGCGCAAGGTGCGCAGCCGCGCCGAGGACGCCGCCGAGGACCGGATCCTGGATGTGCTGATCCCGCCCGCCCGCGGCATCGACACGTCCGTCCGCCTGGTCGAGGGGGGCGAGGGCACCGCCCGCCAGACATTTCGCAAGAAGCTGCGCGAAGGACTGCTGGACGACAAGGACATCGAGCTGGAGCTGGCCGAGCCGAAGCAGCAGCTGGAGATCATGGGGCCGGCCGGCATGGAGGAGATGACCGAGCAGCTGCGCGGCATGTTCAGCCAGTTCGGCGGCGCCAGGCGCAAAACGCGCAAGCTCAAGATCGGCGAGGCCATGAAGCTGCTGATCGAGGAGGAAGCCGCCAAGCTGGTCAACGAGGACGAGATCCGCACAGCGGCCCTCCACAGCGCCGAGCAGAACGGCATCGTCTTCATCGACGAGATCGACAAGGTGGCCTCGCGGGGCTTCGGCGGTGAGGGCGGCGGCGGGGCCGACGTGTCGCGCCAGGGCGTGCAGCGAGACCTGCTACCGCTGGTGGAGGGCACGACCGTGTCCACCAAGTACGGCCCGGTGCGCACCGACCACATCCTCTTCATCGCCAGCGGCGCCTTCCACCTTTCGAAGCCCAGCGACCTCATCCCCGAATTGCAGGGCCGCCTGCCGATTCGCGTCGAGCTGAAATCGCTGTCGGTGCAGGACTTCGAAGCCATCCTCACGCAGACGCACGCCTCGCTGGTCAAGCAATACCAGGCGCTGCTGGCCACGGAGGGCGTCACGCTCGAGTTTGCGCCGGGGGCCATCACCCGCCTGGCTCACATTGCCTTCGAAGTGAACGAGCGCACCGAGAACATCGGAGCGCGGCGTCTGGCCACTGTGATGGAGCGCCTGCTCGATGAAGTCAGCTTCGACGCCACCCGGCTCGGCGGCCAGACCGTGACCATCGACGCCGCCTATGTCGATGCCCGGCTGAAGGAGCTCAGCCGCGACGAGGACCTCTCCCGCTACATTCTTTAACACTCGGCGCTCTGGTGAGGATTCACTTTCACTGGAACCGCTAAGTGCTTCATTTAGAACGGGTTTTGTCGGCTAGACCCTTCAAAACCCGTTCTAAGTCATTGATTTCATTACATAAACTGCGTGGCTCGCAGCTTGCGCCGCTGAGTTTTCCTGCTACAGTGCAAAAAAGTGCAATTAAGTGGTGAATAGTGCCTTCGCGCTTCCGCTGTTGCGCTTTTTCTGTAGCAAGGGCTCACACAAGTGTTCCAAGGCGCTTCGTCGCTCAGTCTCGATGGCAAGGGTCGGCTTTCAGTGCCGACCCGGCATCGTGACGTCCTGAGCGCGACCGCCGGCAACCAGCTCACGATCACCCGCCATCCGCACGGCTGCCTGATGATCTTTCCCCGGCCGGAATGGGAAAAATTCCGCGAACGTATCGCCGCGTTACCCATGTCCGCCCAGTGGTGGAAGAGAATCTTCCTTGGCAATGCCATGGACGTGGAACTGGACGGCACAGGCCGTGTGCTGGTCTCCCCGGAACTGCGCACTGCGGCGGGCATCGAGAAGGAGACCATGCTGCTTGGCATGGGCAACCATTTCGAGCTCTGGGACAAGGCGACCTACGAGGCCAAGGAAGCGGAGGCGATGCGGGCGGACATGCCGGACGTCTTCAAGGAATTCTCTTTCTGAGAGCAGGCGGTGGACACATGGCAACACACCACCGTCTTGTTGAACGAAGCAGTCGATGCTCTCCTCACCAAGCCGGATTCAACCTATGTCGATGCGACCTTCGGCCGGGGCGGGCATTCGCGCCTGATCCTGTCCCGACTGGGTCCGTTGGGCAAGCTGATCGCCTTCGACAAGGATACCGAGGCGGTGGCGGTCGCGAATTCGATCGACGACACCCGCTTTTCCATTCGCCACCAGGGCTTCTCGGGGATGACCGAGTTGCCCGCGGCGAGCGTGGGCGGCGTGTTGATGGACCTGGGCGTGAGCTCGCCGCAGATCGACAACCCCGCGAGGGGCTTTTCTTTTCGGGGCAATGGTCCGCTGGACATGCGCATGGACACCACGCGCGGCGAGAGCGTGGCCGAGTGGCTTGCCACGGCGGAAGCCGGGCAGATCGCGGAGGTGATACGTGAATACGGCGAAGAACGGTTTGCTGTTCAGATTGCAAAGGCGATTGTGGCTCGCCGACAGGAACGGGGGCCTCTTTCAACCACCGCCGAGCTGGCCCAACTCGTGGCTGGCACGGTCAAAACC
>DATILF010000140.1:0-3700 GCA_035476755.1 Ramlibacter sp.
GCCAGGGCCAGGGCGAAATGCCACCAGACATGGCCCTTGAGCGCGAACAGGATGAGGGCGGCCAGGTTGGTGGCCGTGTTCAGCAGCTTGGCGCTGGCCGAGGCATGCAGGAAGTCGTAGCCCAGCCAGCGCACGAACAGGAAGACGAAGAAACTGCCCGTGCCCGGCCCGAAGAAGCCGTCGTAGAAGCCCAGCGCCAGGCCGATGGCGCCCGCCGCGAGCGCTTCACTGCGGCCGGTCAGCCGCGGCGCATGGTGGCGCCCGAGTTCCTTTTTGGCCAGGGTGTACGCCAGCACCCCGAGCAGCACCAGCGGCAGCAGCTTGCGCAGGAACCCGGGGGACACGATGGTGACGGTCCAGGCACCTGCCAGGGAGCCGACGAAGCCGGCCGCCGCCGCGGGCAGCAGGGCGGGCCAGCTCAGCTGGACCCGGCGGCTGTACTGCAAGGCGGCCATGCCGGTGCCCCAGAGGGAGGCGCTCTTGTTGATGCCGAACAGGGTGGCCGGGTGGGTGGTGGGAAACATCGCGAACAAGGCCGGCACCAGCACCAGCCCGCCCCCGCCCACGATCGCATCCACAAAGCCGGCCAGCAGCGACGCCAGCGACACCCATAGCAAATCCATGGCGGGGATTGTCCCATCCGCCCATCGGTCGTCCGCCCGGGCCGCAGGGGCGAAAAAAAAGCGCCGCTTTGTGGGCGGCGCCTTGTGAGCGGCATCTCGTGGGACGCCAGAAATTGGTTCTAGTGTTCTGGGGGGTTGTCTCCTCGGTCCCTCGCCCTCGCGAGCCCTCGGGCACGCTTGCGAGTGCACGGACTCTATCCGCTCGCACCCGGTCAGTGCATCGGGATTTTCCCTCCCTGTCGAGCCGGCCTCGCCGCCCGCCCGAAACCGCATGACCGGGCCCTTTGAAGGTGCGAACGGGTGCGAATGTATGCATATGTAGCGCGTGGCATGAGTTATGCGACTCCGCCGTGGTTGGGAAACACAAGAGAAGGACCGATACATGCGCACCGTCATACGGCACATTTCGCTGATTGCCTGCGTCTGGCTGGGGCTGCACAGCCTCGGCCTGGCGCAGACCGCAGCCGCCAGCCCCTCCGTGGCGCCCCCGGCCGAGTCCGCGCCGGCCGCACCGGTGGCGACACCCCCCGTCCTGGTCGCTGCCGTGGCCAGTCCCAGCGTGGCATCGGCATTGGCAGCGCCGCCGCCGGCCCCGCTCACGCGCCCCGGTCTGGTGGCCCAGGACACGTTGAACGCGGCGGACACCGCCTGGATGATGACCGCCACCGCCCTGGTGCTGCTGATGACGCTGCCGGGCATCGCCCTTTTCTACGCGGGCATGGTGCGCAAGAAGAGCGTGATCAACACGATGGCCTGCGTGGTGGCGATCACCGCGCTGGTCAGCCTGCTCTGGTTCGCCGTCGGCTATTCGTGGGCGTTCACGCCCGGCAACACCTTCCTGGGCAACGGCAGCCGCATGGGCTTCGAGGGCCTGGACTACCTGAAGGAGTCGGGCAAGGTGATGGTGAGCCACATCGCGCCCAACATCCCCGAGTCGGTGTACGCCATGTACCAGCTGACATTCGCGATCATCACCGCGGCCCTGGTGGTGGGCGCCTTCGTGGAGCGCATGAAGTTCTCGGCCATGCTGTGGTTCATCGGCATGTGGTCGCTGCTGGTCTATGCGCCCATCGCCCACTGGGTGTGGGAGCCGGGCGGCTGGCTGGCCCAGCTCGGCGCGCTCGATTTCGCGGGCGGCTCGGTGGTGCACATCAACGCGGGCGTCACCGGCCTGGTCTGCGCCTATTTCCTGGGGCCGCGCCGCGGCTACGGCCGCGAGGCCTTCGAGCCGTTCAACCTGGGGCTCACGATGGCCGGGGCGGGCATGCTGTGGGTGGGCTGGTTCGGCTTCAACGCCGGCTCCGCCGTCGCCGCCGATGGGCGGGCGGGCCTGGCCATGGCCGTCACGCACATCGCCGCCGCCGCGGGCGCCATGTCCTGGATGCTGGGCGAATGGATCATCCGCGGGCGGCCGTCGCTGCTGGGCCTGTGCTCGGGCCTGGTGGCCGGGCTGGTGGCCATCACCCCCGCCGCCGGCTTCGTGACGCCGCGTTCGGCGCTGCTGATCGGCGCCGTGGCGGGTGTTGCCTGCTACTGGGGCGCCACTGCGCTCAAGCGCCTGCTGCGTGCCGACGATTCCCTGGACGTGTTCGGCGTGCACGGCATTGGCGGCATCGTGGGCTCGCTCATGACGGGCTTGCTGGCCAGCAAGAGCATTTCCGGCGTGGAAGGCAGCGTGCTCACGCAGGCCATCGGCGTGCTGGCGGTGGCGGGCTACAGCCTCGTGGTCAGCGGCGTGCTGCTGATCGTGACCAAACTGATCGTCGGCCTGCGGGTGGATGAGCAGACCGAGCAATCGGGGCTGGACATTGCCCAGCACCGCGAGCGCCTTGCCTGACGAGTTCGCCCAAGGAGATGCCATGCTGCAGAGCCAGAAACTTGCCATCGCCGCCCATCTGCACGTGCTGCTGCGGCGCAAGACGGGCCGTGTGACCGATACCGAATGGATGGCCGCCAACCTGGAATACGCCCTGGAGATCGTGCGCTTCACCCGTGCCAAGGCCCTGGAGGATGGCCACCCGGACCTGAACGAGTGGGCCGACAAGCTCGAGCGTGCGGCGCTCGAGCCCTCGTCGCCGCAGAAGCCCCTGGCGCAGAACGCGCTGCAGCTGCTCAAGGAGCACGCGCCGGTGGTGACCCTGGCGCCCAAGGCGTCCGCACCGGCGCCCGTGCCGGCGCCGCCGGCAGCCCCGAGGCAGGCACAGGCCAGCGGTTTCGGCCCATCGGTGTTCGGCGACTTTCTGGACACCGGGGCGGAACCGGTCAGGCCGCGTCCGCCCACCGGGCCACGCTATGTGGGCGGGATTCGCTGAGGACGCCTGACCACTAGCGCGGACGGCGCGCGCTCACCGCGGATTCACCGCGCGTCCTGCAATATCCACTCGGCGGCCTTCTCGGCCATCATCAGGGTGGGCGAATTGGTGTTGCCGCTGGTGATGGTGGGCATGGCGCCCGCGTCCACCACGCGCAGGCCGGCGATGCCGCGCACGCGCAACCGCGAATCGAGCACGGCCATCGGGTCGTCGTCTCGCCCCATGCGCGTGGTGCCCACCGGGTGGAAGATCGTGGTCGCGATGTCGCCGGCCAGCCGGGCCAGCTCTTCGTCGCTCTGGTATTGCAGGCCGGGCCGCCACTCCTGGGGCGCGTACTTCGCCAGCGCCGACTGCGACACGATGCGGCGCGTCACCCGCAGTGAATCGGCGGCGACCTGGCGGTCTTCCGGCGTGCTCAGGTAGTTGGGGGCGATCAGCGGGGCATCGCCGAACTGGTTGCTGCGGATGCGCACGCTGCCCCGGCTGGTGGGATTCAGGTTGCACACGCTCGCGGTGAACGCATTGAAGTCGTGCAGGGGCTCGCCGAAGGCGTCCAGGCTGAGCGGCTGCACGTGGTATTCGATGTTGGGGTAGGGCTGGTCGGGCGTGCTGCGCGTGAAGGCACCCAGCTGAGAAGGCGCCATGCTCATCGGGCCGCTGCGCTTGAGCGCGTACTCCAGGCCGATCTTGGCCTTGCCCCACCAGCTGTTGGCCATCGTGTTGAGCGTGGCCACGTCTTTCACCTTGAAGACGGCGCGGATCTGC
>DATILF010000141.1:0-10009 GCA_035476755.1 Ramlibacter sp.
GGCACCAGCATCTTCCAGGTCGATATCGCGGCCAGGAAGCTGGCACGCACCATCGACCTCGCGCCTTTCAACCGCCTGCACGGCATGCAGATGGACGAGCGCGGGCGCCTCTACGCGTTGAGCGAGGACCGGGCCCAGCTGGTGGTGCTGGACCATCCTGCAACCGACGAGGCGCCGCGCCGGGCCGTGCCCACGGGTGGCATCAAGAGCCATTTGTTCGCCCTGACGCGCGATGGCCAGACTGCCTATGTGATGAATTTGCAGTCGCATACCGTGACCAAGATCAAGCCGCACGACGCGACCTTCGCGCCCGTGGCCTGTTCGCCCGGCGACAAGCCCGAGGGCTATGCGCTGAGCGAGGACGAGAAGACGCTCTACGTCACCTGCCGCTGGAGCAACACGCTGTGTGCCATCGACACCGACAGCATGGAGGTGAAGTACAGCGCGCCCTCGCGCGACGACGCGACGCGGCTGTACCTGCACGCGAGCGGCCGCCTCATCGCCACCAACTACGGCGAGCGCAGCTTGTCGGTGCTCGACCCGGCGACGCTCAAGGAATCCGCGCACATCAAGATGGAGGCGCGCGCCATTGCGCTCAGCTACCACCCCAGCAAGCCGCTGGCGTTCGTCAGTCAGGACAACGACCGGCTGGGCTACTTCAACATGGAAACGCTGGCGTTCGAGCGTTTCATAGCGACGCAGCGCGAGCCCGATGTGTCCCGGGTGGTGATGCTGTGAGCGCTGTCCCCGTCCTTCGCATTCAGGGCCTGGGCAAGCGCTTCGGCGGCACCCAGGCCGTAGACGAGGTGTCGCTTGACCTGCACGCCGGCGAGATCCTGGCGCTGCTGGGCGAGAACGGTGCGGGCAAATCCACGCTCATCAAGATCCTGGCCGGCGTGGTGCGGCAGGACAGCGGCAGCGTCGAGCTGCTGGGGATGAGCGAGCACGAATGGCGCGCGCTGCCGAAAGCCGGGATTCCGATGGCCTTCATCCACCAGGACCTGGGCCTGGTGGACTGGATGACCGTCGGCGAAAACGTGGCGCTGGGCATGGGGTTCCCCATGCGGCGGGGCCGCATCGACTGGCGCGAGGCCGACGCCATGGCGCGGCGCGTGCTGGAGCACGTGGGTTGCGACATCGATCCGCGCCGGCGCGTCTTCACGCTCACGCGCGCCGAGAAGTCCTTGCTCGCTATCGGACGCGCCCTGGAAACGAAAGCCAAGGTCCTGGTGCTGGACGAACCCACGGCCAGCTTGCCGATGGCCGATGTGCAGCGCATGTTCAAGCTGCTGCGCAAGCTGCGCGACATGGGCGTGGCGATGATCTACGTGTCGCACCGCCTGGACGAGATCATGGACATCTCGGACCGTGCCGCCGTCATGCGCGACGGCAAGCTGGTCGGGGTGCGCCGTACCGCCGAGGCCACGGAACACGAACTGGTGGAGCTGATCATCGGCCGCAAGTTCGAGGGGTTGGCTTCCAAGGCGCGCACGCACGGCGGCGAAGAACTGCTGCGCCTGGAAGGCGTCTACACCGCCAATGCGGGACCGGTGACTTTTGCAGCCCACAAGGGCGAGGTGTTGGGCCTGATCGGCCTGCGCGGCGCCGGCCATGAAGCCGTGAGCCGCGCGCTGTTCGGCTTGTCCGACATCGCGCGGGGCACCGTGCGGCTGAACGGCCAGGTCATTTGCCCGCGCGGCCCGGCGCAGGCCGTGGCACTGGGCATCGCCCTGGTGGCGGCTGATCGCCTGGACGAGAACCTGGCGGCTTCGCTGACTGTGAAAGAGAATCTTTTTCCTCATCCGGCGCTCATCGTTGGGCGGCTGATGGCGCGGCTGTCTCGCAGGGCCGAGAGCAAGCAGGCGCAAGCCCTGATCCATCGGTTCGACGTGAACCCGCCAGCGCCCCAGGCCGACGTGCAGACCCTGAGCGGTGGCAACCAGCAGAAGGTGGTGCTGGCGCGCTGGATGCATCTGAACAAGCCGCTGCTGATCCTGGAGGAGCCCACGGCCGGTGTCGACGTCGGCGCCAAGCGGCAGATCTACGAGATCCTGCGCCAGCAAGCCGAAGCGGGTGTGTGCGTGCTGGTGGTCTCCACTGATTTCGAAGAGGTTGCCAACGTCTGCAACCGCGCCCTGGTGTTTCGCGACGGGCTGGTGGCCGAGGAACTCACCGGCGAGCGGCTCAGCATCGGTGGTTTGCTCATGGCCGCATCGGGCCAAACCGCGCCAGTTATCACCCTACAAGAAGAGCAGGAAACATGACCGCATCCATCAAAGCAACGGCGCTCGAGCCCGATCCCTCCTTCGACGGCGCGGTGCGCGGCATCGCGCGCCTCGGCCAGTACCTGCCGGTGTACGGCCTGCCGGTGCTCACGCTGGCGCTTGTCGTGCTGTTTTCGCTGCTGCTGCCGCAGTCGTTCCCGACACTGTTCAACCTGCGTTCCATCCTCGCCGACAAGTCGGTCATCGCCTTGTTGGCACTGGCCGCGACCATCCCGATGATGACGGGCAAGATTGACCTCACGGTCGGCTACGGCATCGTGCTGTGGCACATCCTGGCGATCAGCCTGCAGACGCAGTTCGGCCTGCCCTGGCCGGTAGCCGTGATGATCGTGCTGCTGTGCGGAGCGCTGTTCGGCCTGCTCAATGGCGTGCTGGTGGAGCAGGCCCAGATCGACTCCTTCATCGCGACACTGGGGACGGGCACCGTGCTCTACGCCGTGGCGCTCTGGCATAGCGGCGGCCGGCAGGTGCTGGGCGACCTGCCCGGCGGCTTTCTCGCCATTGCCGGCGGGGAGTTCCTGGGTTTGCCCATCACCGCTTTCTATGTGGTGGCCATCGCGCTGGCGATGTGGATCGTCAGCGAGCACATGCCGATCGGCCGCGCGCTGTACGTGATCGGCTCCAACCCCAAGGCGGCCGTGCTCAACGGCATCCCGCTGCAAAAGTGCGTGATGGGCGCGTTTGTCGCATCGGGCACGCTGTCGGCTTTCGCCGGTGTGGTGCTGGCCTCGCGCCTGCAGATCGGCCAGGCCGGTGTGGGCCTGGAGTTTCTGCTGCCCGCGCTGGTCGGCGCCTTCCTGGGCTCCACCACCATTCGCCCCGGCCGCGTCAACGTCTGGGGCACGCTGATCGGCGTGGCGATCCTGGCCGTCGGCATCTCGGGCATCCAGCAGTTCGGCGGCGCGTTCTTCGTCGAGCCACTGTTCAACGGGCTGACCCTGCTCGTGTCCATCGGCATCGCCGGCTACGCGCAGCGCAGGCGCGGCCAGTCGATCCGCCGGCGCATCGCGCAGCAGCAGATGGCCGCATCCCCCACCCCCACAGTGCCGGCGCGGTCAGCCGGCACCGTTTGACAACCCGCCTCGCACCGAGGCAATTCACGGAGACAAGCAGATGAAGAACGGATTCCATTTCACGCGCCGCGCCCTGGTGGCGGTCATCGCGGCTGTCGGCCTGGCCGGCACGGCCCATGCCGACGACTTCCTCGCGCTGGCCAAGCAGAAGGTGGCCGCGGCCATCGCCTCCAAGACCCAGTGGGACGGCCCCACGACCGGCCCCAAGGCCGTGGCCGACAAGACCATCGTCTTCGTCGCGTCCGACATGCGCAACGGCGGCGTGCTGGGCGTCTCCAAGGGCGTCGAAGAAGCGGCCAAGGCCATTGGCTGGAAGGTGCGCGTGCTCGACGGCCAGGGCTCGGTGCAGGGCCGCACTGCAGCCTTCAACCAGGCCATCGCGCTCAAGCCGGCGGGCATCCTGCTGGGCGGATTCGACGCCAAGGAGCAGGCCACCGGCGTCAAGGCCGCGACCGAGAGCAAGATCCCTGTGGTGGGTTGGCACGCCGCGAAGGAAGCAGGCGCGGTGGACGGCATGTTCTTCAACGTGACGACGAACGCGCAAGACGTGGCCGAGATCGCCGCGCTGCATGCCGTGGCCACTTCGAATGGAAAGGCCGGCGTGGTGGTTTTCACCGATTCCGCCTATGCGGTGGCGATTGCCAAGTCCAACGCCATGGCCGAGGTCATCAGGAAATGCGCGGGCTGCACGCTGCTGGGCGTGGAAGACACGCCGCTGGCCGACACTTCCAACCGCATGCCGCAGCTCACGGCCTCGCTGATCCAGCGCCATGGCGCGAAGTGGACGCATTCGCTGGGCATCAATGACCTGTACTTCGACTTCATGGGCCCGACGCTGCAGTCGGCCGGCGGCGCGGCCAAGGACCTGAAGAACCTGTCGGGCGGCGACGGTTCCGAATCGGCCTACCAGCGCATCCGCAACAACCGCTTCCAGGCCGGCACCGTGCCCGAACCGCTGAACCTGCACGGCTGGCAGATGGTGGACGAGATCAACCGCGCCCTGGGGGGCGGCAAGCCCAGTGGCTATTCGACGCCGGTGCACCTGGTGACCGCCGACAACATCAAGGGCGACGGCGGGCCGAAGAACAGCTTCGATCCGGACAACGGCTACCGCAACGCCTACAAGAAGATCTGGGCGAAGTAAGCCTCAGGTGCTTCCACGAAGCTCGACCCGGTAGGGAATCACCACGGTTTCGGGGGCGAGGCGCCCGCCCTCGCGCGCGGCCGCGATCGCTCGCAACAGCAACTCGCCGGCCGCTCGCCCCAGGCCCTCGCAATCCACCGCAACCGTGGTGATCTGCGGGTGGCAGGCCGCGGACACTTCGAAGCCGCCGAAGCCCGCGATAGCGACGCGATCGGGCACGGCCCAGCCCCGGCGATGGCACTCCATCAAAGCGCCGAACGCGGCGTGGTCGGACACGCAAACAACCGCTTCCACATCCGGCCAGCGCAGCATCAGTTGCGCCATGCCCTGCGCGCCGTTCGCCATCGACACCGGCGCCCGGCCAACCGCGAGCGTGCGCCCAGGGTCGAGGGAGAGTTCGCGCATCGCTTGTTCGAAACCGGATCTCCTTTCGGCGCCACGGGTGTCGCTCGTCGGCAGCCCTCCCAGGAAGGCGATGCGGCGCAAGCCCTTGGCATGGAGGGCACGGACCAGAGCGCCCACGGCTTGCGCGTTCGAGAATCCGACCGTGTGCTCGATAGGGTCGGCCAGCAGGTCCCAGGTTTCGATCACCGGGACGCCCGCGGCCTTCAGCAGGGCGCGTGCCGCCGGCGTGTGGCTGCCGCCGGTCACCACGATGCCCTCGGGCCGTCGCGCCAGCATCGCGCGCAGCAGGTGCTCTTCGGTCGGGACGTCATAGTCCGTGTATCCGAGCAGGAGCTGCAGCCCGCTGGCTTGGACCGCGGCGGTGAGCCCGCGGGCCGTATCGGCGAAGTTTGAATTGTTGAGCGTGGGGATTAACGCGGTCACGAATCCGGATCGCTTGATCGCGAACGCGCGCGCGGTTTGATCGATGACGTATCCCATCTCCTGACAGGTCTGCAGGATGCGCTGGCGCAACGCCTGGCTCGCACCGCGGCCGCCCCCCTCAGGTCGGTTGAGCGCGCGCGACACCGTCATCTTGGACACGCCAAGACGCCTTGCGACATCGGCCATGGTGACCGGGGGTTCGTGGCCTTGCGATTCGGGTGCTTTGTGGCTGGCGGCTTTGGAGCGCTGCATAGCTTCGAGCATACACGCTCAGAAAAGTTACCCGTAACAGGTGGACGGTGGCCTACAGATATCCTTTTAATTAGAGGGGGCGCCACCGCGATGAACTAGGGGAAACCCCCGTCTAAATGTTACCGGTAACTGATACGCTCGCTGGATCAGTAGACGCAAGCATCGCGATTCAGCAAGACATGGAACTTCCTACACGTTTGCCCGTCGGCCAAGCCGATATCGTTGTCTCCACCGCATCGCGATCGCGCTCGCATAGCAGGTCATGAGAGGCATCGTCGTTCTCGATCCGCGGCTGCAATCCATCCTTTGCGGCGGCTCGCTCAAGCGCCTGTGTACCGGCGCCGCCTGGAGCGAGGGCCCGGTGTGGCTCGCCGAAGACGAGGCGGTGCTGTGGAGCGACATCCCCAACAACCGCATCCTGCGCTGGTCGCCCTCGGCGGGGATGTCCGTCTGGCGCGAGAACGTGGAATTCACCAACGGCCACTTCCGCGGCCTCAACGGCGACCTGCTGCACTGCTCGCATGGCCTGCGCGCCATCGTCCGCACCCCGCTGCGCGCGGGGCGCATCGATGCCGCGGTCCCGGCCGAGATCGTGGTGGATCGCTGGCAGGGCAAGCGGCTGAACTCGCCGAACGACCTGGTGGTCAAGCGCGACGGGACCATCTGGTTTACCGATCCGCCGTACGGCATCCTGTCGGACCGCGAAGGGCATGCCGCCGCGTCCGAGATCGGCGCCAACCAGGTGTACCGCTTCGATCCGGCCGGCGGAACGCTGGAGGCCGTGACCGGCTGGTTGGAAGAACCCAACGGGCTGGCCTTCTCGCCCGACGAGTCACTGCTCTACGTCTCCGACACCTCCGCCGCGTTGCGCAAAGACGGCAGTGGGAACCATCACATCGCCGTGTTCGACGTGGTCGAGGGCCGCAGGCTCACCAACCCGCGTGTCTTCGCGGTGGTGGAGCCGGGGCTGGCCGACGGCTTTCGCGTCGATGCGCAAGGCTGGATCTACACCTCGTCCGAGGATTCGGTTCAGGTCTATCACCCCGACGGCACGCTGTTGGGGAAGATCTGCGTGCCCGAGAAGGTCGGCAACCTCTGCTTCGGCGGGCCGGCGCGCGAGCATCTGTACGTCGCGGCGAGCACCTCCCTTTATTGCATCCGCCTGAATACCCGAGGACTTCCATGAAAGGAATACGCCTGCGGGTCGAGAAGCATGTCCTACAGCATTGAAGCCTGGCTGCTCACGCCCATCAGCGGCGCGGCCGTGCACGAGATCGCTCGCTGGACCTCGTGGCACGGCCGACTGATGGTGCTGGCGTGGGGCATCGCGCTGCCTTTGGGCGTGCTGACCGCACGCTTCTTCAAGGTGACGCCGCTTCAGGACTGGCCCCGCGAGCTGGATAACAAGCTTTGGTGGCATGCGCACCGCGGCCTGCAGTGGGGCGGGGTGCTGCTGATGTCGCTGGGCGCGTGGCTGGCCTGGGGACAGGGCCGGGGCGCGACGACGGCGGCGCAATGGCATGGCGCGCTGGGCTGGATGTTGCTGGCGTTGGGCTGGTTGCAAGTGGCCGGAGGCCTGCTGCGCGGCAGCAAGGGCGGGCCGACCGACGCGCAACTGCGCGGCGACCACTACGACATGACGCGGTGGCGCTGCGTGTTCGAGCGGCTGCACAAGGTGCTGGGCTACGGCGCGCTGCTGGCGGCGCTGGCGGCCATTGTCCTGGGCTTGTGGGTGGCCGATGCGCCGCGCTGGATGTGGCTGGGCCTGGGTCTTTGGTGGCTGGTCTGGATCGGTGCTTTCGCGATCCTGCAGAAGCAGGGCCGCTGCATCGACACCTATCAGGCGATCTGGGGCCCGGGGCTGGAGCATCCGGGCAACGGGCGGGTGCCGATCGGATGGGGCGTGCGGCGTGTCGCGGCGCGCCAGATGAAGAAAACGACAACAAGAGACAAGGACTCAAAATGAATCAAACCGCTTCCGCGGGCCTGGCGCTGCGCGGCGTGGTCAAGCGCTTCGGTGAGGTGACCGTGGTGCAGGAGCTGGACCTGGAGGTTGCGCAGGGCGAGTTCGTGGTGCTGCTGGGCGAATCGGGCTGCGGCAAATCGACCACGCTGCGCATGATCGCCGGGCTGGAAAGCGTGAGCGCGGGAAGCATCTCGATCGCCGGGCGCGACGTGACGCATGCCGGCCCGGTGCAGCGCGACATAGCCATGGTGTTCCAGAACTACGCGCTGTACCCGCACATGGACGTGGCGCAGAACATGTCGTTCGCCCTTCGGCTGTCCGGGCAACCGAAGGCCGAGATCGACAGGCGGGTGCAGGACGCCGCGCGCATCCTCAACATCACGCCGCTGCTGGCGCGCAAGCCGCGCGAGCTGTCGGGCGGGCAGCGCCAGCGCGTGGCGATCGGTCGCTGCATCGTGCGCGAGCCCAAGCTGTTCCTGTTCGACGAGCCGCTGTCCAACCTGGACGCCAAGCTGCGCGGCCACATGCGCACCGAGCTGGCCGTGCTGCACGAGCGGCTGGGCAAGACCACCGTGTACGTGACGCACGACCAGGTGGAGGCCATGACGCTGGCTTCGCGCATCGTCATTTTCGACAAGGGCCGCATCCAGCAGGTGGGAACGCCTTCCGAGGTGTTCAATCGACCGGCCAATTTGTTCGTGGCCGGATTCATCGGCTCGCCCTCGATGAACTTCATTCCCTGCGCCGTGGCCCCGGGGCCGGCCGGCATGGTGCTGCAAGCCGAAGGGGTGCTCCTTCCCGTCATCGACGGCATGGGCGCACTGCAAGCGGGCCAGGGCTGTGTCGCCGGGGTCCGCCCGCAAGCCATGCGGCTGGCTGAGGGTGCAGGCCACTTGGCGCTGCAGGTGGACGTGGTCGAGTACCTGGGCACGGAGACCGTTCTGGTCGGCACCCTCGCGGGCCAGCCGGGCAGTCGCGTCACCGCGGTGGTGCCCGGCGACCGCCATGACCTGCTGCACACCCGCGTTCAACTCGAAGTCGATCCCGCGCGCGTCAACGTGTTCGACCCGCAGACGCAACGCAATCTGTGCCCTTGATTTTTTCCCCACTCCGAAACCAACCACATCAGGAGACAAGCATGAAACGCAGAGAACTACTCCAGTCCACCGCCCTGTCCGTGTTCGGCGCGGGCCTGCCCATGGGCTCGACCTGGGCGCAGGACCGCTTCGCCAAGTACAAGGGCCAGACCCTGGTGATGAGCATTCCCTCGCATCCGCACTACGACGCGATGGTCAAGCTGCTGCCCGAGTTCACGAAGCAGACCGGCATCAAGGTGGAAGTGGACCGCCTGGCCGTGCCGCGCATGAAGGACAAGCAGTTGCTGGAGATGGCGAAGTCGCAGGGCGACTACGACCTGGTCTGCTACGTGGTGATGTGGAAGGGTGAGTACGTCAAGAAGAACCTGATCCGAGAGATCGAGCCCTTCTTCAAGAACGCGGCGCTGGCCGATCCGGCCTATGACATGAAGGACATCGTGCCCGGTTACCTGGAGAACCTGGGGCTGGTGGGCGGCTGGCGCGGCTACCTCGCCGGCCCGACGGCCAAGCTGTACGGTCTGCCGTACGGCGCCGAAACTTCGATCCTGGCGTACCGCCGCGACATCTTCGAGAAGCACAAGCTGAAGGCCCCCGAGACCTACTACGAGCTGCAGAAGCTGCTGCCGCAGATCAAGGAGAAGGAAGGCATAGGCGCGCTCACGTCGCGCGGCCAAGCCGGCCACCAGTGCGTGCACGCCTGGCTGCTGCACCTGAACCCGATGGGTGGCAAGGTGTTCGACGTGGGCTGGCGTCCGCGCTTCAACGACGAAGCCGGCGTGCGCGCGCTGAAGTTCCTGAAGGACGTCGTCGACACAGGCCCGGTGGGTATCCCCGGCTACGGCCAGGGCGAGATGATGACGGCCTTCCTGCAGGGGCAGGCCGCGATGTACCTGGACGCGACGGTGATCTTCGGCCCGGTGAAAGACCCGGCCCGTTCCAAGATCGACGGCAAGGTGAGCTATGCGCGCCATCCCAAGGGTTCGAAGTACGCGTCGCAAACCGGCGGCCTGGGCCTGGCCATTCCCAAGAACGCGAAGAACGCCGATGCCGCCTTCCTGCTGATGCAGTGGCTCACTTCGAAGGAGCAGGACAAGGCGGTGTGCCGCCTGGGCGGTGGGCCGACTCGCATGTCCACGTTGCAAGACGTGGACCTGATTCGCCAGTACCCCGAGTACATCATCTTGCGCGACCAGCTGCGCGATGCCGATCCGGACTGGCGCCCGATCATCGCCGAGTGGGACGAGATCAACATCCAGGCGCTGGGTGTGGCGATCTCCGAGGCGTTGACCGGCAAGAAAACGCCGGAGGAAGCGCTGAACGGCATGGTGCCCAAGGTGACGGACATCATGAAGCGCGGCGGCTAC
>DATILF010000142.1:0-2500 GCA_035476755.1 Ramlibacter sp.
TCGGCCAGCCGCGAAATCGGCACGCAGGTGTCGGTGGAGATGGCGCGGCAGCCCGGTTTGGACTGGATGGCGGCGAAATACGCGTTGTGCCGCGCGGTCCACAGCCGCGTGCGCTCTTCGGGGGTGGTGGCCCACTCGAAGGCGTTGCCGCCGTGCTCGGCCGCGATTTCCTGCACCAGCTCGGCCTGCTCCTTCACGCCGGAGGGCGAGCCGTGGAATTCCATCAGCAGCATCGGCTCTTCACGCAGGCCGAGCTTGCTGTGCGCGTTGACCATGCGCACGGTGTGGTGGTCGATCAGCTCGACCCGCGCGATCGGCACGCCCAGCTGGATCACCTGGATGGTGGTGCGCACGGCGGCCTCGATGCTCGGGAAGAAGCAGACGGCGGCGGAGATGGCCTCGGGCAAGGGGTACAGGCGCACCGTCACTTCGGTGATGACGCCCAGGGTGCCCTCGCTGCCCACCATCAGGCGTGTCAGGTCGTAGCCGGCGCTGGATTTTTTCGCGCGGGTGCCCGTGCGGATGACATCGCCGCTGGCCGTGACCACTTCGAGGCTGAGCACGTTCTCGCGCATGGTGCCGTAGCGAACGGCGTTGGTGCCGCTGGCGCGCGTGGCGCTCATGCCGCCGATGGTCGCGTCGGCGCCGGGGTCGATGGGAAAGAACAAGCCGGTGCTCTTCACTTCGTCGTTGAGCTGCTTGCGCGTGACGCCCGGCTGCACCGTGACCGTGAGGTCTTCCGGGTTGATCGAGAGCACCTTGTTCATGCGGCTCACGTCGATGCTGATGCCGCCCTGCACGGCCAGCAGGTGGCCTTCCAGCGAAGAGCCGACGCCGAACGGAATGACCGGCACCTCGTACTGGCTTGCCAGCTTCACCGCGTCCGCCACGTCCTGCGTGTTCTCTGCGAACACCACGGCGGCGGGCGGTGGCGCCTGGAACGACGATTCGTCGCGGCCATGCTGCTCGCGCACCGCGAGCGCCGTGGAACAGTTGGCGCCGAAGCGCGACCGCAGCGACTCGACAAGCGCGGCGGGCACCTCGCGCAGGTGGATCTCGGGGACAAGGTGCGACAGTTCGGTGGGCGCGTTCATGGGTCTTCCTGAAGCCAGCGCACCAGTTTAAGGGCTTGCGCCGGGCGCCGTCAGTCAAGGCCTATTTGAGGGCCTCGTCGAACTCGGCACTGGAGATCGAACCGTCCTTGTTCGAATCGACGCGGTCGAACTGGCGGGCCAGGCCGCCCAGGGTCGAGGCCTCGTCGCGGCTGAGCCGGCCGTCATGGTTGGCATCGCTGCGCCTGAAGGCGTCGTTCAGCTGCTCGGGCGTCCAGCGGTTGGGCGGAATGGCGCCCTGGACGGGGGTGGTGAGGGATGGGGAAGTACGAGGCGCCGCGGTCTGGGCGCGCGAGGGGAGGGGGCCGTACAAGGCCAGGGAGGCGAACAGCGCAACGCTGCAGGTTTCGAAGTTGGGAAGGCATCGTCGTTTCACACGCATCGGAAGGGGCTCCTGTGAAGTGGAAGGACTGTGCATTCGAGCCCATGATCCGCCGCAGGGCCAGCACTTTTGCTTCAGGTTGCGCGCGATACATTCCGTGTGGCGGCGTAACGCACAATCCGTGCAAGACACATAACGGGGAAATCAATCATGGGCAAGCGCCTCACACAAATCGCCACGCGCACCGGCGACAACGGCACCACGGGTCTGGGTGACAACACGCGCGTTTCCAAGGACAGCCTGCGCGTGCATGCCATGGGCGACGTGGACGAACTCAATTCGCACATCGGCCTGTTGCTCTGCGAGGAGATGCCCGAGGGCGTGAGGGCCTTGCTGGTGGAGATCCAGCACCAGCTGTTCAACCTGGGTGGTGAGCTGTCCATTCCCGGGTTCGAGCTGCTCAAACCCGAGGCTGTGCTCGCGCTGGACGACGCGCTCGCGCTCTACAACGGGCAGCTGCCCAAGCTGGAGGAGTTCATCCTGCCGGCCGGCAACCGCGCCGCCTCGCAGGCGCATGTGTGCCGAACCGTGGCGCGCCGCGCCGAGCGCGCGGTGGTGGCGCTGGGCGGCGCCGAGACGCTCAAGGACACGCCGCGCCAGTACCTGAACCGGCTGAGTGACCTGATGTTCGTGCTGGCGCGCGTGCTCAACCGCATGAACGGCGGCGACGACGTGTACTGGAAAAGCGAGCGAATGGCGCGCGCGGATTCGCAATGACCGAGCCAATGGCAGCGCGAGCCGGCGGCGCTTAAGGCCGGCCGCGCGCAAGGGATGGCGACTACTTCGCCTGCAGGATCGCCATGGTGATGCGCGAGACGCAGGTGAGTTCGCCATCGTCGTTGTGCAGCTCGATCTGCCACACCTGCGTGGAGCGGCCGATGTGCACAGGCCGCGTGATGCCGGTGACCCAGCCCTTCGTGGCGCCGCGCAGGTGGTTGGCATTGATGTCCAGGCCCACGGCGCGTTGTCCTTCGGGGCAGGCGAAGACAGCGCCGCACGAACCCAG
>DATILF010000143.1:0-3512 GCA_035476755.1 Ramlibacter sp.
CGACCACCTGGTGGGCAAGCTTTACCCGATGCGGGTGCGCGATTTCAGCAAGTTCGGTTTCACCGAGGTGCTTTTTCCCGGCCTGGACGCGGGCGAAGACGACTGAACCGCCTGCCCGATAACATCAGCCGAGGCTCTGGACCCACCCCACGGCAAGCGAGCAGCCAGCGAACACCACGGCCGCCAGCAACCTGGAGCGCGCATCGTCCCGGGAAGCCACTGCCGGCGAGGCGAGAGGCAGCGACTTGTCGCCGTCGAGCATGGGCTTGACCAGGTTGGTCTTCTTTCGCAGCAGGTACCACATCACCGCCGCAATGTGTGTCAGCACCAGCGCCACGATGACCCACTGGCCCACATCCTTGTGGAACCAGGTGGCCCACAGCGCCTGGTCCGCCGCGACCAGGCGGCTGAGCGGCCCGCTGAATGCAATCTCGTCATCGCTCACGAGGCCACTGCCGACTTGCGCCAGCAGCACCGCCAGCATCGCGAATACCGATAACGCGCCCAGTGGATTGTGGCCGGGACGGTCCGGCGTTTCGTGGCCGCGCAGATACGCCAGCACGCGCCGGGGTGCGTAGAAGAACGTGATGAACCTCGACCACCGTCCGCCGACGAAGCCCCACACCAGACGGAACAGCAGCAGGGCCAGCACGGCGTAGCCCAGGCGCGCGTGCCACGGCATCGCTGCGCCACCGATGTAGCCGGTGACCATCAGCCCGCTGATGCAGGCGACCAGGCCCCAGTGGAACAGGCGCGTGGGCAGGTCCCAGACGCGCACGCGCCGGGCCCCGGCCACGGCCCGGGAAGCGGACATGGACGGCCTGCCGGGGACAGCGGTGGGCAGGCGTGCGCCGGGGTACCGGGTATCAGTTGTTGCGGTAAGCGTCATGGCAGCTCTTGCAGGTTGCGGCCGTCGAGGCGTAGGCGGCCTTGAGTTGATCGAGGTTCTGCGTTTTCGCGGCCGACACCAGGCGGGCGGTCTCGTTCACGAGCTTGTCGTTGTGCTCCTTGAAGCGCGCCTGCTCGGTCCAGATTTCTGGCCGTGCTTTCTGCGACAGGCGCTCCGAGCCGGGCACGAAGCCCGTGGACGGCCATCGCGCCAGCGTCGCCACGACTTCCGCGTTTTCCACCGCCACGCGCGCGTCGTAGGGCGTCCGGCCGTTGACCATGGCGCCGATGCGGGTGAAGTGCTGCGCCAGCACGTACCACGCGCCCTGACGGTATTTCACGGCGTCTTCGGCCCGCGCGAACTGCGCCCAGCAGGGGCTGGCCAGCAACGCGGCCAGCGTGAAGGCGCCAAGGAGCTTGAGTTGCGTGCCTCTCATTCGCCGGTGTACTCCAGAAGGGCCAGGTAGTCCTTTCGGTCGGCACGAGCCCACTGCTTCACGCCGATTTCGGACAGCAGACCGCCGCTGGTCTTGCCGTTCATGGCGAGCAGCGATTCGGTGAGCCGCCCCACCATGTCGGCCGATGCCTTGGGCGACGCCAGCACCGACCAGTTCACCACCGGCTGCGTTTCACCGATGACGCGCCCGCCGCCTTCCTGCCATTTCCGCGCGATGGTCGGGTTCACCACGCCGGCTTCGGCCATGCCCGCGGACACCTGCCCGGCCACGCTGTCCTGGAAACGGGTGTGCGACATGTACGGCTCGCGGATGCCCAGCCGGCGAATCTCGGCCCGGGCGACGGCGGCCGTGGCGGAATGGGTGTCCGGCAGCAGCAGCTTGCGGCCCGCGAGCTGGGCCAGGTCGCGGATGGGCGAGTCCTTGGGCACGATGAACGCCGCCTTGTAGGGTTCGGGACGGCGCACCAGCGGCTGGTAGCCATGGTCGCGGACCAGCTTGGAGATCTGGTTCACCGATTTGCCGAAGACCAGCAGCGGCTTCTGGTCGGACAGCGCCTGTTGCACGAAGCGCTGGATGTCGATGATCGGATCAACCAGCACCTGCTTGTTCTGAATCTGCGCGCCCAGGTAATCGGCCCAGCCCCGGTAGCGCACGGCCAGCATCGAGATGCTGAGGTCGGCCGTCACGGCCTCGTTCACCAGCAGGCGCCAGCTGGATTGCTGGGCCCAGCCGAGGGGCACGGCACAGGCAGCGGCAGCGGCGGCGCCGAACACGAGGGTGCGCCGGCTGAGGCGCGATTCTGAATTCGCAAGATTCATGTCATCACCTGGACTGGGTTGGTTGGGAAAGGGTTTGGGGGGCCGCCGCGGCGGAAGCGGAGGCGCCGGCGGCGTTCTTCTCCCACTCCTGCGCGGCGCGCACAGTGGTGCGGAAGGCTTCGGCACTTTCCAGCAGCCACTTCTTCTGATCGGCCGTGAGGGGCGCGGCGATGCGGAATTCGTCCACCGGCATTCGGTCCTCGCGCACCGACTTGATCAAGCGGTCGATTTCGCCGGCGGCGTGCGCGGGCGTCGAGAGCAGCACGAGGCGGCTCATCTTGTCGGGGTTGTTAGGCACGTGGCACTGGCTGCATTGCGACTCGCGCAGCTGCAGGGCCAGGTCGCGGTACTGGCGGTCCACGGTCTTGATGTGCGGATTTTCCGGACGGTAGATACCGTCGAAGAGGGTCACGGCGGGCTGCGTCTTGCCGCTTTGGTCGGTCCACAGCCAGGGCCCTTCGTGCTTTGCGTAGCGAACCGGCTGGATCGGCTGCAGCATGGCCGTGGCGGCGCGGTCGGTGAACTGCGCCGCGCGGATCTTCACCGTGCCCGGAGCGATCCACAGCATCATTTCGTTGGCGTTCTCGTACATCGCCCACTTGGCTTCTTCGTGCCAGAAGGGGTAGGGGAACTGGCCCGGAGCCAGCCGATTGCGGAAAGCCGCTTCGAGCCGCACCCGGAACAGGCGCTCTTGGGGCACCCACTCCACCGTGTGCTTGCCATTGAACATGAACAGAGACGCATACATGCTGGTCCAGACATCGGGCGCGAACTGCGTCAGATTGGTCTGGCGCAGGGTCGCGTCGGCGGCCTTGCTTTGGCGGCCCCAAAGCACGAAGTCCGGCAGGTGGGAACGCAGCGTGCTGGGGCCGAACAGTCCGCGCCGGCAGGTGTTGTAGGCGGCGGTGTCTCCGGCGGGGGCTACCGGGCAATGCCTGGCCAGT
The DNA here is from genome assembly GCA_035476755.1 of Ramlibacter sp. Lineage (GTDB taxonomy): Bacteria > Pseudomonadota > Gammaproteobacteria > Burkholderiales > Burkholderiaceae_C > Ramlibacter. Next base: position 3,109 of record DATILF010000143.1, read on the forward strand.
TCCGCGGCAATGTCGCGCGCGGCCTGTTCAACGGCCGGCGGCACCGGCATCGCCTGCTGGGCTTGCGCCAGACCCGCACAGGCCAGAAGCGCGACAGCGGCGGCTGCCGCGATCCGTCCACGCCGGGGGCTGGACCCATTCGATGCGGGTCCCGATTTCTTGCTGTTCATCCTCACTCCTTTGTGTAATCGAGTAGCGCCAGGTAGTCCTGGCGTTCGGCCTTGGCCCATTCCTTGACGCCGAGCGCCGCCAGGATCGGCGCTGCCTGGGTGTTCATGCTCAGAAGCACCTCGCGCAGCTGATTGACCTTGTCAGCCGGCATGCCCGGTGAGGCCAGCAAGGACCAGTTGACGACAGGCTGGGTCTCGGCCAGCACGCGGCCGCCTTCTTCCACCCATTTACGG
>DATILF010000144.1:0-4361 GCA_035476755.1 Ramlibacter sp.
TGCTGCGGCGTGAGCTTCTTGCGCGGCGCGATCAGCGCGGGGCTGCACACGGGCACCATGCTCTCGGGCATCAGATGCGTGGCCACCGCGCCGGGCCAGTTGCCGTCGCCGGTGTAGATGGCGGCGTCCAGCTCGGTGTCGTCGAACAGAAAGGGGCGGGTGCGGCCGGACAGGTTGAGTGTGATGTCCGGATGCAGCCGCGCAAAATCCGGCAGGCGGGGCAGCAGCCAGCGTGTGCCGAAGGTCGGCACCACGGCCAGCTCGAGCGTGCCGCCGCGGCCTTGCCGGGCCATGAGGTCCAGCGTGTCGCGCTCCACCTCGTCGAGCCGCTTGGCCACCTGCCTGTAATAGGCCGCTCCGGCTTCGCTCAGCACCACGCCCCGGCGCGAGCGGCGAAACAGCTTGACGCCCAGGAAGCCTTCCAGGCCCGCGATCTGGCGGCAGACCGCGCTTTGCGTCAAAGCCAGTTCGTGGGCCGCTTCGGTGAAGCTCGTGTGGCGCGCGGCGGCTTCGAAGGCGCTGAGCGCCCCGGTGCTGGGAATCTTGCGGCGCATGGTGAACCTCCCGAAACGGATTACGGAGTGCGATTTTTGCACAATTTGGTGCAAACAAATCGTTTGAATCCCAGAGTGGCAAGGCATAGAGTTCGTTTCCACCGGCGCTGAACAAATGCGCTGACCGCACACAACAGGACGCCTTGCCCCCATGACCACCGATCGACTCACGAATGACGGCGCACTGTCCCATCTGCGCGTGCTCGACCTGTCGCGCGTGCTGGCCGGCCCCTGGGCCAGCCAGATGCTCGCCGATCTGGGCGCTGAGGTGATCAAGGTGGAGCATCCCGAGCGCGGCGACGACACGCGCGGCTGGGGTCCGCCCTATCTGCAGGACCGTGAAGGCCGTGCGGTGGTGTCGGCGTATTTCCTGTGCACCAACCGCAACAAGAAATCGGTGGCGCTGGACATGGCCACCCCCGAGGGGCAGGCACAGATCCGCGCCCTGGCCATGCAGTCCGACGTGCTGGTGGAGAACTTCAAGGTCGGCGGCCTGGCGAAGTACGGACTGGACTACGCCAGCCTGTCGAAGCTCAATCCGCGCCTGATCTACTGCTCCATCACCGGCTTCGGGCAGACCGGGCCCTATGCGCAGCGGCCCGGCTACGATTTCATGATCCAGGGCATGGGCGGCCTGATGAGCCTCACCGGCCTGCCCGATGGCGAAGAAGGCGCGGGGCCGGTCAAGGTGGGCGTGGCGCTCACCGACGTGCTGACCGGCCTGCATGCCGTCGCGGGCATCCTGGCGGCCGTGGCCTGGCGCGAGCGATCCGGCGAGGGCCAGCACATCGACCTGGCGCTGCTGGATGTGCAGGTGTCGTGCCTGGCGAACCAGGCCCAGAATTACCTGGTCACCGGCCGCTCGCCGCAGCGCCTGGGCAATGCGCACCCCAGCATCGTGCCCTACCAGGCCTTCCCCACGGCCGACGGCGACATCATCCTGGCCGTGGGCAACGACAGCCAGTTCGCCTCGTTCTGCCGCGTGGCCGGTCACCCCGAGTGGTCCGCCGACCCGCGCTTCGCCACCAACGCGCAGCGGGTCGAGCATCGTGCCACGCTGGTGCCTCTGCTGCGCCAGGCGACGGTGCAGCGAACCACGGCGCAATGGATCGAGGTGCTGGAGGCCGCGAATGTGCCTTGCGGCCCCATCAACACGCTCGAGCAGGTGTTCGCCGATCCGCAGGTGGTGGCGCGAGGCCTGCGCGTGGAGCTGCCGCATGCGTCCGGCACGGTGCCGGTCGTGGCCAGCCCGCTGCGGCTGTCGAAAACACCGGTGCAGTACCGGTCCGCGGCGCCGGCGCTGGGCGCCGACACCGAACAGGTGCTGCGCGAGTTGCAACGCTGAGTAATCCCCATCCAGAGACACACACCATGAAGCTACTCTCATTCGAATACCAGAACCTTGCCTCCTGGGGCGCCGTCATCGGCGATCGCGTGGCCGACCTCGGCCGCGCCTACCCGCAGTACCCGACGCTGCAGTCGTACATCGCGGCCGGCCGCGTGCCACGCGCGGCGGACGATGCGGCCACGGTGAGCGCGGACATCGCGCTGGCGGACATCCGCTGCCTGCCGGTGATTCCGCAGCCGGAAAAGATCATCTGCGCCATCCGCAACTACCATGACCACCACCAGGAAGTCGTGGCGGCCGGCCTGGACCGCGAGCTGTCGGAGTTCCCGCCGATCTTCCTGCGCGTCTGGCGCTCGCAGATCGGCCACGGCCAGCCGATCCTGCGGCCGCACTGCTCGAATTCGCTGGACTGGGAAGGCGAGCTGGCCGTCATCATCGGCAAGCCCGGCCGCAACATTGCCGAGGACAGGGCGCACGAGCACATCGCGGGCTACTCGATCTACAACGACGCCAGCATCCGCGAATGGCAGTTCCATGCCAAGGCCATCGCGGCCGGCAAGAACTTCGAGTCCACCGGTGCTTTCGGCCCGTGGATGGTCACGGCCGACGAGATCGCGCCGGATCGTGCGTTGGCGCTCAAGACCCGCCTCAACGGCGAGCAGATGCAGTCCACCACCACGGCCAACATGATCTTCTCGGTGGCACAGCAGATCGCCTACGCCTCCACCATCTTCACCCTGGTGCCCGGCGACGTGATCGTCACCGGCACGCCGGGCGGCGTGGGCTGGAGCAAGAAGCCGCCGCGCTTCATGGTGCCCGGTGACGTGGTGGAAGTGGAGATCGAAGGCATCGGCGTGCTGCGCAATCCGGTGGCGCAGGCCGCCTGACCGCAGAGAGCCCAGGAAAACCCAGGAAGGCCCAGGAGAACCCCATGAAGACACTACCCCCATTCGCCGCAGCGCTCGTTGTTGGCGCCAGCCTTGCGCTGTGTACGCTTGCCCCGGCCGTTGCGCAGACCTACCCCGACAGACCAGTGCGCGTGCTGCACGGCTTCGCGGCCGGCGGCAACGCCGATGCCGTCGCCCGCATCGTGGCGACGGAAATGGCGAAGGGCCTGGGCCAGCCGCTGGTCGTGGAGCCCAAGCCGGGTGCCGGCGGCACGCTGGCTGCGAACGCCGTGGCCACGGCCAAGGCGGACGGCCATACGCTGCTGCTGGCGACGGGGGGCCATGCCATCTCGGGGGTGCTGTATGACAAGCTGCCCTATGACACGGCCAAGTCGTTCCAGCCGGTGTCCGCGCTCACCTCCTTTCCTTTCCTGGTGGTGGTCAACGCCAACAGCAAGTACAACGCGCTGCAGGACGTGCTGCGCGCGGCGCGGATGAGGACCGGCACGGTGAACTTCGGTTCAGCCGGCGTCGGCACCGGGCAGCACATGACCGGTGAATTGATGGCGCAACGCGCTGGCGTCGCGATCACGCACGTGCCCTACCGGGGGGAAAGCGCCGCCATGACGGCCTTGCTGGGCAACGAAGTCGATTTCGTCGTGGTCGCCCCGACCACGGCTGTGGGCCATATCAAGGCCGGCAAGCTGAGGGCGGTGGCCGCCTCGGGCAGCGTGCGCTGGCCCGGCCTGCCGGACGTGCCCACCATCGCCGAACAAGGCGTGGCGAATTTCGAAGTGCGTTCGTGGACGGCCTTGCTGGCGCCCGCCGGCACGCCCAGGCCGGTGATCGAGAGACTCAACGCGCAAGTGCGCGCCGCCCTGCAGGAGGGCGCGGTGCGCACGCGGCTGGAGGAAGCCACCGGCGGCGACGTTCGAGCCGGCACGCCCGAGGAGATGCAAGCCACCATCAGCGCCGACCTCAAGCGCTGGGCCCTGCTGGTGAAGGAAGCGAAGATTCAAAAGGACTAGCCATGAAAGTCACCCGTCCCACGCCCGCCCATTTCGGCATCTACGTCTTCGACCTGGACAAGATGGTCGAGTTCTACACCCAGGTGTTCCGCCTGACCATCACCGATGAAGGCATCGGCAAGAACTTCGGCAACCGCCTGGTGTTCATGAGCGCTACCGAAGACCAGCACCATCAGTTCGTACTGTCCGCCGGCCGCTCGCCGCAGTCGCCGGTCAGCACCATCATGCAGGCATCGTTCCTGGTGCCCGATCTTCAGGAGCTGCGCTGGAACCGCGACAAGGCGCAGGCCCTGGGCGCCACCGAGATCCAGCCGATGAACCATGGCAACGCCTGGTCGGTGTACTACTTCGACCCGGAGGGCAACCGCGTCGAGGTGTACATGGACACGCCGTTCTATGTGAACCAGCCCTATGGCACGCCACTGGATCTGTCCAAGACCGAGGCCGAGCTGCTCAAGGAGACCGAAGCCATGGTGCGCGACGATCCCAGCTTCATGCCGTTGGACCAATGGCAGGCGCAGTTTCGCCAGCGCGGGCCGGGGCG
>DATILF010000145.1:0-2856 GCA_035476755.1 Ramlibacter sp.
ACCTTGTCCAGTTTCTTCAGCTCGCGCATGACCAGCTCGCCGATGCGCGCCGATGGAATTTCGCGCACGCCCAGGTTCAGCAGCTTTTCCTCGATCCGCTCCACGGCGCTGTCGATCTGCTCGGTGCTCACCGGCCGCTTGCGCAGCGCCAGGTTGAAGGAGCCCTGCAGCTTGGTGCGGTCGTAATCGATGCGCCGGCCGTCTTTCTTGACGACGGCCGGGAAGGTCACATCGGGGCGCTCGTAGGTGGTGAAGCGCTTCTCGCAGGCCGCGCACTGCCTGCGCCGGCGCACGAAGTCCCCGTCTTCCGCGACACGCGTTTCCACCACTTGGGTTTCGACGTTGCTGCAGAAGGGGCACTTCATGGCATGGTTACCGGTAGACGGGGAAGCGCCGGGTCAGCGCGTTCACTTTTTCACGCACGGCGGCGATGTTGCTGGCATCGCGCGGGTTGTCCAGCACGTCGGCCACCATGTTGGCCGTGAGTCGCGCTTCTTCTTCCTTGAAGCCGCGCGTCGTCATGGCCGGGGTGCCGATGCGAACGCCGCTGGTGACCATCGGCTTTTCCGGGTCGTTGGGGATGGCGTTCTTGTTGATGGTCATGTGGGCGTCGCCCAGCACGGCCTCGGCTTCCTTGCCGGTGATGCCCTTGGCCCGCAGGTCCACCAGCATCACGTGGCTTTCAGTACGGCCGCTGACGATGCGCAGGCCCCGCTCGACCAGCGTCTGCGCGACGACCTGGGCGTTCTTGGCCACTTGCTGCTGGTAGGTCTTGAATTCCGGCGCCAGCGCTTCCTTGAAGGCCACGGCCTTGGCGGCGATGACGTGCATGAGCGGGCCGCCTTGCAGGCCGGGGAAGATGGCGCTGTTGATGGCCTTCTCGTGCTCGGTCTTCATCAGGATGAAGCCGCCGCGCGGGCCGCGCAGGCTCTTGTGCGTGGTGGAGGTCACCACGTCGGCGTGCGGCACCGGGTTGGGGTACACGCCCGCGGCGATCAGGCCCGCGTAATGGGCCATGTCCACCATGAAGATGGCGCCGACATCCTTGGCCACCTTGGCGAAGCGTTCGAAATCGATGCGCAGGGCGTAGGCGGACGCCCCGGCGATGATCAGCTTGGGGCGCGACTCGTGGGCCTTGCGCTCCATGGCGTCGTAGTCGATCTCTTCCTTTTCGTTCAGGCCGTAGGAGACGACGTTGAACCACTTGCCGCTCATGTTCAGCGCCATGCCGTGGGTCAGGTGGCCGCCTTCGGCCAGGCTCATGCCCATGATGGTGTCGCCGGGCTTGAGGAACGCCAGGAACACGGCCTCGTTGGCCTGCGCGCCCGAGTGGGGCTGCACGTTGGCCGCCTGGGCGCCGAAGATTTCCTTGATGCGCGAGAGCGCCAGCTGTTCGGCGATATCGACGAATTCGCAGCCACCGTAGTAGCGCTTGCCGGGGTAACCCTCGGCATACTTGTTGGTGAGCTGGGTGCCTTGCGCGGCCATGACGGCGGGCGAGGCGTAGTTCTCGCTGGCGATCAGCTCGATGTGCTCTTCCTGGCGCTTGTTCTCGGCCTGGATGGCGGCCCAGAGTTCGGGATCGGTTTGTTCGACGAGGATATTCCGGTTGTACATGGCGGCAGTCCTTAAGACGGTGGTCCCTGTTGTGAAACAAGGGCTGCCCAGGCGAACGGCTGAACACCGGCGCGGCCACGAGTGACTTGCCGGCGGTACGCTTCCCAGTGGTTGCCGCGGGGGCATCCCCGCCTTTGTTCCACGTCAGCGCCGGCTGCCCCGTGGGGCGCCGCGCCTATCGCCAGTCGCGTACCGCGTTAGTGTAGCGGACAGCCGGATCGGCGGTCAGGAGATCGAAAGCGCCACCTGGTCGTCGGCGGAAGGTCGGGCGGGCTCGACGGGCGCCACCGTGCGGATCACCGGCGGCTGGGGCAGGGGAACGGCGCGCCCCGTGGCGACCTGCTTGAGGCGCGCATGCTCGGCCATCACCTTGTCGGCATAGCCGCCGTCGCCCTCGAGGTTGGCCGCGCCCACGTAGAACCTGAGCCCGGCGTGCACCGAGCCGGCGCGCTGTATGCATTCCTGCAGCACCTTCACGCCAACCCGCAGGTTGGTCACGGGGTCGAACGCGGCCAGCTTGCCGCCGAAGTTGTCGTACTTGTCGCTGTGCACGCCGGTCATCACCTGCATCAGGCCCTGGGCGCCCACGGGGCTCTGGGCGAACGGGTTGAAGCCCGACTCGATCGCCATGATCGCGAGGATCAGGGTGGGGTCGAGCTTGGCGCGGTCGCCAATCTCGTAGGCCTCGGCCACCAGCGCACTCAGCGGCTCGGGCGCCACGCGGTACTTCTTGCTGAGCCAGAACGCCACGGCCGCCTGCTGTTTCGGCAGGTCATGCGGATTGGCCGCGGTGGCGCGATCGATCGCGTCACGTTCCATGGGCATGCCCACCATCGCCTCATGGCGAGCCTGCAACCAGCCCATGAGCTGGGTTTCGCCCGCCTGACGCAAGTCAGGGCGGGCAGTCAGGGTGATCACGGAAAAGACGGTGGCCAGGCCGACGAGGGCGAAGCCGTTGTGCGTGATCTCAAAAAAGCCCTGGGCGATGTCGGATGCGAAAACTCGCAAGCCCTGGGCCAATTGTCCTAACGCTGTCATAGCACTTCCTTTCTACGCGCGGGCCTGCGTCGTGGTGCGGCAGTTGCCACATCACACCTCAGGCTCCTCGTTTGGATTGGTACGCCATCGAACTGCCGGGAGTCCTTTCCTGGACTCGCCGCAGCGATTCGACTTAGCCGGGGTCGGCAGCGGATTCGGGTTGTCCCTGATACTTTTGCCAGGGACGGGCGGATTCTAGGT
>DATILF010000146.1:0-1995 GCA_035476755.1 Ramlibacter sp.
TCGCGCATGAAAGCCTCCGGGTTCAGGCGCGCCCAGGCCCGTGCGGCGACGGCGACGTCAGCCAGCTGCTCGCGCGTGGTCCCGAACTCGTGCATGTGCCGCGAAGCTGCCAGCGCATAGGCGGAAATCGGGAACATCGGCTCGAAAGGATGCTCATACGGCTGCGGGTCCAGAAAGCGGCGGCTCGCGACCACTTCCTTGCGCCCGAAGGTCGAGCTGCGCTGGGCACTGCCGTAGCAGACCAGCACGGCATGGCACTGGCCCGAGCGGATGGCCTGCATGGCAGGCAGCAGGTGGGCGATGAAGCTGCTGCCACCCAGCATGGTGCTGTCGATGTAGCGCGGGTTCAAGCCGAGGTACTCCACCACCGGCATCGCCCACATCGTGGACGACGCGCTGGCGGTGCACAGGCCGTCGATGTCGCTCATCTTCAGGCCGGCGTCGGCCACCGCGGCGCGCGCCGAGCGCGCCAGCAGTTCCATGTCGGTGAAGCCCGGCGTTTCGCCGCAGCCGAAGGTGGCGACGCCGGCGATGGCGGCGCTGCCGCGCAATTCCTTGACGCTGTTCATGCGGCCGCTCCTTCGATCGTGTCGAACAGCACCAGCCCGCGGCCGTCCTTGACTTGCACACGCGCCTTCACCCGCTGGCCGATGCGCACCTGCTGCGGTGGCAGGTTGTCCACGCGGCTCATCAGCCGCACGCCCTCGTCCAGGTCAATCAGGCTGACGTTCAGGTCGCCGCCGGCGTCCGCCTTGCGGCGCACGGTGGTCACCGCGTAGATGGTGCCGATGCCCTTGGGGGCCGTCCATTGCAGGGCCTCGCTGCCGCAGTGCGGGCAGGTTTCGCGCGGGAAGTACACGTGCTTGCGGCAGTCGCCGCAACGCTGGATCAGGAAGCGGCCGGCGTCCAGCTCCAATTGGTGAAAGGCTTGTACGCCTTGGGGTTCGTTCATCTCAAAGTTCCTGGTCTTGGACTGTCTGTCTAAGCTGTCATTGCGGGCTTGACCCGCAATCCATCGCGGCACACAGGCCACCATGGATGCCGGGTCAAGCCCGGCATGACAGCCGGTGGTCTTTTCGTGGACGTCATGGCGCCCCGATGACCGATCACACTGGGTCCCAGGAGAACACGTCCCCCGAGCGCTCCAGGTCATAAAAGCTGGCCTTGAGGGCGGGCAGGGCGTGCGTCGCCACCGTCTGCGGGCTCCAGCCCTCGCTGCGATGCACCGAGCGCACCGGGCGCGGCTGGCTCATGAGGAAGATCTCGTTGTTGCGCACGGCGAAGATCTGGCCATTGACGTCGCTGGCCGCATCGCTGGCCAGGCACACCGCCAGCGGTGCGATCTTGGCGGGCGTCATCTGCTTGAGGCGGTCCACGCGGGCCTGCTCCTCGGGCGTCTCGATCGGGATCGAGCCGATCATGCGACTCCAGGCGAACGGCGAGATGCAGTTGGAGCGCACGTTGAATTTCTGCATGTCCAGCGCGATCGATTTCGACAGCGCGGCAACGCCCAGCTTGGCCGCCGAGTAGTTGGCTTGGCCGAAGTTGCCCACCAGGCCCGAGGTGGAGGTCATGTGCACATAGCAGCCGCTTTGCTGCTCCTTGAAGTGCGGCGCGGCGGCGCGGCTCACATGAAAGCTGCCGTAAAGGTGCACCTTGATCACGGCGTCCCATTCCTCGGGGCTCATCTTGTGGAAGAAGCGGTCGCGCAGGATGCCGGCGTTGTTGACGACGACGTCGATGCGGCCGAAGGCTTCCACTGCGGTGGCTACGATCCGCGCCGCGCTTTGCGACTCCGAAACGCTGTCCGTGCTGGCGACAGCCTGGCCACCCAGCGCCCTGATTTCGTTGACCACGGCCTGGGCCGGGCCGGCGTCGTTGCCCTCGCCGGCGACCGACGCGCCGATGTCGTTGACCACGACCTTGGCGCCTTCACGGGCCATGGCCAGCGCGATGTCACGGCCGATGCCGCCGCCGGCGCCCGTGACAATGACC
>DATILF010000147.1:0-3854 GCA_035476755.1 Ramlibacter sp.
CGCAACCCGTACGCGCCGACCGTGCACATGAACGTGCGCATGATCAGCGCCATCCCCGAACAAGGCGAGCCGGTGGCCTGGTTCGGCGGCGGCATGGACCTGACCCCGTACTACGGCTACGAGGAAGACGCGGTGCACTTCCACAGCGTGTGCAAGCGGGCCGTGCAGCCTTTCGGCGCCGACAAGTACCCGCGCTTCAAGACCTGGTGCGACGAGTATTTCTACCTGAAGCACCGCGATGAGCAGCGCGGCATCGGCGGCGTTTTCTTCGACGACTTCGCCGAGGGTGGCTTCATGAACGGCTTCGCCCTCACGAGCGCGGTGGGCGATGCGTTCCTGGACGCCTACCTGCCCATTCTCAAACGCCGCAAGGACATCCCTTACGGCGAGCGCGAACGTGATTTCCAGCTGTACCGGCGCGGCCGCTACGTCGAGTTCAACCTGGTCTGGGACCGTGGCACGCATTTCGGCCTGCAGTCGGGCGGCCGCACCGAATCCATCCTCATGTCGATGCCGCCCATGGCGAGCTGGGCCTACCAGCGCCAGACGCGGCCGGGCTCGCCCGAAGACGACCTTTACAACAAGTTTCTGGTCCGAAGGGACTGGGTTTGACCGGCACGCCCACCGCGCGCCGCCTGGGTGTCTTCGGCGGTGCGTTCGATCCGCCGCACGTCGCCCACGTGGCGCTGGCCCAGGCGGCCGTGGACCAGCTGCAGCTGGATGAATTGCGCATCTTCCCCACGGGGCAGGCCTGGCACAAGTCCCAGGCGCTCACGGCGCCCGAGCATCGGCTGGCGCTGGCGCGCATCGCCTTCGGGGGGCTGCCGCGCACGGTGGTCGATGACCGCGAACTGCGCCGGCCCGGCCCAACGTATACCATCGACACCCTGCGCGAACTGAAGGCAGAGCAACCCCAGGCCCAGCTTTTCCTGGTGATGGGCGAGGACCAGGCGGTGGCGCTGACGCGCTGGCGCGAGTGGGAAGCCATCCTTGCCCTGGCCATCCTCTGTGTGGCCGGCCGTTCACAGGCGGGCGGGGCCTCGGACCCGGCCGCCGGGCTGCCCGCGCAGGCCGAACTTCGCGTGCTGCGCCTGCCTGACATGCCCGAAAGCGCCACCCAGGTGCGCGGGCACGTGGCGCAGGGCGAGGGCATTGCCCATCTGGTCCCGCCGGGCGTTGCACGTTATATTGAGCAAAATTCCCTTTACCAACCTGCCTGATGACCCAAGAAGCTGCCGCAAAAAAAGATACGCAACGACTCCAGAGGGCCATCGTCGATGGCCTGGAGGACGTGAAAGCGCAGGACATCACGGTTTTCAACACCGAACACCTGTCCCCCCTGTTCGAGCGGGTGATCGTCGCTTCGGGCACCTCCAACCGGCAGACCAAGGCGCTGGCCTCCAGCGTGCGCGACGCAGTGCGTGAGGCGGGTTTTCCCAAGCCGCGCATCGAAGGCGAGGAAAACGGTGAATGGATCATCGTGGACTGCGGCGCCGCTGTGGCCCACATCATGCAGCCGGCCATCCGCCAGTACTACCACCTCGAGGAAATCTGGGGCGACAAGCCGGTGCGCCTGAAGTTCGGCTCGCCCAAGCCGGTCATTGCGCAGGCCGAGGAACCCGCGGCCAGGAAGTCGCCGGCCAGAAAGGCCACGGGGAAAACAGCAGGCAAGACGGCAGGCAAGACCGGCGCCAAGACGGCGGTCAAGACCACCACCCAGGCCCCTGCGGCCAGGGGCAAGTCTGTGCCGGCAGGCGCTGCGGCCAAGGCCGCGCCCCGGGCAAAGCCTGCTGTGGCGAAGGCGCCGGCGAAGGTGATCGTGAAGGCGCCTGCGAAAACGCCAGCCAGGAAGGCGCCGGCCAAGAAGGCCAGCCCGGCGCGCAAGCCGGCCGCGAAGAAAAGCCCCGCTCGCTGACCCCTGAATGAAACTGGTCGTCGTGGCGGTGGGCCAGCGGGTGCCTGACTGGGCCCAGACCGCCTGGGACGACTACGCCAAGCGCTTCCCGCCCGAACTGCGGGTCGAGCTGAAAGCCGTCAAGACCGAGCCGCGCGCCTCCAAGACCCTGGAAACCCTGTATGCCGCGGAACGCCAGCGCATCGAGGCCGCCATTCCCAAGGGTGCCCATGTGGTCGCCCTCGACGAGCGCGGCACCACGTTGACGACCGTGGCGCTGGCCGGGCGGCTGAAGGCGTGGCAACTGCAAGGCGGTGACGTGGCGCTGGTGATCGGCGGCCCCGACGGGCTCGATCCCGGCTTCAAGAAAGCGGCCCACGAACGCATCCGCCTGTCCGACCTGACCTTGCCGCATGCCATGGTGCGCGTGCTGCTGGTGGAGCAGCTCTATCGCGCCTGGTCCATCAACGCCAACCATCCCTACCATCGTGAGTGACGCGCCAGCCATCGGCCCCTTGATCTATCTGGCCTCCCAAAGCCCGCGCCGTCGGCAGTTGCTGGAGCAACTGGGGGTGCGCCATGAACTGCTGCTGCCCGAGCCCGGCGAGGACACGGAGTCGATCGAGGCAGTGCTGCCGGGCGAAGCCCCGGCCGTGTACGTGAAGCGCGTGACCCGCCTGAAACTCGACGCCGCACTGGAGCGGATGCGCGCCCGCGGCCTGCCGGCCGCGCCGGTGCTGTGCTCGGACACCACGGTGGCGCGCGGCCGCGTGATTTATGGCAAGCCTGAAGACACCCGCGATGCCGCCCGCATGCTGCGCGAACTGTCCGGCGTGACGCATCGCGTGCTCACCGCTGTCGCAATCCAGTCCGGACGCAAGCGGCTCGAAGCGCTGAGCGATTCACGGGTGACCTTCGCCCGGCTCGCGCCCGCGCAGATCAGGGCCTATGTCGATACGGGCGAGCCCATGGGCAAGGCCGGCGCCTATGCGGTTCAGGGCAGGGCGGCCGCCCATATTTCGCACATCAGCGGCAGTTACTCTGGCATCATGGGTTTGCCGATGCATGAGACAGCGCAGTTGCTGCGCGCAATCGGCTTCCGTATCTGAGAGATTGACATGCTGCAGGACATCCTGATCAACTGGTCGCCCCAGGAGACGCGCGTGGCCGTCGTCGAGAATGGCGCGGTGCAGGAACTGCACGTCGAACGCACGCTGGAGCGCGGCCTGGTCGGCAACGTGTACCTCGGCAAGGTGGCCCGCGTGCTGCCCGGCATGCAGTCCGCCTTCATCGACATCGGCCTGGAACGCGCGGCCTTCCTTCACGTCGCCGATGTGTGGCACCGCCAGCCCGAGGGCGAGCCCCCCGGTTTCGTGCGCAACAGCCTCCCGCAGGTCCCGATCGAGAAGCAGGTGTTCGAGGGCCAGTCCCTCATGGTGCAGGTCATCAAGGACCCTATCGGCACCAAGGGCGCCCGCCTGTCCACGCAGATCAGCATCGCCGGGCGCCTGCTGGTGTTCCTGCCGCAGGACGACCACCTGGGCGTGTCCCAGAAAATTCCTCCGGAGCAGCGCGACGCCTTGCGCGGGCGGCTGCAGGCTCTGGTGGGCGGGGACGGCGGCGGCTTCATCCTGCGCACGAATGGCGAGGACGCGACCGACGCCGAACTGGCCGAGGACATCGCCTACCTGCGCAAGACCTGGGCGCGCATCCGCGATGCCGCCACGCGCCTGCCGGCCACCTCGCTGCTGCACCAGGACCTGAGCCTGCTGCAGCGGGTGCTGCGCGACCTGGTGAGCGAGGAAACGCAGACCATCCGCATCGACTCGCGCGAACAGTTCGCCGTGCTGCAGGCCTTCGGGCGCGAGTTCATGCCGGCGGCGGCGGAGCGGCTGCAGCTGTACAAGGGTGAACGCCCCATCTTCGACCTGTATTCCATCGACGACGAGATCGCCAAGGC
>DATILF010000148.1:0-5969 GCA_035476755.1 Ramlibacter sp.
CCGATGTTCGTGAGCTACGGCCTGAAGGGCAATGCGAACGCCGCTTCCATGGCCGAGAAGCAGGTGCTCTATCAAGTGGGCGTGCAATTCGACGTGCGGCAAAAGCATGTCATCAAGCTGGCGTATACGGGCGGGCACTCCCCGGCCCGTACCACCGCCGCAGGCGGCGTCACCGGCTCGGGCACCTGGTGGCAAAACGACCGCGGCTGGCTCAACCTGAGCCTGAAAACCACTTTCTGATTCACGCAGCCCCTACCGGAGCCTCACATGAAAACCCAACTTCGCATCCTCGCCGCGGCCCTGCTGGCCGCGCACGCGCTCTGCGCCACCGCGGGCCCCACGCCCGCCGAAGCGGCCGAGCTCGGCAAGTCGCTGACCGAGGTCGGCGCCATCCGCGCCGGCAACGCCGAAGGCACCATCCCCGCTTACGACCCAGCCAAGACCATCACCAGGCCCGTGGAGCCGTACAAGCCGGTGAGCAAGGACGGTGGGTTCCCCTACACCGACCCCTTCGCCGCCGAGAAACCGCTGTTCTCGATCACCGCGGCCAACATGGACAAGTACGCCAGCAAGCTCAACGAGGGCACCAGGCACTTGCTGAAGACGCACGCGGGCTATCGTGTCGATGTCTACCCGACGCGGCGCACCGCGTCGCTGCCGAAGGTCGTGCTCGAGAACACGGTGAAGAACGTCAACAACCCCAAGCTCGTGGGGGACGGCGACGGCATTGAAAACGCACATGCCCAAGTTCCTTTCCCCATTCCCCATGCGGGCAAGGAAGCGATGTGGAACGCCATCCTGCGCTACAAGCAGCCCTATGAGCGTGCGGATTCCTACGCCGCCTGGTTCATGGACGGGTCGGGCAATCGCTCGCTCATCCACCGGTCCGCCGTTGACTACGAACACCAGTACTGGGATCCGAACAACAAGAACCCGGAGTACTTCCTGCGGCTGGTGAACTACGTCACCGCGCCGGCGGCGCGGTCGGGCAGTCGCGACATGCGCGTGAGCCCGCTGCGGATGGACATCAAGGAGCAGAACGCCTGGTCCTACACGCAGGGCCAGCGCCGGGTACGCCTAGCGCCCGAGTTCAAGTACGACACGGTCAACGCCCAGGAAAGCGGCGTCAAGGTGTACGACGAGATCGCCGGCTTCGACGGCAAGATGGACCGCTTCGATTTCAAGCTGCTCGGCCGCAAGGAAATGTTCATCCCCTACAACGCCTACAAGGCGCAGCAGTCACCGATGGAGCAGGTTCTGACCCCCAACTTCGTCAACCCGGATGTGATGCGCTTCGAGCTGCACCGTGTCTGGGTCGTGCAGGCGGACCTGAAGCCGGGCGCGCGCCACATCTACAGCCGCAAGGTCTTCTACCTGGACGAGGACAGCTGGAACTACGCCCTTTATGACTCTTTCGACCAGGCGGGCAAGCTGTACCGCTCCTCGGTGTGGCCGCTGTACGTGGCGCAGGAAACGGGCGTCCTGCGCCAGGACGCCCAAGTCTTCTACGACCATGTGAAGGGCGCCTATTCGCTCTCAGGCTGGGTCGAGCCGGGCATGACAGGCTGGCACGCCCGCGGCGCCTTGCCACCCAACTACTTCTCGCCGGAAGCGCTCGCCGCGAGCGGTTGGCGCTGAGGGAGCCTGAACGCGGTTCAGCGCCGGCTGTATAGTCCTCGCACGGAGAGAGACTTGCCAAGGAGAACATGAAAGCAGCAGCACCGAAGAAGCGAACCGCGGTGAAGACGGGCAGCGCTGTGGTGGCGCGCGGCAGCCTGACAACCGATGTCATCGTCGCGGCCGCCATCAAGGCGTTGCAAAAGGATGGGCTGGCTGGCGTGTCGATGCGGCAGCTGGCGTCCGTGCTGGAGGTAACGCCCACAGCGATTTACCACCACGTCAAGGACAAGGACGAGCTGCTCGACTTGTGCGCGGTGGAAATCCTGAGGCAGATTCCCACGCCCGATCCGGGCCTGCCCTGGACGAAGCGCATGCGTTTCCTGATCCTGGAGCAGCAGCGCGTGTTCATGCGCGTGCCCGGCCTGGCCAAGTACCTGCTGGTCCATCGCCAGTCGTCCGTGGCTGCGCTGCAGTGGGCCGAGGCGGTGCTGAGTGTCATGCACGACGCCGGCTTCAAGGCGCCGCAGACGTTGACCGTGCTGATGTCCATGTCCTTCCTGGTCAACCCGATCACCTTGATCGACGACAAGGTGCCGGCCAAGGCCTTCACGCCGGTGCTCTATCGCACCCGGGCCAGCGCCACGATCAAGAAGCATCCAGGAATGTTCCCCTGTGTCACTGAAGTGCTCCCGCACTTGCAGACCAGCTCCTATGAGGCACAGTTCGAGACCGCGCTGGACCGCGTGATCGCGGGCATCGAGCGCGAACTCACGGGCCATGCGGCCTGAGCGCCGCGCGGGGCCCGGCCATGGCGCAAGACGATACGGGCAAGCTGTTTGGCGCGCTGGCGGACGCCACCTGCCGCCGGCTGGTCGAGATCGTGGCGAAAAGGCCGATGTCGCCCGCGACGCTGGCCGAAGCGGCGGGCCTTCGCGCCGCTGAGCTCAAGCGTCCGCTCGCCGCGCTGCTGCGCGCGGGCCTCATACGCTCGACCGATGGCGTGTTGTCGTGCGTGCCGCAAGCCGTGGCGCGGTTTCACGCGTTTGCGGCCGCGCTGTCCAGGCCGTCGGATGGCGAGCGTGCCGCGCCGCCGGACGCCGTCGACGCCAATGCGACTGCCTGGGCTCGTGAATGGCCGGCGTATCCGGCCGATGCCTATGCCATCGGCCAGCGGCTGCTGCGGCTGGCCTGGCATGTCGAGCGTGCGCTGAAGGATGCCGCGGC
This sequence comes from Ramlibacter sp., assembly GCA_035476755.1. Taxonomy (GTDB): domain Bacteria; phylum Pseudomonadota; class Gammaproteobacteria; order Burkholderiales; family Burkholderiaceae_C; genus Ramlibacter. Next base: position 2,845 of record DATILF010000148.1, read on the forward strand.
TTCGGCCGAACTGGTGGCCGTCGACCTCCTGCTGCTTGATGCGCTGATACTGTCCGGTGCGCCCTGGACGCGGACACCCACGCAGTTGCAGGCGGCGCTCCTGCTCACCAAGGGCGGTATCACCAAGTGCATCAGCCGGCTCGAAGCCCAGGGACTGGTCGAGCGCCGGCCTGACCCGACGGACGGACGTGGCGTGCTGGTCGCGGCCACGCCGCGCGCGCGCAAGCTGATCCGCACGATGGTGGCCGAATTCCAGTTCGGCACCGACTTCGTCGCCTCGATGCAAATGCCCGCTGATCGCCGTGCCCAGCTCGCCGCGCTGCTGCGAGAGATGCTGGCGCTGGCGGATGCAGAGGCCCTGCGGCGCGGGACGCCGGCCGGGCCGGCCGGCCTGGCTTGACCGCATTTGGTTTCCTGGTAAAGTATAAATAGAACACAGGTCGAATATGTGAATACCGGGCCAGACCGGGACTTTGACGCCTGCAGGAGACGCCCATGCGAGCAGCCATCTTTCAGCGCCCCGGCCAGCCCCTGGCCATCGAGCAGCGGCCCGACCCCACGCCCGCCGAGGGCGAGGTCGTGCTCAAGGTCCACCGCTGCGGCGTTTGCGGCACCGACCTGCACATGACCGACGGCCACGCCCCCGGCTTCGGCTATCCGGAAGGATCGCCCCTGGGGCATGAGTTCGCCGGCGAAGTCGTCGCGGTCGGTCCGCAGGTCGAGCACCTGAAGGTCGGCGACCGCATCACCGCACTGCCGTTCCACGGCTGCGGCCGCTGCGGCACCTGCCTGGCCGGCAAGCCGAATTTCTGCGCGCAGTTCCAGGGCCACGCGGCCGGCTTCGCCGAGTACATGGCAGTCAAGGAGCGCGTCGCGACGCGGCTGCCGGCCAGCTTGTCCATGGAAGACGGCGCCCTGATCGAGCCGATGGCAGTGGGCCTGCACGGTGTGGCGCTGGCGCGCCTGGCGCCGGGCGCCCGTGTGCTGGTCATGGGTGCGGGGCCGGTGGGCCTCGCGGCGGTGTTCTGGGCGCGGCGCATGGGGGCTGGCCGTATCGTGGTCACTGCCGGCTCGCGCCGCCGCGAGGCGCTGGCGCTGGCGATGGGCGCGACCGAGTTCGTGCTGCCCGAGCCGGACGAGAACCTGCCCACGCTGGCCGCGCAGGCGCTTGGTGGGCCGCCCGACGTGGTCTTCGAATGCGCCGGCCAAAAAGACCTGATCGCGCAGGCCATCCACTGCGTTCGCCCGGCGGGCCAGGTGGTGGTGCTGGGCTTTTGCACGGTGCCCGACAGCTTCATCCCCGCCATTGCGGTGTGGAAGGAGGTGCGGTTGCAGTTCGCCGTGACCTACAGCATGGCGGAGTTCGCGCATGTCGCCGACACCTTCGATGCCGGCCATGTGGAGCCGCGCGCGATGATCACCGACCGCGTGTCGCTGCAGGCCTTACCCGCCGCCTTCGAAGCGCTGCGCCAGCGCAGCCACCAATGCAAGCTGATGGTCGATCCCTGGGCTTCCTGAAGGCAGGGCATGTCTTTTTCGTCCCTGCTGACCTGGAAGGCCTACCTGGCGATGCTGGAGTCGGCCGGCGACCTGACGGCGCTGACCGAGCATCCTGACAGCGAGCAGCTGCGCGCCGAGCTGTATCGGCAGCTGCAGATGAACCTGTCGCTGGGCTACTTCATGTACTTCGGCGCTACCGCCGATCACCCCGACTGGATGCCGTTCCTCAATTCGGTGTTCCTGCTGCAGCCCAACCCGGACGACACCTATGTGTTCACGCCGGTCCACGGCGACGGCAGCTACCGCATCGTCGGCGAGCGTGGCAGCGTGCACCTGCTCACGCTGGACATCGGCCGCCGGATGATGGGCCTATCGGACCGGCCGTCACCGCCCTTGCTGCAGGTCGATCTCGATGCGCTGGAGCGCGACGCGCAAGGCCGCTTCGAGGTGCTGGTGAGCGGCGAACGACCCGCGGGGCACCACGGCAACTGGCTGCCACTCGATCCCACGGCCGAGTTCTTCATGGTGCGCCAGCGCAGCTACGACTGGGGCGCCGAGCGCGATGCGCGTTTGGCCATCGAGCGGCTGGACACGCCGATTCTCAAGCCGCGGATGAGCGCCGCCGAGATCGCCGGGCGCACCGAAGCGCTGATGGGCGGCTTCGTGCGCCGGCTCTCGCAGATGTGGCTGACGCACCTGGGCCAGCTGCGCGAACGCGACACGCACAACCGCTTCGAGTTCCACGCCTTCGGCGGCGGCCTGGCGAAGCAGGCCTATTGGCAGGCGCTGTTCGACTTCGCGCCCGACGAGGCATTGATCCTGGAGACCGAGCTGCCCGAGACGCATCGCTACTGGAACGTGCAGCTCAACGATCCGCTGTTCAACACCATTGACTACGTCTGGCGGCAAAGCAGCCTGAACGGCCACCAGGCGCGCGTCGACGCCGACGGCAAGTTCCGCGCGGTGCTGGCGCACAGCGACCCGGGCGTGCCCAACTGGCTCGACACCAGCGGCGTGAACCGCGGCACCGCCATCGGCCGCTGGTACGAGTGCAGTTCGCACCCCACGCCCACGCTCACGCGAGTCCCGCTGGCGCGGCTGCGCGAGTACCTGCCGGCCGATACGCCGACCGTCTCCGCCGCACAGCGCGCCGCTTCGCTGTCCGCCCGCCGAGTGGGCGCACAGCTGCGCCGCCGCTGGTAGGTTCAACATCAACAGATGACAAATTCGATGAGCCTTCCCACACGATTCGCCGGCGCTGAAGAAGCGCTGCATGCGGCCGCCCGCGGCGCCATGAGCCTCAACGATTTCGGACCCGAAGACGAGTATTTGCCTGGCCTCACGCGACTGCTGGCTGCACTGGACCACGACGGCCCGCGCTTTGCGCCCGGCGGCCGCGAGTTCGTCTTCGGCAACCTCGTGGGCGTGCTGGTCGCGCGGCTGATCACGCAGCGCAGCCTGCGCGAACGCCCGGATGCGCTGCAGCGGCCCGTGACGCGGCCACTGGTGATCACCGGCGTGCCGCGCACCGGCACGACGGCGCTGCATAAGCTCCTGTCGGTCGACCCGCAGTTCCAGGGACTGGAGCGCTGGCTCACCGCCTTTCCGATGCCGCGCCCGCCGCG
>DATILF010000149.1:0-2206 GCA_035476755.1 Ramlibacter sp.
GCCGACAAGCTCTGTGAACTGGGCCGTTTCGGCCAGAAGACCGGCGCGGGCTGGTACGACTACCAGGCCGGCAAGCGCGACGCCATTCCGTCCGCCATCGTCAACAAGATGATCGAGGATCATCGCAAGGAATTGGGCATCACCCCGCGCAAGATCGCCGATGAAGAGATCGTGCAGCGCCTGGTGTTCTCCCTGGTCAATGAGGCCGCGCACATCGTGGAAGAGGGCATCGCTTCCAAGGCCAGCGACATCGACATGGTCTATATCACGGGCTATGGCTTCCCCATGCACCGCGGCGGCCCCATGCTGTATGCGGACCAGGTGGGCCTGTTCAACGTGGTCCAGGCGATGAAACGCTTCCAGAAGAACCCGCGCGACGACGCGAAGTTCTGGGAGCCGGCGCCCCTGATCGCACGCCTGGCGGCCGAAGGCAAGACCTTCAACTGACGTCCGGACGGCTGCGCGCTGCGGAGCCGTCGGACGCCATTTCGGCGAAGGCCGGGATCCACATGCCCCCCACATGATCAAACGCGTTCTTCTCGCCGTTCTCGCCCTGTTGCTGATGCTGGCGGTCGCGGTGGCCCTGAACACGCTGCGGCAGGGCTCGCGGCAGCTCGACGTGCCGCCGGCGCCCGCGCTGGCGGTGGACGAGAAGGGCGTTGCTGATCGGCTGTCGGGCGCCATCCGGTTCCAGACGATCGCGGGCCGCGAAGACGCGCATGCCAACGCCGCGGAGTTCCGAAAGCTTCATGAGTACCTGCAGCAGCAGTACCCCCGGCTCCATGCATCCCTGAAGCGTGAGGTCGTTGGCGGCTACAGCCTGCTGTACACGTGGCCGGGCTCCGACGACAAGGCCAAGCCGATCCTGCTCATGGCGCACCAGGACGTGGTGCCGATTTCCCCCGGCACCGAGTCCAGGTGGGATGCGCCGCCCTTTTCCGGCGAGGTGAAGGGCGGCTATGTCTGGGGCCGTGGCGCCTGGGACGACAAGGGCAATCTGATCGCCCAGATGGAAGCGATCGAGATGCTGCTGACCAGCGGCTTCAAGCCGCGCCAGACCCTCATGCTGGCCTACGGGCATGACGAGGAAGTCAGCGGTCTGCGCGGCGCGGTGCAGATTGCCAAGCTGCTCGAGGAACGCAAGGTCAAGCTTGACTTTGTGCTGGACGAGGGCCTCCTGATCACCGACGGCATCATGCCGGGGCTGGCCAGGCCGGCCGCCCTGATCGGCATCGCGGAAAAAGGGTTCCTGTCGATGGTGTTGAAGGTGCCGGCGACGCCGGGACATTCCTCCATGCCGCCGCCCAAGGGCAGTAGCGCCATCGGCATGATGAGCGCCGCCTTGCGCCGCCTGGATGACGAGCAGTTGCCCGCTGGCCTGCGCGGCGTGGCGCGCGAAATGTTCGAGACCATCGCGCCGGAGATGAGCGGCTTCCAGCGTGTGGCGTTGTCCAACCTGTGGCTGTTCGGCCCGGTGGTGCGGTCGCAGCTGGAAAAGGGCGCCAGCACCAACGCCATGCTGCGCACCACGACGGCGCTCACGGTGGTGAAGGCGGGCAACGCCGAGAACGTGATTCCCGGCATGGCCGAGGCCGTCGTGAACTTCCGCCTGCTGCCGGGCGACACGATTGCGGGCGTCACCGAGCACGTCAGGCAGAAGGCCGGGAGTGACCGCTTCGAGCTGATCGCGCTGCCCGGCGCGGCTGAACCTTCGCCGGTATCACCCACCGCTTCCAGTTCCTACCAGCTGATCAATCGCACGATGCGCTCCATCTTCCCGGATGTGGTGGTCGCGCCCGGACTCATGGTGGCAGCAACGGATTCCCGGCATTTCACCCACCTCAGCGACCATATCTACCGTTTCTCGCCGGTGCGCGCCAGGCCCGAGGACCTCTCGCGCTTTCACGGCACCAATGAACGCATCGCCACCAGCAACCTGGCCGAGCTGGTGCGTTTCTATCACCAGCTGCTGCGCAATACCGCGGCAGCTTCCGCCACGGCTTCCGTATCTCCCTAAGACAGTCCCCAGAAAGGCCCACGCCATGACCAACGCAGTTATCGTTTCCACCGCCCGCACGCCCCTGGCCAAGAGCTGGAAAGGCTCTTTCAACATGACGCACGGCGCGACGCTGGGCGGGCATGCCGTGCGCCACGCGATCCAGCGCGCCGGCATCGACGCCGCGCACGTGGAGGACGTGATCATGGG
>DATILF010000150.1:0-26853 GCA_035476755.1 Ramlibacter sp.
CGTTTCGCATACGGCCCGTCCTGCCCGAATCCGGTGATCGAGCAGTAGACGAGGCGCGGGTTCAGCGCGCAAAGACTCGCGTGGTCGAGACCGTACTTCTGCAGCGCACCGGCGCGGAAGTTCTCCAGCACCACGTCGCACTGCGCGGCCAGTTCGCGCAGGATCTGCTGGCCCTCGGCCGTCGAGTGATCCACCGTCACGGACTTCTTGCCGCGGTTGCAGGCCAGGTAGAAGGCGGCGGTGCCGGTCGATTCGCCGTCGCGGTCCTTCAGGAACGGCGGGCCATAGGTGCGCGACTCGTCGCCGCTGCCGGGGCGCTCGATCTTGATGACCTCGGCGCCCAGGTCGGCCAGCATCTGCGCTGCGAGCGGGCCGGCCAGCACACGCGAGAGGTCGAGAACACGAATGCCGGAAAGCGGAAGTGCGGACATGGTCAAACTTATTCCCGGCCCTTCAGGCCCGTGGCGGCGATCACCTCGGCCCATTTCTTCTGCTCGCGGTGCAGGAAGGCGGCATAAGCCGCGGGCGGCAGGGCCATGGGGGTGAAGCCAAGTTCCTGCAGCTTGTCGCGCACGGCGGGCTTGTTCAGCGTGGCGGTGAACGCGGTGTTCAGGATCTCGATGTTGGCGGCCGGTGTGCCGCCCGCGGCGTTGATGCCGACGAAGGTGCCGGCGGAATACGTCGGGTAGCCCTGTTCGGCGACGGTGGGCACCTTGGGCAAGGCCTTGGAGCGGGTCGGCGGCCACACGGCCAAGGCGCGAACCTTGCCGGCGGCGATGAGCGGGCTGGCCGCCTGCACCGACAGCAGGCCGACCACCACCTGGCCGCCGAGCAGGTCGGTGGTGACGTTGCTCTCGCCCTTGTAGGGGATGTGCAGAAAGCTGGCGCCCGAGACTTTCGTGAACAGCTCCATCCCCAGGTGGGCGGGGCCGCCGGCCCCGGTGGATCCATAGCTGATGGTGCCGGGGCTGGCCTTGGCGGCTCGCACGAGCTGGGCGAGCGTGGCATGGGGCGAATTCGCTGGGACGACCATCACGTAGTCGACCAGATGGCTCAGGATCACCGGTGCCAGGTCACGTGCCGGCGCGTAGGGCAGCTTCGGGTCCAGCAGCGGCAGGATCACCATCGGCCCGCCGCCGCACAGGCACAGGGTGTAGCCGTCCGGCGCCGACTTGGCGACCAGGTTCGCGCCCAGGGCACCGGCGGCGCCGGGTTTGTTCTCCACGACCACCGGCTGGCCGAGCTGCTTGCTGACTTCGCTGGCCAAAAGGCGGGCCACCACGTCGGTGGCGCCGCCGGCGGCGAAAGGCACCACCAGGGTCACGGCGCGGGTCGGGAAAGTTTGCGCTTGCGCCGACGCGGCGAAGGCCAGAAACGCGGCCAGGAGCGTCAGGGCCAGGGTCAGGTGGCGCCGAATGGAGCCGGGCATTTGAAAGGTGGGCATGGGGTTGTCTCCGTACAGCGGTATCGCGGGTATTTTGGTGCCAATCATTGCGCGGTGATGCCGTTGTCTCGGATGACACGGCCATAAGTCTCGAAATCGTTGTCCGCCAGGGCCGCGAAGTCCGCGGGGCCCATGAAATGCGGCGTCATGCCCATGGCCAGGAGCTTGTCCTGCACCACGGAGGAGGCCAGGGCCGCCTTCAGGGCCTCGACCAGGCGGCCCTGCGCCGCAGGGCTGAGTCCGGGTGGCGCGGCGATGCCGCTCCAGGGCGTGGCCACCATGCCGGCGTAGCCTTGTTCGACCAGGGTGGGCACGTCGGGCAAATCTTTCACACGTTGGGCGCTGGTCACCGCGAGCGCACGCAGCTTGCCCGATCGCAGGTGCGGCAAGGCGGTGGCGGAGTCGGCCAGCATGACCGGCACTTGCCCGCCCAGCACATCGAGCATGGCCGGTTGGGCGCCGCGGTACGGCACATGCGTCATTCTTGTTCCGGCCATCTGTGCCAGCCGCGTTGTCGTGAGGTGGCCCAAGCTGCCCTGGCCGGCACTGGTATAGGCCAGCTGCCCGGACTTGGCTTTCGCGAGCGCGAGCAGCTGGGCCACGGTCGTCACGCCGGCCATGTCCGCCGCCGCCGGATTGACCACGAGCACGTTGAACTGGGTCGCCACCAGCCCGATGGGCGTGAAGTCGCTGCGTGCGGAAAACGCCTTGCCGAGAAAGTGGTAATTGAGCACCGCCGGGATCACCAGCGACACCAGCGTGTGGCCGTCGGCGGGGCTGCGCCGTGCTTCCTCGTGGCCGATGTGCCCGACGGCGCCCGACCTGTTGTCGATCACCACAGGTTGCTTCAGGTGGATCGCCATTTCGGCGCCGACCAGGCGGGCCACGGCGTCGGTCGGCCCACCGGCGGGGAAGGGCACGATCAGGCGCAGCGGTTTGCTCGGAAAGTCAGGCGCCTGCGCCTGCGCCAGGGGCGAGGCGAGCAGCCCGGCGGACGCGAGCAGCAGGGCGCGCCGGCGTGGGCCGGGGGACGGGCGGTTGGAAATCATGCTTTCGCTCCTTCTTGTTCGAGTGTCGGCTTGGCGTCTTCGCGCAGCGCGAGTTCGCGCTTGAGCACCTTGCCGGTCGGCCCCATGGGCATGGCATCGACGAATACGTAGTGCGCGGGGCACTTGTAGGCCGCGAGCTGGCTGCGCACGTGGTCTGCCAACGCCTCGCGCGTGGCCCCACCCGCGCTGTGGCCGGCACGCAGCTCGACGAAGGCCAGCACGGCCTCATCGCCCAGGCCCGCGGGCCGGCCGATCACGGCGGCTTGCAGCACCGCGGGATGGGTGGCGATCGCCGCTTCCACTTCGGCCGGATAGACGTTGAAGCCCGAGCGGATGATCATTTCCTTGCGGCGTCCGACCACAGCCAGGTCGCCGTCGGGCAGCCAGCGACCGAGGTCACCGGTCGCGTACCAGCCGCCTTCGCGGATCACCTCGCGCGTGGCCGCTTCATTGCGGTAGTAGCCTCGCATCACGCCCGGGCCGCGGGCCTGGATCTCGCCCACCTCGCCCGGTGCGACGGGCTGCTCCCGGGCATCGACGATGCGTACTTCCACCGTCGCTTCCGGCGCGCCCACGCTCCAGGGCGCGACGTCCAGCGCGGCGCGTGTCCGTGACAGCGGCGCGCATTCAGTCATGCCGTAGGCATTGACCATCGGCCGGCCGAACACCTGTTGAACGCGGGCCTTCAGCGCTGGGTCCAGCGGCGCGCCGCCGGCGACCAGGGTTCGCAAGGCATGGCCCGATAGATCGATGCGCTCGCGCTCGATCTGGTCGAGCAGACGCGCCCAGCCGGCCGGCACCATCGAGGCTTGCTGGACCGAGCCGCGCGCAATGGCGTGAGCCAGTTCGCCTGGCGCGACACGGGGCCGCAGCCGCATGGCCGCGCCGAACAGCAAAGCCGGCACCATGCTGGACAGGCCCATGGCGTGCGACAGCGGTGCCGCCACGTCGATGGTGTCGCCCGCCGTGGTGCCACGAGCGTTGCCCACCACGCGCCCCATGTTGATCAGCCCATCGTGCGGCACCATCACGGCCTTGGGCTGACCGGAGGTCCCGGAGGTGAACATCAGCAAAGCGATGTCATGGGGCTCGGGCTCGGGCAGCGCGTCCAAATGGAAGCCGCACGCGCTGATCGCCGAGAGTCCTTCGACGGGCAAGGGTCGGGCGCCCAGCCGCTGGCTGTGCGCAGCCACATCAGGCGAGTCTTCGAGCGAGAACAGCAGCCAGCGCGGATCGGCGCATTCGGCCATGCGCCGCAGTTCAGCCGCCGGCAGGCGGGCATTGAGGACGGCCGGCCAGGCTTGCAGCGTCTGCGCGGCGATGAGAAGCACGACCGTGGCCGCGCTGTTTTCCGAGACAATCACGATCCGGTCGCCGGCTCGCACACCGAGTGCAGCCAGCGCGCGCGTGGCATGCAGGATGCGCTCGGCGAGTTCAGCCCAGCGCCATGAATAAGCAGGCGCGTGCATCGCCCACGCCTGCGGATGCGCCACAGCACCCTGCGCCACCTGCTGGGGCAAGGTCAAAGCAAAGGGCGCGGAAGCAGGCACGGACGTTCGTTGACAGGCAATGACGGGCCGTTAGAATAACCGAACGTCGTTCATATATTAGATCTTCGTTGCTCATGGTTTACCCGGAGCTCCCGCCGGCAAAGCGGGCCGGCGGCACGCCTTCGCTTGGGTCTCAGTTCGCCGGCCGCATGGTCTGCACCAAGCCGTCCCCATGCGCCACGATGACTTCACTGCCAAGCGGATATTGTTCGGACACTTCGGCCTCGGTGAGCCGGGTGCCCATCAGGCCGCGGATATAGCTGGTGTCGTCCAGGCGCAGGCGATGCTCGCCCCGCGTATCGCGCACCACGAGCTGCTCAGACGTGATCGCGATGAGCTCCCCGATATAGGGCAGATGCGGCACGTACGGAAAGTCGCCGCCCTCGGGTAGAAGGCGGGTATCGATCGACAGGCGGAAGCGGTCGGAATGATTGGCAATCCCGGAGTGGGGCGTGTGCTTGTGCATCAGCAGCAGGTCACCCAGGCGATAGTTCGTGCGCGCCCAGGCGTCTTGCGGAACCTGCGAGGGATCGATGGGGATGGCATTGCGTCCGTCCATCCGGTGCAGGGTCGGCTGCTTGTGCAGACCTTCGGCCACGCACAGGCCGCCGACATCGGCATCGATGTCGCCCAGCGGGATCCAGCCGATGATGAAGTCGAGCCGGTCGCTGTAGATCGAATCATGGTGGATGAAGTCGAACCGGGTCTTGGTGCGGTCGATCGCGGGCGGCGTCGTCCGGTATTCGGTGGTGCGCAGCCAGTACAGCGGCACGCCGAAGAGGCGCTGGAAGAAGGCGCGGATGGCCGGGTCTTCCATGATCGTGGCCGCGGCCCGGCGGTTGTTCATCTCCCGAATCGGGAAGAAGGTGAAGCCTTCGCGGGCCTTGCCGTTCCAGCGCAGTTGCGGGTCGCTGCGATCCGCGAAGCCATGGCGGTCCAGGTAGTCGGCCAGCAGGGCGCGCATGCGCTCCAGCGGCGCGTGGTCGAGCACGTCGCGAAAGAACAGATAACCGTCCCGGTCCCACGCGGCACGCAGAGCCGCCTGGTCGCCGAGGTATTCATTGGAGATCTTGAATTCGCGCATGGTGGGCACGAGGTCTTTCAGCGGTGCATTCATGGCTTGTCGTCCGGTTGGTTGATCAATGCGTGCGCGGTCAGGGGGCCGGTGGCAACAACCCCTCCGTCCACGGGTATCAGCACGCCAGTGATGAAGCGCGCTTCATCACTGGCCAAAAACAGCGTGGCCGCAGCCACATCCCAGGCGTCACCCTCGATCCCCAGCGGGCCGACCTTGCGGCGCATGGCGCGTGCTTCTTCGCCCAGGAGCCCCTGCGACAGCGGCGTGAGGATGTGTCCTGGCGCCACGGTGTTGGCGCGAATGCCCTGGCGCCCATACACCACGGCCAGCTCACAGCTCAGTTCGTTCATTGCGGCCTTGGAAGGCCCATAGGCAAAGCCGCCGCCGTGGGCGCGGATGCCGGCAATGGAGGAGATGTTGACGATGGCGCCACCGCCGCGCTCAGCCATGCGCGGCACCGCGAACTTGCTCATGAGCACGGCGCTCTTGAGGTTGACGGCGACGACGTTGTCCCAGGCGGCCTCATCCAGGGTCTCCAGCCGGCCGTTCGCGGCGGCGATGCCGACGTTGTTGACCAGGATGTCCACCCCGCCGTAGCGCTGCACCGTCTCAGCGACGATGCGTTCGCAGTCGGCGGACCGCGTCACATCCCCCGCGCAGACAAAGGCTTCGCCGCCGGCGGCCAGAATCAGCGCCAGCGTTTCCTCGGCTCGCGCCGGTTGGAGGTCCACGAGGCAGACTTTCGCGCCCTCGCCGGCCATCACCACGGCGATGGCCTTTCCTGTGCCCACCCCGTCGCCCTGGGAGCCGGCGCCCGTCACGATGGCGATCTTGCCGGGCAGGCGGGCGCGGTACTGCTGGGGTGCGGGCATGTCGTCTCCGGAAATTTCTTGGGAACCAGGCACATCGAGGTGACCGACCCGATGGTGAGCGATAACATGGCAACCTCACAGGATCAAAATCGTCAGATTGGGGGGTCGGAATTACCACACGCTTCTCGCAGGTCGAGCCACTCAAGGACGTCGCCGTGGCTGCATTGCCTGGCACTTACATGTCCAGCGTCGGAACGCTGTTTGATGGCTTTTCCATCGTGGCGAGGCACGTTCTCACCCAGTACCGCCGACCCATGACGACGCGCGTGCGCCTGCTCAGCGTCGACGGGGGTAACCTCCAGCTTGCGGGTGGGCGCGAGATTGCCAGCGACGGCGATCTGCAAGGCGACGCCCTCTACCGGATCGTCTACTTGCCCGCTTTCCAGGGTGGCAGCGAGCAGGGCATCGTGACGCTGCTCGACCATGCGCAGCCGCTTTTGGACTGGCTGCGCCGTCAGCGCACCCAGGGCGCAGTACTGGCCGCCAGTGGCACAGCTGCACTTCTGCTGGCCCAGTCCGGGCTGCTGGACCAGGGCAAGGCGGCTGTGAGCAAACCCCTCGCCGCTTTTTTTCGGGGCCGTTACCCGCAGGTCCGTCCGTACACCCGCGCCACGGTGGTCGAGCACGCCGGCATCTTCACCTGCAGCGCACCGACGAATGAATGGGCTCTGGTGTCCCGCCTGGTGGAAGAGACGGTCTCGCCGATCTCGGCGCAGTGGCTGGCCTCCGCCATGGGCATTCTGGCTGATCGACGTGGCAGTCCACGGAGCAGCGATGACCCCTTGGTCGCCAGCGCCCAGTGGTGGCTGGCGCAGCGCTTCACGCAGAGCTTCAAGATAGCTGAGTTGGCGCAAGCGCTGGCGGTGAGCCATGCGACGCTGATCCGGCGTTTCGAGCGCGGTCTGGGTCTGACCCCGCGCGCGTATGCGCAGCGCTTGCGCATGGAAGCCGGCAAGTCCCTGCTGCGAAGCACTCAGAACACGATCGAGCATATCGCGGTGACGGTTGGCTACGCCGACGTGCGATCGTTTCGCACCGCGTTCCGCGCGCACGTGGGCCTGAGTCCCAGCGCCTGGCGCCTTGCTGGCCGTGGTTCAAGCGGGGCTCGGTAGCTGCTCAAAGCTTGACAGGGATACAGCAATCGTTAAACTATACGAACACTGTTCGATAATACGTTCTTACGGACACTACTCACCGATGCGTTTCGACTTCTCCGCCGACGACGAGGCCTTTCGCCTCGAGGTGCGCGCCTTCTTCGCAGAGCACTTGCCCCCGGGCATGGCGCGGCGCTTCGCCATCGGCGCGCATCCACCCGAGCGCGCCGACGTGCGCGCCTTCCAGTCCCTGCTGCAGGCGCGCGGCTGGGGCGCGCCGCACTGGCCCGTTGAATGGGGCGGTACCGATTGGTCGCCGCTGCGCAAGCACCTCTTCATGGAGGAGCTGTACAACGCCGACGGCCTGGATTATGGCTGGCAAGGCCTGCACATGGTGGCGCCGGTGCTGATCGCCTTCGGCTCCGAAGCGCAGAAGAGGCGCTTTCTGCCGCCCATGCTCAGTGGCGAGGAATTCTGGACTCAGGGATTCTCCGAGCCCAATGCCGGATCGGACCTGGCCAACCTCAAGACCCAGGCCGTGCTGCAAGGCGACGAGTGGGTGGTGAACGGCCAGAAGATCTGGACCAGCGACGCGATGATGTCCGAGTGGGGCTTCTTCCTGGTGCGCACCGACACCGAAGTGAAGCCGCAGCGCGGGATCTCCTTCCTGTTGATCAAGATGGACACGCCGGGCCTCACCGTCCGCCCCATCGTCTCGATCGAGGGCGGCACGGGCCTGAACGAAGTCTTCCTGGACAACGTGCGCGTGCCGCGCGAGAACCTGGTGGGCGAGGCCGGCATGGGCTGGACCTACGCCAAGTACCTGCTCGACAAGGAGCGCACCACCAGCGCCTTCCTCTATTTCAACAAGCGCGAGCTGCACAAGGCCCGCGAGATCGCGCAGGGCGAGATGCGCGATGGCGTGGCCTTGATCGACACGCCCGCATTCGCCGCGAAGCTGGCGCGGGTCGAGGTGGACGTGCTGGCGCTGGAGTATTCCGTGCTGCGCGTCCTGTCCGAAGAGAAGCACAGCCGCAACCTCAATGCCGTGGTCTCGGCGCTCAAGCTGCGCGGCTCCGCCCTGCAGCAGCGCGTGACCGACCTGCAGCTCGAAGCGCTGGGCCTGCACGCCCTGCGGCTGTGGGGCCACGGCGAGGGCGAGGTGATCGACAGCCGCGAGGCCGATCGCTGGCCCGCTTTCGCACCGGGGCGCACCGCCGCCGCGTTGATCGCACGGGCCTCGACCATCTACGGCGGCTCGCAGGAAGTGCAGAAGAACATCATTGCCAAGCTGGCGTTCGACCTGTAGGTCGTCGTCCGGCTGGCCCGAGACAAGAGGAAGCTCATGGATTTCAACCTCACCGACGAACAGCAGATGCTGCGCGAATCGGCCGCCCGTTTCGTGCGGGAACAGTACGGCTTCGAAGCGCGCCGCAAATGGGTCGCCGACGGCGGCTGGTCGCGCGAGCGCTGGTCGCAATATGCGGAGATGGGCTGGCTGTCGCTGTCCATCCCGGAAGCGCTCGGCGGCCTGGGCTGCAGTTTCGTGGAGACCGCGCTGGTGGCCGAGGAACTCGGTCGCGGCATGGTCCTGGAGCCCTTCGTGGGCTGCGCCGTGCTGGCGGCCCGGCTGATCGAGCGCGGGGACGCCCCCGGATTCGCCGCGCAGCGTGAAGCCTTGCTGGCCGGCATTGCCGATGGCAGCGCGATCACGTTGCTGGCGCACAGCGAACCGGGCAGCCGCTTCGAACTCGACAGCGTGAAAGCGCGCGCGAAACCAACGCCGGCCGGCTGGGTCATCGACGGCACCAAGATGATGGTGCCCGGGGCGCCTGCCGCGGCGCACTTCATCGTCTCGGCCCGGGTGGAGGGCGAGGGCACCGCCTTGTTCCTGGTGCACCGGGAAGCCGTGCTCCTGTCCAGCTACCCATTGATCGACGGCACCCGCGCGGGCGACCTCGAATTGCACGGCGTGGCGGTGGGCCACGATGCCCTGATGGCCGGTCCTGGCAGCGCCGTGGCCGTGCTCGAGGAAGCCCTGGACCGGGCCGCGCTGGCCCAGGTGGCCGAGGCGCTGGGCTGCATGGAAGCGGTGCTGGCGCTGACCAGCGAATACCTGAAGACGCGCCACCAGTTCGGCCAGCCCATCGGCAAGTTCCAGGCCCTGCAGCACCGCATGGCCGAGATGTTCGTGGAGGTCCAGGAGACGCGTTCCATTCTCTACCGCGGCATGGCGCACCTGGAGGGCGAAGCCGCGGCCCGGCGCCAGGCCGTATCGGCGGCCAAGGTGATGCTCGGATCGGCCGGCCGTTTCGTCGGCGGCCAGGGCATCCAGCTGCATGGCGGCATCGGCGTTACCGACGAATACCAGGTGGGCCACTATTACAAGCGCCTGCTGGCCCTGGAGAAGATCTACGGCGACAGCGACTGGCATCTCGACCGATTCATCCAGGCCCAGCGCCAGGCCGCCTGATCGCACGACAAAGGACTGCCATGAACTACGACAACTACAAGACCCTTTCCTTCCGCCGCGATGGCCGCGTGCTGCATGTCACCCTGAACCGGCCGGACACGCTCAACGCCTTCGACAACGACCTGCACGGCGATTTCGAGCGCTTCGTGCACGAGGTGCCACGCGACGAGGAAACCCACGTCATCGTGCTGACCGGCGCGGGCAAGGCCTTCAGCGCCGGCGGCGACATCGACCACATGCAGCAACTCGTCGATGTGCCCAGCGGCATCTACGGCGAAGTGGCGGCCGGCAAGCGCCTGATCGCCGCGCTGCTGGACATCCCACAGCCGATCATCGCCAAGATCAACGGCCCCGCGATCGGCCTGGGCGCCACCATCGCGCTGTTCTGCGACATCAGCTTCGCCGCCGACCACGCCAAGATCGCCGATCCGCACGTGAAGGTGGGCTTTGTGGCCGGCGACGGCGGGGCCGTGATCTGGCCCCAGCTCATCGGCTATGCGCGCGCCAAGCAGTACCTCTTCACCGGCGACCACCTCACCGGGGCCGAAGCGGCGAAGATGGGGCTGGTGAATTTCTCGCACCCGGCCGCCGAGCTGGATGCCGCGGTGGATGCGTTCGCGCAGCGCCTGGCCTCCGGTGCCCGGCGCGCGCTGCAGTGGACCAAGGCCACCATCAATGTGGGCCTCAAGCAGGTGGCCGCTTCCGTGCTGGAAGCCGGCGCCGCCTACGAAATGCTGTCGAATCAGACCAGCGATCATGCGGAGGCCGTGGCGGCCTTCCGCGCCAAGCGCGCGCCGGAATTTGGCGGTAACTGAACACTCTTCAAGGAAAAAGCAATGGGCATTGTTCAAGACAAAGTGGTGGTCGTCACCGGCGCGGGTGCCGGCATCGGCCGTGATTTCGCGAAGGCTTTCGCCGCGCATGGCGCGAAGGTGGTGGTCAATGACCTGGGGCGCGACAAGGAAACCGGGCAAGCGCTCGCCGACGGCGTGGTCGCGGAGATCCGCGCGGCGGGCGGCCAGGCTGTCGCGGCTGTCGAGAGCGTGGCCGAATGGGATTCGGCCCACAAGATCGTGCAGGCCGCGCTCGACAACTTCGGGCGCATCGACTGCATCGTCAACAACGCCGGCATCGTGCGCGACCGCTTCATATTCAACATGAGCAAGGAAGAATGGCAGGCCGTGGTGGACGTCCACCTGAACGGCTCGTTCTTCATGACCCGTGCCGCCGCGCCGCATTTCAAGAGCCAGGAAGGCGGCAGCTACGTCCACATGACCTCCACCTCCGGCCTGATCGGCAACCTGGGCCAGGGCAACTACTCGGCCGCCAAGATGGGCCTGGTCGGCCTGTCCAAGTCGATCGCGCTGGACATGGCCAAGTTCAAGGTGCGCTCCAACTGCATTGCGCCCTGGGCCTGGACCGCGATGACGGCCAGCATCCCGGCGGAAACGCCCGAGCAGAAGGCGCGCGTGGAAAAGCTCAAGAAGATGGAAAGCGCCAAGATCGCGCCGCTGGCCGTGTACCTGGCCAGCGACCGCTCGGCCCATGTGTCGGGCCAGATCTTCGGCGTGCGCGCCAACGAGATCTACCTGTTCAACCAGATCCGCATGATCCGCTCGATGCACCGGGGTGACGGCTGGACGCCCGAGATGATCGCCGACGACGCGATGCCCGCCTTCGAAGCCAGCTTCGCCGAGAACGTGCCCTCGATGAAGCTCACCCCCTGGGACCCCGTGTAAACGCGCGGCACATGGAGAACTGACATGAAAGCACTCGTCGCTGTGAAGCGCGTGATCGATTACAACCTCAAGGCTCGCGTCAAGTCGGACGGCAGCGGGGTGGACCTGGCCGGCGTGAAGATGTCGATGAACCCCTTCGATGAGATCGCCATGGAAGAGGCCGTGCGGCTGAAAGAGGCCGGGGTGGTCGCCGAAGTCGTGGCCGTCAGCATCGGCGGCGCGGCTTGCCAGGAGACGTTGCGCACGGCGATGGCGCTGGGCGCCGACCGCGCGGTGCTCATCGAGACCGCCGCCGACCTGGAGCCGCTGCATGTGGCCAAGCTGTTGAAGGCGCTGGTGGACAAGGAGCAGCCCCGGCTGGTCTTGCTGGGCAAGCAGGCCATCGACGGCGACGCCGGCCAGACCGGCCAGATGCTGGCCGCGCTGCTGCGCTGGTCGCAGGCCACCTTCGCCTCGAAGGTGGCGGTGGCCGGCGCCACCGTGGCGGTCACGCGGGAGGTGGACGGCGGCCTGGAGACCTTGGCGCTGGACCTGCCCGCGGTGGTCACCGTGGACCTGCGGCTGAACTCGCCGCGCTATGTCACGCTGCCCAACATCATGAAGGCCAAGAAGAAGCCGCTGGAAACGGTGGCGGCGGACACGCTGGGCGTGGACCTGGCGCCCCGCACCCAGGTGCTGAAGGTCGCCGAGCCGAAGGCGCGGGCCGGCGGCATCAAGGTGGCCGACGTGGCCGCGCTGCTGGACAAACTCAAGAACGAAGCCAAAGTCATCTGAGCCTGTCATTGCGGGCTTGACCCGCAATCCATTGGGGCGCGCCCCGGTGGATGCCGGATCAGGTCCGGCATGACAGCCAATACAGGAACCATTCATGACATCCCTCGTCATCGCAGAACACGACAACGTCTCCCTCAAGGGCGCCACCCGCGCCGCCGTGAGTGCCGCCCGGCAGATCGGCGGCGAGGTCCATGTGCTGGTCGCGGGCCACGAATGCGCCGGTGCCGCGGCCGCAGCCGCCCGCATCGACGGCGTTGCCAAAGTGCTGGTGGCCGATGCGCCCGCTTATGCACAACCGACGGCCGAACAGCTGGCCGGCCTGGTGGTGAACCTGGCGCGCGACTACAGCCACGTGCTGGCCGGCGCCACGGCGGCGGGCAGGAACTTCCTGCCCCGCGTGGCCGCCGAACTGGACGTGGCCCAGCTCTCCGACATCGTCGCGGTCGTGGCGCCCGACACCTTCGTGCGGCCGATCTATGCCGGCGCTGCCCTGGCCACCGTGAAGGCGCTCGACGCCATCAAGGTGCTCAGCGTGCGCGGCGCGGCCTTCGACGCGGCGCCCGATGGCAGCGGCTCGGCACCGGTCGAGGCCATCCCGGCGGGGCCCGATTTCACGGCCACGCGTTTCGTGGGCCAGGAGCTCACGAAATCCGAGCGGCCCGAGTTGACGGCGGCCCGCGTGATCGTCTCGGGCGGGCGCGGCATGGGCAGCGGCGAGAACTTCCACTTGCTGGACAAGCTGGCCGACAAGCTCGGTGGTGCGGTGGGGGCGTCCCGCGCGGCGGTGGACGCGGGCTTCGTGCCCAACGACTACCAGGTCGGGCAGACCGGCAAGATCGTGGCACCGGAGCTGTACATCGCGGTGGGCATTTCCGGCGCCATCCAGCACCTGGCCGGCATGAAGGACAGCAAGCTGATCGTCGCCATCAACAAGGACGCCGAGGCGCCGATCTTCGAAGTGGCCGACTATGGCCTGGTCGCCGACCTGTTCCAGGCCGTCCCGGAGTTGACCGGGGCGCTCTGACGTGGCAAGGCGGCGCGTGGCACGAGCGGTCCCGTCGGTTACGATTGGCGCGGCGCCGCTGCGTAAGGCGCTGTTCGACATCAACCGCCCCGAGGACTCGCCCATGCCGCCCAAGAAGCCAACGGAAGACACCGCCGCCGCCCCCGAGCGCGATGCCAGCGGGCCTCGTTCGCTGACGCGGTTGCTGGGCCTGTTCGGTGTGCTCTCGCAGGCCGCCAACGGCATGACCCTGGCCGAGTTGAGCGTGGCGCTGGAGTCGCCCAAGAGCAGCCTGCTCAATCTGCTGCGCCCGCTGGTGTCCGAGGGGTACCTGATTCACGGCGCAGGGGTCTACAAGCTGGGCCCCTCGATCTACCGGCTGTCCGCCAGCGTCATGTCGGCCTGGAACTTTCCCAACATCATCCGGCCCTTCATGGAGGAACTCTCGGCGCGCACCGAAGAGACCGTGCTGCTGGGCGTGATGAACAACGAAGCCGAGGCGCTGACCTACGTCGAGATCATCGACAGCCCGCACCCGGTGCGCTACCAGATTCCCGTGGGCACGACCCGCCCCCTGTACGCCAGTTCCGCCGGCCGCCTGCTGCTGGCTTTCAGCGACAAGAAGTGGCTGGACAACTATCTTGCCTCCGTGGTGTTCAAGGCCAAGACCGCGATCCCGATCAGCCGCGGCGCCCTGCGCCAGGAGCTGGACAAGATCCGCGCCGAGGGTGTGTCCTGGTCCATCGATGGCTACCTGAAGGGCCTGTCCGCCGTGGCGGGCCCGGTGTTCGACGCCAGCGGCCGCTGCGTCGCATCGCTCAACATCGCCGGCCCGTCCGAGCGCTTCCGCAGCGAACTCGATTTCCTCAAGCTGACCGTCAAGGAGGTCACCAAGAAGGCTTCCGGCGTGGTGGGCAGCATCGGCGGCGCCAGCAAGAAGGCTGTCAACGGCTGAGCCGGGCTCGCCCCCAGCGTCTGCCCGAATCTGGCCATGTCGCGCCCGACGCGAGAGGGCGGGCCGGGCTGCCTGTCTTTGAGCCAGCGCAAGAAATGCCGCCTTGATTGACGGTGATTTCTGGCGAATCACCCAACATTCCTTGCTTGTTGCAAGCGCGGGCCGCTCGGACACTTCGCGGCATCGCAACAAGTCATCGAGAACGCAAATGGGTCAGCTCGTATTCGCCGCCAAGGTCACGCACCGCGCGAACTGGCGGTGTTGAAGCTCGACGAGCGATTGCCGGTCGAGCCGCTGGGCATTGCTGCTCCCCAGGCAGGATATTCCCAGCGCCAACGCGCGTTTGGCAGACTTCCTGCTCCATTTCAGCGCCACGGACAACACAAGGAATCTCCGGGCCAGCCGTCGTTGAATCGCGTCCTACTTGATGAAGCGCACCTGCTGGTTGATGCGCTCGAGAATCGGCTTCTTCTTTTCGTTGAAGACAGCCTTGTTCTCTTCGATCAGGTTCTTGCCCTTGGTGTCGATCGAGATGATCAGCGGGCCGAAGTCCTTCACCCGGTTGACCCAGAGCGTCTCGGGCATGCCGAGGTCCTTCCACTCGGCCCCCTCGATCTTCTCCACCTTGGTGGCGGCCAGCACGGCGCAGCCACCGGGGAAGATCGCGTGCACGGCCTTGTTCTCGACACAGCCTTCCTGCGTCTCGGGGCCCATGCCGCCCTTGCCGGCGTTAACCTGATTTCAACAATGCGCGCGCACAATCCGTTGCATGGGCAAAGCCATCCACCCCGCCGATCTCGGTTTCTTCTCGACGCTCGTGCAATGCGGCAGCCTGACCGCGGCGGCGCGCGAGCTGGGCATCACCACCCCCGCCGTGAGCAAGCGGCTGTCGCAGATCGAGGCGCGGCTCGGCGCGGCGCTGGTCAAGCGCACCACCCGCCGGATGGGCCTGACGCCCGAAGGGGAGCTTTACCTGGAGAACGCCCGCAAGATCCTGGGCGAGGTCGAGGAGATGGAGAACCAGCTCTTCGGCCTGGCGCAGGCCCCCCAGGGCTCGCTGCGCGTGAACAGCACGCTCGGCTTCGGAAGGAGCCACATCGCACCCCTGCTGTCACAGTTCGTGCGCAAGCACCCGAAGGTGGACGTGCAACTGCAGCTGTCGGTCAACCCGCCGCCGCTGACGGACGATGCCTACGACGTGTGCTTTCGCTTCGGGCCTCCGCCCGATTCACGCGGCATCGCGCGTTTCATCGCAGCGAACCAGAGAGTGGTTGTTGCATCGCCCGCATACCTTCAGCGCCATGGCACTCCGGCCACCCCGGGCGATCTCGCCAAGCACAACTGCATCGGTATTCGCCAGGGCGACGAAGCCTACGGGCAATGGCGATTCTCACCGCTGCGGCTCGTGCGTACGAGTGCGAAGAGCGAAGCGGTGAAGATCCGCGGCAACCTCACCACCAATGACGGCGGCGTTGCCGTCCAATGGGCCCTGGAGGGCCATGGCGTCCTGCTGCGCGCGCAGTGGGATGTCCAGCGCTACCTGGCCAGCGGCCGGTTGGTGCAAGTACTCGCGGGCTATGCCAGTCCGGACGCCGACATCTATGCGGTGTACTCGCAGCAGCACCGGTCTTCGGTGCGTGTGAAGGCTTTGGTGGATTTCGTGGCGGATGCGTTCAATGGGGGCGAGGCGCGCGGAACAGCTCGCGCTTGAGGATCTTCCCGGTGGCCCCCAATGGCATCGATGTGGCGGCATGCAGCACCGCCGGATGGCCGGCCCGCGCTCCCTGGCCATCGCGAACACGTGCTCATGCAGCCCCGGTGCGGCTGCATCGCGCCTCAGGCCGCCAACCGCGCGAGCCGCCCCACGGCGGCGTTCGCGTCGTCGATGAGCCGGTCGATGATGGCTTCCATCGGCTCCACGCGGTCGGCGAACACGGCGGCCGGGCCGAAGTCCAGCATGCCGTGGCGCGTGTCGCCGGTGACATAGGCCTCGTGCGCCAGCGCGCCGACCACGTGCGGGCGGAACTGCTCGAAATCGGTGACGCCGGCGGCATCCAGCGCCTCCACGGCTTTGGCGCTGTCGTTGCGCAGGACGCGGTGGTTGTCGCGGATGGCCTTCTTCACCACCGTGCTTTCGGTGCCGTTCGCATCGACCAGGAAGTCCTTGTAGCGGCGGTGGATCCAGAGTTCTTCGGCCACCAGCAGGCGCGTTCCCATCACCACGGCGTCCGCGCCCAAGGCCAGCGCGGCGGCCAGCTGGCTGCCGGTGCCGATACCGCCGCCGACCACAAGGGGCAGCTCCAGGGACGCGGCAGCGTGGGCCGCCTGCACCATGGTGCCGATGCCGTAGATGCCGGGGTGCCCCCCGCAATCGTTGCCCACCACGATCACCGCATCGACGCCCATGCGCACCGCCGTGTGCGCATAGCTGACAGCCGGCACCTTGTGCAGGATCTTCACACCGGCTTCGCGCAGCATGGCCACCACCGGCTCCGGGCTCGCGCCCGCGGTTTCGACGCAGGACACGCCGGCACCGGCGATCAGTTCGATCTGCTGGCGCACGCGCTCGACGCCGCCGGCCTGCCGCGAGATGTAGAGGTTGACGCCGAAAGCCTGGCCTTGCGTCAACTCCCGGCACAGGGCCAGCTGGTCACGGAACTCGCCGGGATCGGGGAAGCCCGCCGCCACGAGGAAGCCCATGCCCCCGGCGTTGACGATGGAGGCGACATAGCGCGCATCGGACACCTTCGGGCCCAGGCCGCCGGCCAGAATGGGGTGGCGGATGCCCAGCATCTGCGTGATGCGGGTCGAAAAGCGTGTGGTTCGCATGGCGCGCTCGTCAAGGGCTCGAGGTCTGGGCGATCAATCCCCCCGCCCGCGCCAGTTTTCGCACATGGTGGGCCGTATCCCCGAACTGCATCTCGATCATCGACAGCCGCCGCAGGTAGTGGCCGACCTGGCACTCTTCGGTCATGCCGATGCCGCCGTGCAACTGCACCGCTTCCTGCCCGACGAAGCGCGCCGACTGGTTGATCTGCACCTTGGCGGCGGAGATCGCCCGTGCCCGCTCCCGCGGGTCCTGCTCGGTGCACATCATGGTGGCGTACAGCGCCATGCTGCGCCCCTGCTCGGCCGCGACCAGCATGTCCACGGCGCGATGCTGCAACGCCTGGAACGAGCCGATGGCCACGCCGAACTGCTTGCGCACCTTCAGGTAGTCCACCGTCAGATCGTGGGCGTAGTCCATCGCGCCCACCGCTTCCGCGCACAGCGCGGCGATGGACGCATCGACCGCGGCTTCGATCGCGGGCAGGGCGTGGCCGGGCTCGCCCAGCAGCGCGTCAGCGCCGAGCGTGACAGCGTTCAGGCGCAGGTCGGCGCAGCGGTTGCGGTCTTGGGAGAGGTAGCCGCGGCGGGCCAGGCCGGCCTGGGCGGCATCCACCAGGAAGAGGGCGATGCCATCCGCCTCGGCGCTGGCGGGGGCCACGCGCGCCGAGACGATGAACCGGTCCGCCGTGTCGCCGGCCAGCACGAAGCGCTTTTCGCCCTCGAGGACCCAGCCGTCACCGGCCCGGCGGGCCGTGGTGCGCACGTCGGCGAGGTCGTAGCGCGCCTGGGCTTCGCTGTGCGCCAAGGCCAGTGTCAGTTCACCGGCCGCGATGCGTGGTACCAGTTCAGCGCGCTGCGAAGCCGATGCGGCCGCGCGCAACAGGCCGCCGCACAGCACGACCGTCGCCAGGTAGGGCACCGGCGCCAGCGCCCGGCCCAGGGCTTGCATCACCAGGAAAGTGTCCACCGCACCGCCGCCGAAGCCGCCGTCTTCCTCCGCGAACGGCAGGCCCAGCAGGCCGAGCTCGGCGAATTGTTGCCACAGTGCGCGGCCCGCGCCGTCGGGATGGGTGATGAGGGCGTGGCGCTGCTCGAAGCTGCACTGCTCGGCCAGCAGCCGCTGCACGCTGTCCTGCAGCATGCGCTGCTCGTCGGAAAGATCGAAGTCCATGTCGTTTACAGCCCGAGAACGGTCTTGGCCAGGATGTTGCGCTGGATCTCGTTGGAGCCGCCGACGATGGAGACGTGGCGAGCCCAGTAGTGGTTGGGCGCGAGGGTCAGCGCCCAGTCGTCGCCCTCGGTGTCGCTGTGCAGTCCGCTCACGAATGCGGGGTCGAACTCCATGGCACTGTAGCCCGCTACTTCCATCAGCAGCTCGGCGCTCGCCTGCTGCAGCTGGCTGCCCTTGATCTTGAGAATGGACGACTTAGGGTCGGGCTTGTTGTCGGCCGATTTGCCGATTTCCGAGATCAGCCGCATCTGGGTGATCTCCAGGGCCTTGAGCTCGACCTCGATCAGCGCGACTTTCTCGAGAAAGCGCTCGTCCTCGATCAGCGGGCGGCCTTCGGACATGACCTGCGCCGCCAGTTGCTTGGCGCGGCGAACCCGCATCTTGGAAACGCCGACGCGGGCGATGCCGCTGCGCTCGTGGCCCAGCAGGTATTTGGCGCAGTCCCAGCCCTTGTTCTCCTCACCCACGAGCTGGCTCACCGGCACGCGCACGTTGTCCAGGAACATCTCGTTGGTTTCGTGGTGGCCGTCGATGGTGACGATGGGCCGGATGGTGATGCCCGGCGACTTCATGTCCATCAGCAGGTAGGTGATGCCCTGCTGCTTCTTGGCCGACGGGTCGGTGCGCACCAGCAGGAAACACCAGTCGGCGTGGTGGGCGGTGGACGTCCAGAGCTTCTGGCCGTTGACGATGTAGTGATCACCCTCGCGCACGGCGGTCGTGCGCAATGCCGCCAGGTCCGAGCCGGCACCCGGCTCCGAGAACCCCTGGCAGAACCAGTAGTCCATGCGGGCGATCTTCGGCAGAAAGTGCCTTTTCTGCTCGTCGGTGCCGAACGCGATCAGGGTCGGCCCGATCATGTTCATGTTGAACGAGATCGGCTCCGGCGCGGGCGCCATGTGCAGCTCTTCCTTGAAGATGTACTGCCTGACCGGGTCCCAGCCGGTGCCACCCCATTCGGGCGCCCAGGAGGGCGTGGCCCAGCCCTTGTCGTGCAGGATGCGCACCCAGCGCAGCATCTCGGGCTTGGAGATGCGCTGGCCGAGCTCGGCCTTGCGTCGGATGTCGGCCGGCAGCGCCTGCTTGAAGAAGGCGCGCACCTCGTCGCGGAAGGCGATTTCGTCGGCGGTGAATCGAAGGTCCATGAAGGCGAAGGATGTGGGGTAGGGTTGAGCGCTAGTCGATCAAGCCCTGCTCGCGCAACCGGGCAATCTTGCTCGGTGCGAGCCAGGCTGACAAGCAGCGGTCGGTATTTTCCGGCGTGATCGGTTGCGGGGGGGTGGGCACCGCGGGCACCGTGCGCGAAAAACGCGGCGCCGGCCGGGCCTGCACGATGCCGTCGATCTCGACGAAGGTCTCGCGCGCTTTCAGGTGTGGATGGTCGGGCGCCTCATGGAAGCCCAGCACCGGCGACACGCAGGCATCGCTGGCCTCGAGCAGGGCCGTCCATTCGTTGCGGGTGCGGGTCTTGAAGCGTGCCGCCAGGACGGACTTGGCGGCTTTCCAGTGGTCGCGCGACAACTGCGGGCCGAGGCTGTCGGGGTCGATGTCGAGCTTGCCCAGCAAGAGGCCGAAGAACTTCTCCTCGATCGGCCCGACCGCGATCCAGCCGCCGTCGGCGCATTCGTAGCAGTCGTAGAAGTGCGAGCCGGAGTCGGTGATGTTGGTGCCGCGCCCGGGCTTCCAGATGCCGGCGGCCGTCATGCCGAAGAACGTGGTGGCCAGGTGCGCCGCACCGTCGACGATGGCGGCATCGATCACCTGGCCCTGCCCCGACTGGCGTGCTTCCAGGATGGCGGACAGCAGCCCGAT
The DNA here is from genome assembly GCA_035476755.1 of Ramlibacter sp. Classification (GTDB taxonomy): domain Bacteria; phylum Pseudomonadota; class Gammaproteobacteria; order Burkholderiales; family Burkholderiaceae_C; genus Ramlibacter. Next base: position 19,904 of record DATILF010000150.1, read on the forward strand.
GGCCATGTAGAGGGAGCCGCCGGCATAGTCGCCGACGATGTTCAAGGGCAGGGTGGGCGGCTGGCCTTCGCGGCCGATCGCGTCGAGCAGGCCCGTGAGCGCCAGGTAGTTGATGTCGTGCCCTGCCCATTGCGACAACGGCCCGTCCTGGCCCCAGCCGGTCAGGCGGCCGTAGGCCAGGCGCGGGTTGCGGGCCAGGCAGACATCGGGGCCCAGGCCCAGGCGCTCCGTCACGCCGGGGCGAAAGCCCTCGATCAGCGCGTCGGCCTGCTCCACCAGCTCGAGCACGGCTTCGACGGCCCGCGGGTCCTTCAGGTCCAGCGCGATGATGCCGCGATTGCGCAGCAAGGTGTTGAACCTGAGCGGACGTTCGATGCCTTGCGACACCGGCTGCTTTCGGTCCACGCGGATCACCGTGGCGCCCAGGTCGGCCAGCAGCATGGCGCACATCGGCCCGGGACCGATGCCGGCGAGCTCCACCACTTTGACCCCTGCTAGAGGGCCTTGACGCAAGGCCGTTGCGGTGCTCACTTCGCGGCCTTCCCCAGCAGGCTGCCGGCGATGATGTTGCGCTGAATCTGGTTCGTGCCCTCGATGATCTGCACCACCTTCGCATCGCGGAAATAGCGGTTGATGGGGTACTCGGCCGAGACACCGGCCGCGCCGAACAGCTGCACCGCGTCGGTCGCGACCTTCATGGCCACGTCGGAGGCGAAACACTTGGCCATGGCCGCCATCGGTGCCAGGGCCTTGCCCGTGACGCCCGCATCGACCATGGCCGCGGTGCGATAGACCAGCTGGCGCGCGGCCTCGGTCTGCATCGCCATGTCGGCGATCATCCAGCGCACGCCCTGGAAGTCGCTGATCGCGTGGCCGAAGGCGCGGCGCTCCTGGATGTACTTGATGGTGTGGTCGATGGCGCCCTGGGCAATGCCCACGGCGCGCGCCGCGACGATGGGGCGGCTGGTGTTGAGCGCTTCCATCGCCACCTTGAAGCCTTCGCCGCCCTCGGGGCCCAGGCGGGCCTCGACCGGCACGCGCACGTTGTCGAGGAACAGCGGGCACGAGGGCACGCCGCGCGCGCCCATCTTGTCTTCCTTGCGGCCCACCGTCAGGCCGTCAACGGGTTTGTCGATCAGGAACAGGTTGATGCCCAGCGGCTTGCCGTCTTCGTCCTGGGTCTTGGCGGCCATCAGGATGAAGTCGGCGATGTCGGCGTTGGTGCACCAGATCTTCGCGCCGTTGATCACGTAGTGGTCGCCGCTGCGCTTGGCGGTGGTCTTGATGCCCGACACGTCCGAGCCGCTCTGCGGCTCCGTGAGCGAGAGCGCGCCGCGCAGGTCGCCGCTGGCCAGGCCGGGCAGGTAACGGGCCTTCTGCGCTTCGGTGCCGCCCGCCAGGATGGCGCCGAAAGGTGTCCATTGCACCACCAGCAGGTAGCCGGTGTTGTAGCAGACCCGGCCAAGTTCCTCGACCGCGATGCAACCCGACAGCAGGCTGCCGGTGCCGCCGTACTCGGGCGGGAAGGGCAGGGCGAACAGGCCCAGGCTCTTGAGCAGCTCGAACATGTCCTGCGGGTATTGCGCGGTGCGGTCGATCTCGTCGGCGCGGGCCGCGACCTTTTCGCGCGCCACGCGGCGCACCAGATCGCGAATACTCTCCTGTTCTTCGTTCAATTCGTAACTCACCCGGATGCTCCCCTGCGCACGCTTGGCTTGCTGCCTGACCGCTCGCGCTTGATCGGTCTAATATGTGAACGCAGTGCGCAATTCTGAACTCAGGTGCGTTGGCCTGTCAAGCACCGGGGTGTCGGTCCGCCAGCCCGCTGGGACGGGGTTCGCCACGTTGACAGGGAACAGACCGGCGTTTATATTGTAGAACGTCATTCACATAAAGGTGCGATTCGAACGTCCAGGCCGATCCGGCGGGCGTCGGGTCCTACGAGGAGATAACTTGGACACAGCCGTGAAGCCCCGGGTCCGCGTGGACTATGTACCCGCCGACCACTACCTGTCGCGGGACGTCGTGCAGCTCGAAAAAGAGCGGCTCTGGCCCCGGGTCTGGCAGCTGGCCTGCCGCCTGGAAGAGATTCCGTACGTGGGTGACTATGTCACCTACGACATCAACGACGAATCCGTGGTCGTGGTGCGGCAGACCGCCGATACCATCCGCGCCTTCCACAATGTCTGCCAGCACCGCGGCCGCCGCATCACCGAGGGTTGCGGCACGGCTCAGCGCCTGCATTGCCGCTTCCACGGCTGGCAATGGGGCCTGGACGGCAAGGTCATCCGCATCGTGGACCGGCAGGACTGGGACGGCTGCCCGGACATGGCTGACGAGGATTTCGCGCTGTCCGAGCTCAAGCTGGACACCTGGGCCGGCTTCGTTTTCGTCAACTTCGACCCGGATTGCGAGCCGCTGGCCGAGCACCTGGCGCCCGTGCCCGAGTACACGAACTGTTTCGAGTTCGAAAAAATGCGCTATCGCTGGTACAAGTCGGTGCGCCTGCCCTGCAACTGGAAGGTGGCGCTGGAAGCCTTCAACGAGGGCTACCACGTGTTCGGCACGCACCCGCAGCTGCTGGACACGCAGGGCGACGATGTCACGCGCAGCTTCACCTTCGGCAAGCACGGCATGTTCGGCTACCCGAATCCGGCTCGGCTGCCCGGCGCCCCCTCGCCGCGGACCGGCCGCCCGGTGCCCGACGACGTGCGTCCGGGCATCGTCAAGTTCTTCCAGGACCTGGAAGACCAGCTGAAGGCCATCATCACCGACCGTGACTTGCAGGCCACCAAACGCATCCTGGCCGAGTGCCCGCCCGATACGCCGCACCTCGAACTGTTGATGAAGGCCGGCCAGTTCCAGTACGAGGCCGCGATGGCCGACGGCGCCGGCTACCCCGCGATCACGCCTGAGCAGATCTACAAGGCCGGCACCGACTGGCATGTTTTCCCGAACATGGTCTTCCTGATGTCGCCGGACGGCATGCTGTTCTACCGGGCCCGCCCGGACGGCGACAACCCGGACTCCTGCTTCTACGACATCTGCTCCATCGCCCGCTACGCCCCCGGCACCGAGCCGCCGCTCAAGCGCGAGTTCTATTGGGGCGTGGACGACTGGAAGACCGACACTGTCGAACGCTTCGGCCTGATCCTGTCGCAGGACTTCGCCAACATGACCGAGGTGCAGAAGGGCATGAAGTCCAGCGGCTTCCGCGGTGCGCGCACCAACCCCCTGCAGGAATCATCGATCTCCAACTTCCACCGCGTGCTGCGCGAGTACCTGTACGACGAGAAGTCAGCATGAGCGGCGCCATGAACTGGGACGAGCAGTACGACCTGGTGATCGTCGGCAGCGGCGGCGGCTCGATGTGCGCGGCGCTGGCCGCCAAGACACTGGGCCGAACCGCCCTCATCGTGGAGAAGCAGGCGCTGGTGGGCGGCTCGACCGGCTTTTCGGGCGGCGTCTGGTGGATTCCCGACAACCCGGTGATGAAGCGCGCCGGTGTCGCGGACAGCCCGCAGCGCGCGCGCCAATACCTCGATGCCGCGGTCACCTACGACGGTCCGGGCACCACGCCGGCGCGGCGGGACGCGTTCATCCGCACCGGCCCGAAGATGGTGGACTTCCTGGAGCGCCAGGGCATGAAGTTCGTCTATGCGGACGGCTGGTCCGACTATTACGATACCTTGCCCGGCGGCGAGCCGCGCGGGCGCTCCCTGCTGGCCGAACTGTTCGACACGCGCGAGCTCGGGGCGTGGGAATCGAAGCTGTCGCGCTACAAGGGCTTCAGCCTGCCCGTGCCGACCGACCAGTTCCCTGAGCTGATGCTGGTCAAGCGCACCTGGGGCGGCAAGAAGAGGGCGCTGGCGCTGGCCGGCCGCATCATCAAGGCCAAGCTCACCGGCAAGCGCCTGGCCGGCGCGGGCGCCGCCATCCAGGGCCGCATGCTGCAGATCGCGCTGCGTGAGCAGCTGCCGATCTGGACCGAATCGCCGCTGGTCGAATTCATCACCGACGGCGGGCGGGTCACCGGCGTGGCCGTGCAGCGCGACGGCCGCACCGTGCGGGTCAGGGCGCGCGATGGCGTGCTGATGAACGTCGGCGGCTTCTCGCGCAGCGCATCGATGCGCGCACGCTTCCAGCCGCAGCCGAACTCGGCCGAGTGGACCAACGCCAACCCGGGCGACACGGGCGAGGCGATCGAGATGGCCATGGGCCTGGGCGCCGCCGTGGATTGCATGGACGAGGCTTGGTGGGTGGTCACTTCACTCGGGCCGGACGGCCAGCCGCCCCGTCCCGGTGGCTATGCCGCCGACGGCACGCCGCTGCCCTTCATGCATCACCTGGACCTGTCCCTGCCCTACTCGATCATGGTGGACCAGTTGGGCGAACGCTTCTGCGACGAGGCCGGCGCCTACATGGAGATCGGCCAGCGCATGTACCGCAGGCAGAAAGAGACCGGCAAGGCCGTCCCGAGCTGGGTGATCATGGACAGCCGCCAGCGCGCCTACTACCCCTGGGGCACGGCGCAGCCGGGCCAGGTGCCCAAGGCGTGGCTGGACAGCGGCTACATGATCAAGGCGGATTCCATCGAGGAGCTGGTCACGAAGACCGGCATCGACCAAGCCGGCCTCGCGCGAACGCTTTCACGCTTCAACGGCTTCTGCCAGACCGGCGTCGACACCGACTTCGGCCGCGGCTCGCGGGCCTTCGACCGCTGCCACGGCGACCCGACCGTCAAGCCCAATCCCAACCTGGGCGCCATTGAAAAGCCGCCGTTCTATGCCGTGCGCATGTACCCCGGCGATGTGGGGACCGCAGGCGGCGTGGTCACGGACGAGCACGCGCGCGTGCTGCGCGAGAACGGCTCGGTCATCGACGGCCTCTACGCCACCGGCAACTGCACGGCCTCGGTGGTCGGGCGCTGCTATCCGGGCGCCGGCGCCAGCATCGGCGCCTCTTTCACCTTCGGCTACATCGCGGCGCATCATGCCGCGGGCGCGCCGCTGGCATGAACCGACATCAGGAGTACCCAATGCATCCAGAACCCCAGGTAGACAAGGCGACCCTCGTCGACATCTACCGGCGCATGGCGCTGATCCAGCGCAGCGACGACCGCTTCCGCGCCGTCATCAAGTCCGGCAAGATCGTCGCGCCCTATTACTCGCCGCGTGGGCAGGAGGCGATTCCCGCGGCCGTGTCGGTGAACCTGACCAACGACGACTACATCTGCACCATCTACCGCGGCGTCCACGACATGCTGGCCAAGGGCGTGCCCTCGAAACTGCTGTGGGCCGAGATCGCCGGCAAGGCGACCGGCACCTGCAAGGGCAAGGGCGGGCCGATGCACATCACCCACCCCGAGTCGGGGGTGATGGTCACCACCGGCATCGTCGGCAGCAGCATGCCCATCGCCAATGGCCTGGCCCTGGCGGCGCAGATCCGCGGCGAGAAGCGTGTCGCGGTGGCGTACTTCGGCGATGGGGCTTCCAACATCGGCGCCTTCCACGAGTCGCTGAACATGGCGTCGGTGTGGAAGCTGCCGGTCATCTTCGTCTGCCAGAACAATGGCTATGGCGAGCACACCCGCTATGACCTGGCCACCTCGGCCAAGCAGATCTCGGACCGCGCCATCGGCTACCAGATGCCCGGCGTCACCATCGATGGCAACGACCCGTTGGCCGTGTACGTGGCTGCGCGCGAAGCCGTCGCACGGGCCCGCGCCGGCGAAGGCCCGACACTGATCGAGGCCAAGACCTTCCGCTTCCACGGTCACGTGTTCGGCGATGCCGACGCGTACATGGCCAAGGGCGAGAAGGAGGCGGCCATGGCGCGCGACCCGGTGCCGTTGTTCCGCAGCTGGCTGGTGGAAGGCGGCGTGGCCGAGAGCGAGTTGGCCGCGCTGGAAGCAGCCATCGATCAGGAGATCGATGAAGCGGTCGCCTTTGCGCTAGCCAGTCCCGTGCCCGATTTGGCCGAACTGCATACCGACGTGCTGGCCCAGGAGGTGAGCGCATGAATGCCCCCGAGAAGATCAAAGTTCCGACCATGAACACCATCCAGGCCGTCAACCTGGCCCTGGACGAGGCGATGGGGCTGGACCCCAACGTGATCCTGCTGGGCGAGGACATCGCCGATGGCCAGGAAGGCGGCATCGTCGGCGTGACCAAGGGCCTGTCCACCAAGTACGGCACTTCACGCGTGCGCTCCACGCCCATTGCCGAGCAGGCGATCATCGGCGCCGCCATCGGCGCGGCCATTGTCGGCATGCGGCCGGTGGCCGAGATCATGCTGATGAATTTCACCACGGTGGCGATGGACATGATCGTCAACCATGCGGCCAAGCTGCGCTACATGTCGGGGGGCCAGACCCACGTGCCCCTGACCATCCGCACCATGACCGGCGCCGGTTTCGGCACCGGCGGCCAGCACGCCGACTACCTGGAAGCGTGGTTCGCCCACACGGCCGGCATGAAGGTGGTGGCGCCCTCGTCACCGGCCGATGCCTACGGGCTGATGCTGTCGTGCATCTTCGATGACGACCCGTGCCTGTTCATCGAGAACATGCCGACCTACTGGAACCCGGGCGCCATGCCGGAGATGGGCAAGCGCATCCCGTTGGGCAAGGCCAACGTGGTTCGCGAAGGCAGCGACGTCACCGTGATCAGCTACAGCCGGGTGCTGCAGGACTGTGCCGCCGTCGCGGCCAAGCTGGCGGGCGAGGGCATCCAGGTCGAGCTGATCGACCTGCGCACCATCTCGCCCCTGGACGAAGCCGCCTTGTTGAAGTCGGTGGCCAAGACGAAGCGCGCGGTGGTCGTGCACGAGGCGGTGCGCAATTTCGGCGTGGGCGCGGAAATCGCCGCGCTGCTGCAGGAGCACCTCTTCAGCGACCTCAAGGCGCCGGTGCAGCGCGTCGGCGCCAACCACTCGCCCGTGCCTTTTTC
>DATILF010000151.1:0-9268 GCA_035476755.1 Ramlibacter sp.
CTGGGCATTCACCAGCACCGTCACGTTGGGCAGGCTCGCCAGCTTGCGCTGCAAGACAGCGTCCGCGCGCAGCTGCGTGTCGAACTCGATCAGCGTGACGTGCGCCACGATGCCCGCCAGGTCGATCGCCGCTTCCACGCCGGAGTTGCCGCCGCCGATCACGGCCACGCGCTTGCCCTTGAACAGCGGCCCGTCACAGTGCGGGCAGTAGGCCACGCCCTTGTTGCGGTATTCCTGCTCGCCCGGCACATTGATGTTGCGCCAGCGCGCGCCGGTCGTGATGATCACGGAACGCGATTTCAGCGATGCGCCGCTTTCCAGCTGGACCTCGATGAGGTCGGCGCCCGGCACCACTGCCTTGGCCCGTTGCAGGTTCATGATGTCCACATCGTAGTGGCGCACATGCTCCTCGAGCGCCAGCGCGAACTTCGGCCCTTCGGTCTCCTTGATCGACACGAAATTCTCGATGCCCAGCGTGTCCAGTACCTGGCCGCCGAAGCGCTCGGATGCGATGCCCGTGCGGATGCCCTTGCGGGCCGCATACACCGCTGCAGCCGCTCCGGCCGGACCACCGCCCACGATCAGCACGTCGAAGGGCGCCTTGGTGGCGATCTTCTCTGCCTCGCGCTGGACGCCGCCGGTGTCGATCTTCGCGAGGATCTCCTCCAGGCTCATCCGCCCCTGGCCAAAGTGCGTACCGTTCAGGAACACCGTGGGGACGGCCATCACCTGCCGCTCCTTCACCTCGTTCTGGAACAGCGCGCCGTCGATCATCGTCGCCTTGATGCGCGGATTCTGGATCGCCATCAGGTTCAGGGCCTGCACGACGTCCGGGCAGTTGTGGCAGGTGAGCGAGATGTAGATCTCGAACTCGAAGTCGCCCTGCAACTGGCGAATCTGCTGCAGCACGGCTTCATCGACCTTCGGCGGGTAGCCGCCGACTTGCAGCAGCGCCAGCACTAGCGACGTGAACTCGTGCCCCATCGGCAGCCCGGCAAAGCGAGGGCCGGTGGATTCGCCAGGCCGGGTCACCGAGAACGAGGGCGTGCGGTGCGGGCCGCCGCGAGTTTCGGTGACGCGCATCAGCGGTGAAGCGTCCGCGATGTCCGCGAGCAGCGCCTGCAGCTTCGCCGAAGCGGGCGTGTCGTCCAGCGATGCGACCAGCTCCACCGGGTTCGAGATGCGTTGCAGGTAGGCACCCAGTTGGGCTTTCAGGTTGGCGTCGAGCATGTCGGACTTCCTTGGGAACGTTGGGAATGAAAAAGGGCCCGGGGCGCACTGCGCCCGGGGCCCTGGCGGCCGCGTGGCGCTTAGATCTTGCCGACCAGGTCCAGCGACGGTGTCAGCGTTTCGGCGCCTTCGCTCCACTTGGCCGGGCACACTTCGCCCGGGTGGGCGGCGATGTACTGGGCCGCCTTCACGCGGCGCAGGGTTTCCTGGGCGTCACGGCCAATGCCGTTGTCGTGCACTTCGATGGTCTTGATGCGGCCCTGGGGGTCGATCACAAAGGTGCCGCGCAGTGCCAGGCCGGCGTCCTCGCCTTCGGTGATGAGCACCTGGAAGAAGCGGGCCAGCTGGTGGTTGGGGTCGCCGACCAGCGGGTACTGCACCTTGCGGATGGTGTCCGACGTGTCGTGCCAGGCCTTGTGGGTGAAGTGGGTGTCGGTGGACACGCCATAGATTTCCACGCCCAGGCGCTTGAAGGCCTCGTAGTTGTCGGCCAGGTCGCCCAGTTCGGTCGGGCAGACAAAGGTGAAGTCAGCCGGGTAGAAGACGACCACGGACCACTTGCCCTTGAAATTCTCCTCGCTGACCGGGACGAACTTGCCGTTGTGGTAGGCCGTGGCCTGGAAGGGGGTGACTTGCGTGTTGATCAGGGACATCGGGTTTCCTCTATTGATTGAGTGCGTAAAATTGCGAACGCCCATGGATGATGGCCGCCCATGCCAGATAGATCAAGAACATTGATCAAATGAGATAGTTAGTTTTTTACTATGGCGCCGCGTAGCCGGCGCCTGTTCGCGGGCCACCGCGGATCCGGCTTTGCCGGTCCGCTGGCGGCGCCCCCTGAGGGGGAGAGGGCGAAGCCCGAGGGGGCATCGGCCGTAGGCCGCTTCGGGGGGGAGCCTAATACTCGAGCCGCTCGGGCCGAATTTCCTGCAGGATCGTCGTGGCGATCTCTTCGATGGACTTGGTGGTCGTGCTGAGCCAGCGGATGCCGGCGCGCCGCATCATGGCTTCGGCCTCGCCCACTTCCATGCGGCAGTTGTCCAGGGCCGCGTAGCGCGAATGCGGCCGCCGCTCGTTGCGAATCTCGGCCAGGCGCTCGGGCTGGATGGTCAGGCCGAAGATCTTCCTGCGATGCGGCACGAGCGCAGTGGGCAGCTGCTGGCGATCGAAGTCCTCCGGGATCAGCGGGTAATTGGCCGCCTTCAGGCCGTATTGCATGGCCAGGTAGAGCGATGTCGGTGTCTTGCCGCTTCGGCTCACGCCGACCAGGATCACGTCGGCCTGCTCCAGGTCGCGGTTGGACTGCCCGTCGTCATGGGCCAGGCTGAAATTGATGGCCTCGATCCGGTCGTGGTATTCCTGGCTCTTGCTGACATCGGAGAAACGGCCGATGCGGTGGTTGGACTTGATGCCCAGCTCGATTTCCAGAGGCCGGACAAAGGTGCCGAACATGTCGAGCAGCATGCCCCTGCAGCCCTGCTCGATCACCTGGAGAATCTCCACGTTCACCAGCGTGGTGAAGACGATGGGCTTGCGGCCCTCGACTTCGGCCGTGTGGTTGACCTGCCGTACCACCTGGTGGGCCTTGTCCACCGTGTCGATGAAGGGCAGACGCAGATGGCGTGGCTTGAACTCGAACTGGGCGAGGATGGCGTTGCCGAAGGTTTCGGCCGTGATGCCAGTGCCGTCGGAGATAAAAAACACGGTGCGAGTGTGCATGGCTGTAATGCTTTCAGATTCCTGCAAGCCGCGAAAGGGGCGGCGGCGCCTACAATGTCGGCAATTATCCAATTCTCGAGCATGACCCGCCCCGGCCCATTCCAACAAGACCAAAGCCTGGTGGTCCGTCATGCCGCGCCGCTCCGCTGGAGCGCAGACCCGGTTTCTACTTTTGGAGCTTTCCCATGTCTGCACTTTCTGGCTCGACCGCCCTGGAGAACCGCCTAGACAACCTGCTGGTTGTTCCCTTCGAAAACCTGAGAATGAGCCACGTCGAGATCGTGGGCGGCAAGAACGCCAGTCTCGGCGAGATGATCTCGCAGCTGCCGCAGGGCGTGCGCGTGCCCACCGGTTTCGCCACCACGGCCCACGCCTTCCGCCAATTCCTGGCGCATGATGGCCTGGCCCAGCGCATCAGCACCCGCCTGACCACGCTCGACACTGAAGACGTGCGCGCGCTCGCCGCCGCCGGGGCTGAAATCCGCGGATGGATCGAAGCCCAGCCGTTCCCGGCCGATCTCGAGAAAGCCATTCGTGAGGCATTCGCCACGCTGTCCGCCGGCAACGCGCAGGCCAGCTTCGCCGTCCGGTCCTCCGCCACGGCCGAGGATCTGCCCGACGCCTCGTTCGCCGGCCAGCAGGAAACCTTCCTGAACGTGGTGGGCATCGAGGACGTGCTGCACAAGATGAAGGAGGTGTTCGCCTCCCTCTACAACGACCGCGCCATCAGCTACCGCGTTCACAAGGGCTTTGCCCACGCCGACGTGGCCCTGTCCGCGGGCGTGCAGCGCATGGTCCGCAGCGACCTCGGCGCGGCCGGCGTCATGTTCACCATCGACACCGAATCGGGCTTCGATCAGGTCGTCTTCATCACCTCCAGCTACGGCCTGGGCGAGACGGTGGTGCAGGGCGCGGTGAACCCTGACGAGTTCTACGTGCACAAGCCCATGCTGGCGGCCGGCAAGCGCGCCGTGATTCGCCGCAACCTGGGCTCCAAGCTGATCCAGATGGTGTTCTCCACGGCCGAGGAGAAGGCCGCTTCGGGAAAATTGGTCAAGACCGTCGACGTGCCGCTCGAACAGCGCAACCGCTACTCGCTCACCGACGCCGATGTCGAGGAGCTCGCGCGCTACGCGCTGGTGATCGAGAAGCACTATGGCCGCCCGATGGACATCGAGTGGGGCAAGGACGGCACCGACGGCCACATCTACATCCTGCAGGCCCGCCCCGAGACGGTGAAAAGCCAGCAGCAGGGCAAGGCCGAACTGCGTTACAAGCTCAAGGGCAGGGGCACCGTGCTGGCCGAGGGCCGCGCCATCGGCCAGAAGATCGGCACCGGCCCGGTTCGCCTGGTGCACAGCATCAGCGAGATGGACAAGGTGCAGGCCGGCGACGTGCTGGTGACCGACATGACCGACCCGAACTGGGAGCCGGTGATGAAGCGTGCGAGCGCCATCGTCACCAACCGCGGGGGCCGCACCTGCCACGCCGCCATCATCGCGCGTGAGCTCGGCATCCCGGCCGTGGTCGGCTGCGGTGACGCTACCGACCGGCTGAACGAGGGCACGCTCGTGACCGTCAGCTGCGCCGAAGGCGACACCGGCTTCATCTACGACGGCCTGCTCGACACGGAAGTGAGCGAAGTGCAGCGCGGCGAGATGCCCAGGATCAAGACCAAGATCATGATGAACGTGGGCAACCCGCAGCTCGCGTTCGATTTCGCCCAGTTGCCCAACGAGGGCGTGGGCCTGGCCCGCCTCGAATTCATCATCAACAACAACATCGGCGTCCACCCCAAGGCCATTCTCGACTACCCCAACGTGGATGCCGACCTGAAAAAGGCCGTGGAGTCGGTGGCCCGCGGCCACGCTTCGCCCCGCGCGTTCTACGTGGACAAGGTCGCCGAAGGCGTGGCGACCATCGCCGCGGCGTTCTGGCCCAAGCCCGTGATTGTGCGTCTGTCGGACTTCAAGTCCAACGAGTACCGCAAGCTCATTGGCGGCTCGCGCTACGAGCCCGAGGAAGAGAACCCGATGCTGGGTTTCCGCGGCGCCGCCCGCTATATCAGCAGCGAGTTCAATGAAGCCTTCGCCATGGAATGCGAAGCCCTGCGGCGCGTGCGCACCGACATGGGCCTGGTGAACGTGCAGGTCATGGTGCCCTTCGTGCGCACCCTGGGCCAGGCCGATCGCGTGACGCAGCTGCTGGCCGAACATGGCCTGAAGCGCGGCGACAGCGTGCCGGGGGTGGCCGATTCCGCGCTGAAGGTGATCATGATGTGCGAGGTGCCCAGCAACGCCATCCTGGCCGACGAATTCCTGAAGTTCTTCGACGGCTTCTCCATCGGCTCGAACGACCTGACCCAGCTCACCCTGGGCCTGGACCGCGACTCGGGCCTGGAGTTGCTGGCCGCGGATTTCGACGAACGCGATCCCGCCGTGAAAGCGTTGTTGAGCCGAGCCATTGCCGCGTGCAAGGCGCAGGGCAAGTACGTGGGCATCTGCGGGCAAGGCCCCAGCGACCACCCGGACTTCGCGCAGTGGCTGGCCGACGAGGGCATCGCGTCGATTTCGCTCAACCCCGATAGCGTCATCGCCACCTGGCAGCAGCTGGCGGGCCGCTGACCCGCTAGCGCTTACCCTGTGGGCCGCGGGGCCCCTCCGGTGCGATGATGCGCGCCGAGGGGCTCGCGAACATACATGGCAGACAACCGGGACTACGCCGACTACAAGAGGCGGCTGGCGCGCATCCTGACCCAGTACATCCTGGGCTTGTGCGTCGTATTGGGCCTCATGGCCTGGGCCGAGCGCAATGGCTTGTCGCGGCAGTGGCTGGGCCCGATCTTCCTGTTTTCCACCGTGATGATCTACGCGGCCATCGGCATCTATGGCCGCACGACCGACCCCGAGGAGTACTACGTCGCGGGCCGGCGCATCCCGCCCATGTACAACGGCATGGCCGCCGCCGCCGACTGGATGAGCGCGGCTTCGTTCATCAGTCTGGCCGGCGGGCTGTACCTGCAGGGGTTCTCGGGGTCCGCCACGCAGCCCGGGGGCCTGGCGTATGTGCTGGGATGGACCGGGGGCTTTTGCCTGGTGGCGCTGCTGGTCGCACCCTATCTGCGCCAGTTGGGCCTGTACACGGTGCCCGATTACTTCGCGGCACGGTACGGCGGGCGTTGGCCGCGTCTGATTGCCGCCTTTTCGGCGATGCTGTGCTCCTTCACGTATGTGGTGGCCCAGATCTACGGCATCGGACTCATTGCGTCACGCCTGACGGGCGTGCAGTTCGAGATCGGCATCCTGCTCGGTTTGGGCGGGGTGCTGCTCTGCTCCTTCCTGGGCGGCATGCGGGCCATCACCTGGACCCAGGTGGCGCAGTACATCATCTTGCTGCTGGCGTTCCTCATCCCGGTGTCGTGGCTGGCGTACAAGCAGCTGGGCAACCCGCTGGCGCCCCTGGTGTACGGCAAGCAGTTGCAGAAGATCACCGAGCTCGAAAAGAAGCTGATCGACTCGCCGGCCGAAAAGCAGGTACAGGCCGAATACAGGCGCCGGGCGGCGCAGTACGAGGCGCGGCTCCAGGACATCGACACTTCCCTGAAGCGCGAACGTGCCGCCGTCCAGCAGCGCATCCGGCAACTGAAGGCGCAGAACGCGGACTCGGCGCTCATTGTGGCTGCCCACCGCGAGCTTGCGGCGTTGCCGCGCGACGAGGCAGGGGCGCGCGAACTCTGGACGCGCGCCCTGGCCGAAAGCCATGAGCGTGCCAAGCCGCTGGGCGGGCTGCTGCCCCATGGCCAGCCCTTTGCGGGGGATCCTGACGGCACGCCCGCGGAGAAGGAAGCCTTCAACACGTCGCGCCGCAATTTTCTCGCGCTGATCTTCTGCCTGATGGTGGGCACAGCCGGCTTGCCGCACCTGCTCACGCGCTTCTACACGACACCCACGGTCGCCGAGGCGCGCGCGTCGGTGGGATGGGCGCTGTTCTTCATCGCCCTTATCTACCTGAGCGTGCCGGCACTGGCGGTGCTGGTGAAGTTCGAAGTGATGCAGGGCCTGGTGGGCAGCAGCTTCGATAACCTGCCTTCGTGGATCCTGCAGTGGGCCAAGGTTGACGCCTCGCTCATTTCCGTCAGCGACGTGAACGGCGACGGCATCGTGCAGTTCGGCGAGATCCGCCTGGGCGCGGACATCATCATGCTGGCGACTCCGGAGATCGGGGGCATGCCCTACGTGGTGTCCGGCCTGGTGGCCGCGGGAGGGCTCGCCGCCGCGCTGTCCACGGCCGACGGGCTGCTCCTGACCATTAGCAACGCCATGGTGCGCGACGTGTATTCGCAGGAAATCGGCCATCACGTCACCCCGGAGCAGCGCGTCATCCTGTCCAAGTTCGCGTTGATGGCGGTCGCGCTGGTCGCGGCGATGGTGGCTTCGCTCAAGCCCGCCGACATCCTGCCCCTGGTTTCGGCCTCGTTCTCACTTGCCGCATCCGCCTTCGTGCCGGCCATGGTGCTGGGCATCTTCTGGAAAGGCGCGACGCGTACCGGCGCGGTGGCGGGCATGCTGGCGGGGCTGGGCATCGCCATCTACTACATGCTTGTGAACGCACCGGCCGTGAGGGGCGTGCTCAAACTGTCGGCTGAACCGCAGCTGTGGTTCGGGATCGTGCCGGTCTCGTCCGGCGTTTTCGGCGTGGCGGTCGGTTTCGTGGTGGCCCTCGTCGTCAGCCTGCTGACCCTGCGCGCCGACTGAGGCCGTCGCACGCTCGGCTACGCGGGCATGTGCGCCTGCATGTCGGCCATGAACGCGGCGGCGGCCTGTGAACTCACGAACTGGCGCAACATGCCTTCGGCGCGCCCGACAACCAACTGGAAATCGTGGACGTTGCGGGTCGCCTCGATTCTCAGGCAAAGGTCTTCGGCGTTGGGCCCCATGATGTCGGTGAGGCGGCGCACGACATAGCGCTGGGCCGCCACGAGGCTGGCCGCCTGCGCCCCGGTGGCCGGCGCAAGTGGGGCTGGGGCTGAAACCGGCGGCTGCGCAGGCGCGGCGGCGGCCGTCCCGCGTTCGATGAATCCGTCGGCCAGCAGATGGCCGAGCAACTGTTCGGTGTCGCCGAGCATCTGAGAGATCTTGGCCAGATCCGCGAAGCTGCGCTTGCCATCAATCAGGATCAGCATGGAGCGCAGCTTTGGCGCCAACCCATGCTGGCGCGTCGCTATGGCCTCGGCACCTTTCGCGGACTTCTGATAGATGAAGCTCTTCTGGATCACGTCATCTCCATGCTGTAAGTTGACTGTAAGCATGCGAATGTGCCCCGTCGAGTGGGAGTTTCACTTCAGCCTTAGGTGTGCAGGCGGCACGCAAAAGGCCTGCCTCGGCTGTGCGAAGAAATCGGGAAATCCCTGAGGGGGTTTACGCAGGGCGCGTCAAGCTTTGTAAGGGGTGAGTAAGCGCGCGTTCAAACCATGCACCCACACAACACGTGGGAGACAGGTTGCTCACCCTTGTCAGCGTCGTGAAGCTTCTGGCCGAGATTGCCCTTCTGGCCCTCGCGGGGCAGGGCGTGCTTGCGATCCTTGCCGGGGCCAAGCGCGAGCAGAACATCTTCTATCAGCTGCTCCAGGTGATGACTCGTCCGTTCATCGCGGGCGCGAGATTCATCACGCCCAAGGTCGTGCTCGACCGGCATGTACCTCTTGTGGCCTTCCTGCTGCTTTTCTTCGTGTGGCTCGCAGCCACCATCACGAAGATCAGCATCTGCGTTCAGATCGGGGTGGAACAATGCAAGTGATGCAGGGCCTGCGCTATCGCGGCTTCAAGTGGCGGGCCATGGTGCTGCTGGTCTTCGGCCGGCAGCAGGCCGCGCTCGATCTGTTCGAGTCCATGCTGCTCGAGTTCCCCCGCGACGACTACGCGCTGGCCAGCAAGGGGCACCTGCAGGCGCAGCTGGGGCGCAAGCGCGCGGCCGTCGAAACCTTGCGGCAGCTTGTGCAGGGGTGCCCCGACAACGCCCGCCACTGGTTCAACTACGGCTTCATGCTGGAGGAACTGGGCGACTATGCCGATGCCGAGTCCGCCCTGCGGCGTGCGACCGAACTCAGCCCCCAGCTTGACCGCGCCTGGTATGGCCTTGGCCTGGTCCTGATCCGGCTTCAGCGCTTCGATGAAGCCGTCGTCGCCCTGAAGAAGAACACCCAATTGCAACCCATGAGCCCGTATGGCTGGTATCAGCTGGCGCGGGTTCATGTCGACCGGCAGGAACCGGACGAGGCCCTGCGGATCATCCGCCACCTCAGACGGTTCGAGCCGAAAGT
>DATILF010000152.1:0-20677 GCA_035476755.1 Ramlibacter sp.
GAAATCGCCGTGAAGACCGGCCTGGCCACGGCGAACAGGCGCTGGTGCGAGGTGGACTTCCTCACCTTCGAATCGAAGGCCTCGAAAAACGTGCACGTGCTGGGCGACTCGATCCAGATCGCGCCGGCCATGCCCAAATCGGCGCACATGGCCAACCAGCACGGCAAGACCTGCGCGGCGGCGGTGATCGCCTTGCTCACGGGCCAGCAGGTGAACCCCCTGCCCCTGTACAACAACACCTGCTACAGCTTCGTGAGCGACAAGGACGTGATCCATGTCGCCAGTGTCCACCGCTACGACGCCGCTCAGAAGACGATGGTGCCGGTGGCCGGGTCGGGCGGCGTCTCCAGCGCCGCGAGCGAACTGGAAGGTGGGTTCGCGATGGGCTGGGCGCGCAACATCTGGGCCGACACGCTGGCCTGATGCGATGCCTGGCCGCGCTGGCGGCGCTGTTCCTGGCGGCGCCCCTGTGGGCCCAGCCCGCGGCGCCCGCCCTGTCCGCCCAGCGCGTCTCGGCATCGGCCTGGTACGTGCAGGGGCTGAGCGCCCTCGGCTCGCCCGCCAACCAGAACTTCGTTTCCAACGCGGGCTTCATCGTCACCGCCAGCGGCGTGGTGGTCATCGACGCGCTCGGCTCGCCCGCGCTCGCGGATCGCCTGCTGGCGGAGATTCGCAAACATACCGACCAACCCGTGACGCACGTGATCGTCACGCACTACCACGCCGACCACATCTACGGGCTGCAACGCCTGAAGGCCGCGGGTGCGACGATCCTCGCGCACCACGCAGCGCGCGAGTACCTCGGCTCCGACACGGCGCGCCTGCGGCTGGAGGCCTCGCGCACCGAACTCGCGCCCTGGGTGGACTCGCAAACGCGGCTGGTGCCCGCCGACACCTGGCTCACGGGCGCCCAGGACCTGCTCATCGGCGGCGTGCGGCTGCGCCTGCAGCCTGTCGGGCCCTCGCACACACCCGAAGATCTGGTGGTGTACCTGCCCGAGGAAAAGGTGCTGTTCGCGGGCGACCTGGTGTTTCGCAACCGCATTCCCTTCGTCGGCCAGGCCGACAGCCGCCAGTGGATCAAGGCGCTCGATGCCCTGCTGGGCTTCGACACGGCCGCGATCGTGCCCGGCCATGGCCCCCTCTCCCTACAGGCGCGCCAGGACATGGAACTGACACGCGACTACCTGCTGCACCTGCGCAAGGTGATGGGCGCGGCGGCGAAGCGCATGGAACCCTTCGAGGACGCTTACCGGGCCGCCGACTGGAGCCGCTTCGAGGCGCTGCCGCTCTTTGGCGTCGCCAACCGCATGAACGCCTACAACACCTACCTGCTGATGGAGCGCGAGGCCAACTGATGACTTGCCCCCGCCGGCGGGGGGCACGGGACCTAGCGTAAACCCCAGCGCCCGGATCATCTACCAGCCTATATATTATTGAATCTGCATATAGCAATTTAAAGCCGCACGACATGAACCACGGCCGACTGCGCAAGGCGCCGGAAAATTTCCTGGACCGCGAGGCCATTCGCACGGTCGCCGCCCAGGCCCGCCAGGGCCGGCGCGATTTCCTGCGGGGCGCCTTCGCCGCCGCGGCCACGGGACTGGCCGTGGCCGAAGCCCATGCACAGACGGCCCCCGCCGGCGACGAGAACATCCTCAAGCTGCCCGAGCATTCACGCGGCCTCGGCCAGCCGGTGGCGACGGACGGCTACGGCAAGCCCTCGAAGTTCGAGGCGAACGTGCAGCGCCGGCGCAGCCCCGGCCTCACACAGACCACGCAGGCCTCGGTGTCCTTCGCGCCCCTGCAGTCGCTGTTCGGCATCGTCACGCCCAGTGGCCTGCATTTCGAGCGGCATCACCAGGGCTGGTGGGATATCGATCCCTCGAAGCACCGCTTCATGGTGAACGGCCTGGTGAAGGCGCCCAAGGTGTTCACGATGGATGAGCTGATGCGGCTGCCCTCCGTGTCGCGCTTCCACTTCATCGAATGCGGCGCCAACACGGGCATGGAATGGGGCAATGTGGCCGTGCCCACCTGCCAGTACACCCACGGCATGCTGTCGTGCAGCGAGTTCACCGGCGTGCCGCTCATCAGGCTGCTGGAGATGGCGGGCGCCGACCTCGCGAAGGGCAGGTTCCTGCTGGCCGAAGGCGCCGATGGCTCCTCCATGACCCGCACCATCCCGATGAGCCTGGTGCGCTCGGGGGAAGTGCTGGTCGCCTACGGCCAGAACGGCGAGATGCTGCGGCCGGAGAACGGCTACCCGCTGCGCCTGGTGGTGCCCGGCGTGCAGGGCGTGAGCTGGGTCAAGTACCTGCGCCGCATCGAAGTGGGCGACCAGCCTTACGGTGCCAAGGATGAGGTCATCCACTATGTGGACCTCCTGCCCGACGGCATGCACCGGCAGTACAGCAGCATCCAGGAATGCAAGAGCGTGGTGACGACACCCTCGGGCGGGCAGGTGCTGCTGGACAGGGGTTTCTACAGTATCAACGGGCTCGCCTGGTCCGGACGCGGCGCCGTCAGGCGCGTGGATGTGTCGGTCGATGGCGGGCGCAACTGGCGCACCGCGCGGCTGCAGTCGCCCGTGCTTTCCAAGTGCCTCACGCGCTTCAACCTCGACTGGGTGTGGGACGGCAGGCCGGCGCTGATCCAGAGCCGCGCCACCGACGACACCGGCCATGTGCAGCCCACCTACCGCCAGCTGCGCGCGGTGCGCGGCACGCGCTCGATCTACCACAACAACGCGATCCAGTCCTGGCTGGTGGAAGAAAGCGGCGAGGTGAAGAATGTCCAGCTTGCGTAAGGGCATGGCCGCGCTCGTGCTGGGCTTCGCAGGCTCGGCGGCACTGGCGCAAACACCCGCTGCGGTTTCGTTCCCGGGCATCGGCCGCACCGCCACGCCGCAGGAAGTCGCGGCCTGGGATATCGATGTGCGTCCGGACTTCAAGGGGCTGCCCGCCGGCTCGGGCAGCGTGGCCAGGGGCCAGGAAGTGTGGGAAGGAAAATGCGCCTCCTGCCATGGCGTGTTCGGCGAGTCCAACGAGGTGTTCAACCCGCTGGTCGGGGGCACCAGTCCCGAGGACGTCAAGACCGGCCGCGCTTCCACCTTGAAGCGCGCCGACTACCCCGGCCGCACCACGCTGATGAAGCTGTCTTCGCTGTCCACGCTGTGGGACTACATCAACCGCGCGATGCCGTGGGCACAGCCGAAGTCACTGACGGTGGAAGAGGTCTATGCCGTCACCGCCTACCTGCTCAACCTGGGCGGCATCGTGCCCGAGCCGTTCACCCTTTCGGACCGCAACATCCGCGACGTGCAGCAGTTGCTGCCCAACCGCAACGGCATGACCACGCAGCATGCGCTGTGGCCCGGGCCGGAACTGGGGGGCACGGACCGACCCGACGTGAACGGCACCGCCTGCATGAAGGACTGCGGCGTCGCGCCCAAGGTGGCATCGATGCTTCCGCCGTTCGCCCGCAACGCCCACGGCAACCTGGCCGAGCAGAACCGGGGCGTCGGCGCGCAGCGCGGCGTGGACACGGGCGCACCGGCTTCCGGCGGGGCTTCCACCACGGCCATGGCACCCACATCGCCTGAAGTGCCCGCCAATGCACCGAACAGTCAGGTCATGGGTCTCGTGCAAAAGAACAACTGCATGACCTGCCACGCACCCGACCGCCGCATCGTGGGGCCGAGCTGGTCCGAAATCGCGAAGAAGCACGAGGGCAAGGCGGACTATCTGGCCGGCAAGATCAAGCGCGGCGGCTCCGGCGTGTGGGGCACGATCCCGATGCCGCCACAGCCGCTGGCCGATACCGAAACGCGCCAGATCGCCAACTGGCTGGCGGCGGGCGCGCGATGACCCCCCGCGTGCGCGAGAGGGATATCCCGCATACGATGCGCCGTCGCATTTATTAGCATCTACTTAATTACCCAGGAGAGCGTACCCATGCAAACCCGTCGCGAAACACTGAAGCAAAGCGCCGTGGTGGCCGGCCTGCTGGCTGCCACCGGCCTCTTTCCCCGGTATGCCCTCGCCTGGAACGCCACGGCGTTCGAGGCCAAGAGCGTGGCCGACGTGCTCAAGGCCTTCGGCGCTTCGGCGCCGGCCGAGAGCAAGGAGGTGACCCTCACCGGCCCCGACATCGCCGAAAACGGCGCCGTGGTGCCGCTGGCCATCGCCACCACCCTGGCCAACGTGAAGCACATGCTGGTGCTGGTGGAGAAGAACCCCAGCACGCTGGTGGCCAAGTTCGACGTCACGCCCTCGGTCGAACCCAACTTCGCCACGCGCGCCAAGATGGGCCAGTCCTCCGACGTGTACGCCGTGGCGATCACGAATGACGGCAAGGCCTTGTACGCGAAGAAAGAGGTCAAGGTCACCCTCGGCGGCTGCGGCGGCTGATCCCACCTCCACCGTCCAACCGTTCCAAGTTCCCCAGGAGTACCCCATGGCAGACCCGATGCGCATCCGCGCCCAAGCCGCCGGCGGCAATGCAACCGTCCGCGTCCTCATGAGCCACGAAATGGAAACCGGCCAGCGCAAGGACGCGGCCGGCAAGACCATCCCGGCCTGGCACATCACCGATGTGACGGCCACCCACAACGGCAAGACCGTGCTCACCGCCGAGTGGGGCCCCGCCGTCGCCAAGAACCCCTTCCTGCAATTCACCGTGAAGGGCGCCAAGGCCGGCGACAAGATCGCCATCACCTGGAAGGACAACCGGGGCGATACGCGCACCGACGAAGCCGTCGTCACCTGATTGCCGCCCCGCGATTCCCGCCACCCACGGAGACAACCGAATGAGGAAGACAACCGCATGGCTGGCACTCTGGTGCCTGGCCGCCACCAGCGCCCTCGCCCAGAAGTCGGCCACCGAATCGATCGAGGAATACCGCGCCATGCTCGCCGACGGCAACCCGGCCGAGCTGTTCGAGGCCAGGGGCGAAGCCCTATGGAAGCAAAAACGCGGCCCGAGGAATGCGTCGCTGCAAGCCTGCGACCTGGGCAAGGGGCCCGGTGTCGTCAAGGGTGCCTTCGTCGAACTGCCCCGCTGGTTCGAGGATACGAAGCGCGTGCAGGACCTGGAGTCGAGGCTGGTCTCGTGCATGGAGATGCTGCAGGGCTTCAATGCGCAGGACATCGCGAACACGCCCTTCGGCAAAGGCGAACAGAACAACGTCACCGCGCTCGCCACCTGGATCTCGGCCGAATCGAAGGGCATGAAGTTCAACCTGCCGCAAAAGCACCCCCAGGAGAAGGTGATGTATGAAGTGGGCAAGCGGGTTTTCTACCTGCGCGGCGGCACGCACGACTTTTCCTGCGCGTCCTGCCATGGCGAAGACGGCAAGCGCATCCGCCTGCAGGACCTGCCCAACCTCACGAAGAACCCCGGCGCCGGCAACGGCTTCGGCGCCTGGCCCGCGTACCGCGTGTCCAACGGCCAGATGTGGGGCATGCAGCTGCGCCTGAACGACTGCTACCGCCAGCAGCGCTTCCCCTACCCGGGTTTCGGCAGTGACGCGACCATCGCGCTCGGCGTCTTCCTGGGTGTCAACGGCCAGGGCGGCATGTCCACCGCGCCCGCCATCAAGCGCTAACCAGGAGCCACGCATGACATTTCATCGACGCATCGCCACGGGCCTGGGCCTGGGGCTGGGCATTGCCGCCATCGCGGCGGGTTGCGCCTCGCTGCCCTCGTCGGCCGAGCTCGACCAGCTGGCCACGGGCATGGTCAAGGCCTCCTTCCGGGACGAAGGCCAGGCCAAACTGGCCCGCCTCGCGCAGGACGAGAGCAACCGCGAATGCAGCGCGGCCGACGTGGCCGGCAAGCCGATCGACCCGGTGCGCGCCAAGGCCATCGAAGCGGCCAACCTGAAGGCGGTGAAGTGGCCGAGCGACGGCCAGTTCCTGGGCGACTGGAAGCAGGGCGAGCAGATCGCCCAGAGCGGGCGCGGCATGACCTGGACCGACTCGGCCACGGCGGCGAACGGCGGCAACTGCTACAACTGCCACCAGATCACCAAGGAGGAAATTTCCTTCGGCACCATCGGCCCCAGCCTGTACAACTACGGCAAGCTGCGCGGCGTGAGCGACCCGAACAGCCCGGTCTCGCGCGCGATGGTCGAATACACCTGGGGCAAGGTCTGGAACGCCAAGGCCTACAACGCCTGCTCCAACATGCCCCGCGCCGGGCATGCGGGCATCCTGAACGAACAGCAGGTGCGGCACATCGTCGCACTGCTGCTGGATCCGCAGTCCCCCGTGAACAAGTGAATGAACCTCTCCAAGCGCGAATTCCTGCAGGTCCTGGGCGCCGCGTCCGTAGCCGGCATGGGCCTGGCCCGCTGGTCGCAGGCCGACGCGGCGACGGCGGCCTCGGGCCTGTACGACATTCCCCGCTTCGGCAACGTGTCGCTGCTGCACATGACCGATTGCCATGCGCAGCTCAAGCCGATCCATTTCCGTGAGCCCAGCGTCAACCTGGGCATAGGCGGCATGAACGGCAAGCTGCCGCACCTGGTCGGTGAGCACCTGCTGAAGGCGGCGAACGTGCCAGCCGGCTCGGCCGGCGCGCACGCCCTCACCTACCTCGACTTCGAGCAGGCTGCCCGTCGCTACGGCAAGGTCGGCGGCTTCGCGCATCTCGCCACGCTGGTGAAGCGGCTCAAGGCCAGCCGGCCGGGCGCGCTGCTGCTGGACGGTGGCGACACCTGGCAGGGCTCCGCCACGTCGCTCTGGACCCAGGGCCAGGACATGGTCGATGCGGCTAGGCTGCTGGGTGTCGATGTCATGACCGGGCATTGGGAATTCACGCTCGGCATGGACCGCGTCAAGGAAATCGTGGGCAAGGACTTCAAGGGCCGCATCGACTTCCTGGCGCAGAACGTGAAGACGGCCGATTTCGGCGACCCGGTGTTCGAGCCCTACACCCTGCGCGTGATCAACGGCATTCCCTGCGCCATCATCGGCCAGGCCTTTCCGTACACTCCCATCGCCAACCCCCGCTACTTCGTTGCGGAATGGTCCTTCGGCATCCAGGACGAAAACATGCAGAAGGTGGTGAACGAGGCGCGCGCCAAGGGCGCGCAGCTGGTGGTCGTCCTCAGCCACAACGGCATGGACGTCGACCTGAAAATGGCCGGCCGCGTCAGCGGCATCGACGCCATCATGGGCGGCCACACGCACGACGGCATGCCGGTGGCCAGCGTGGTGCCCAACCGCGGCGGCAAGACCCTGGTGACCAACGCCGGCTCCAACGGGAAGTTCCTCGCCGTGATGGACTTCGACGTCAAGGGTGGCAAAGTCGCCGGCTTTCGCTATCGCCTGCTGCCGGTGTTCGCCAACATGCTGCCCGCCGACAAGGACATGGACGCGCTCATCACCCGGGTGCGGGCGCCCTATGAGGCCAAGCTCGCCGAGAAGCTGGCGGTGACCGAGGGCACGCTCTACCGGCGCGGCAACTTCAACGGCACGGGCGACCAGCTGCTGCTGGACGCCCTGATGGACGTGCAGGGCGCCGAGATCGCCTTCTCGCCCGGTTTCCGCTGGGGCACGTCGCTGCTGGCGGGCCAGGTCATCACGCGCGAGTGGCTGATGGACATGACAGCCACCACCTACTCGTACGCCACCGTCTCGCAAATGAGCGGCGAGACCATCAAGGCGGTGCTGGAGGACGTCTGCGACAACCTGTTCAACCCCGACCCGTACTACCAGCAAGGCGGCGACATGGTGCGGGTGGGCGGGCTCGAATATGCGTGCAATCCGCTGGCGCCCATGGGCAAGCGCATCGAGGACATGCGGCTGAACGGCAAGCCGATCGAAGCGTCGAAGCAGTACAAGGTGGCGGGCTGGGCGCCCGTGGCCGAGGAAGCGCGCAGCGCTCCGGGCAATCGCCCGGTCTGGGAGGTGGTCGAGCAATGGCTTCAGGCCCGCGGCGGCACCGTGCCCGCGCGCAAGGCCAACGTTCCGCGGCTCACCGGCGCCGTGCCCAACCCGGGCTTCGCCCCGCTCGCGGCATGAGCGCGCCCCGGCGCGGTGCCGTCGCCATCGCCGCCATCGCCGCTATCGGCGTGCTCGCGCTCGCGACGTTGGCGGCCGTGCCCGCGCTCGCGCAGCAAGCCACCTTCGCCGTGCGTTCGCTCACCCCGGAGGCGGCGCTGCGCGCGGCGCAGGCCGCGCTGGCCGCCTGCACGAAGAACGGCCACCAGGTGGCCGTTGCGGTGACCGACCGCGCTGGCCATCCGCTCGTGATGCTGCGCGACCGCCATGCCGGTCCGCACACCCCCGAAACCGCGGCCGGCAAGGCCTATTCGGCCCTCTCGTTCAAGACCGACACCACCAGCCTGGCGCGCATCACGCAGCCCGGCGAGCCGTCCTCGGGCATCCGCCAACTGCCGCGAGTGGTCGCCGTGGGTGGCGGGTGGCCGATCGAATCCGCCGGCTCGCTGGTGGGCGCCATCGGTGTCTCCGGCGCACCGGGCGGCGACGCGGACGATACCTGTGCCAAGGCCGGTATCACGGCGATC
Source organism: Ramlibacter sp. (assembly GCA_035476755.1). Lineage (GTDB taxonomy): Bacteria > Pseudomonadota > Gammaproteobacteria > Burkholderiales > Burkholderiaceae_C > Ramlibacter. The sequence continues at coordinate 8,537 of DATILF010000152.1, forward strand.
CGTGACGACCTGGAACTCTGAGACAAGCCCCGGCGTTGACCTCGGTCAAGGCGGCGCCGAACGCCCAGGGCGAAGATGAGCGGATGGACAATGAAATCATCCGCGTCGAACTGTCACAACAGCAGGATTACCGGTTCGCCGTGCATTTCGGCGCCGATGTACCTGAACTCATCGCGGATGAACCACCGCCCATGGGCACCGGCCGCGGCCCGTCGCCGATCCAGTTGCTGGCCGCTTCGGTGGGCAACTGCCTGTGCGACTCCCTGCTGTTCGCGCTGCGCAAGTTCAAGCAGCAGCCCGAGCCCATGGCCTGCTCGGTCGAAGCCACCGTGGGCCGCAATCCCGAGGGGCGCCTGCGCGTGACAGCCATCCACTCGGTGCTGACGCTCGGCGTGCCGGCCGCGCAATTGCAGCACCTCGATCGCGTGCTGGGCCAGTTCGAGAGCTATTGCACGGTGACGCAAAGCGTCGGGCAGGGCATCGCCATCGGGGTGGAAGTCCGGGACGCGACCGGCCTGCGGCTGAAGTAACTGTCGCACCCAAGGGGTGTACGCTGCCGCCATGCAAGCCGGTGAATCCGCCCCGCCCCACCCTGCCCTGGACGACCGCTGGGTTCGCGCGCTCGCCCGCTCGCTGTCTGCCGAGGTGGTGGAAACACACATCTCGTGGGTCCTGCTGGCGGGCGGCTTCGCCTACAAGCTCAAGAAGCCGTTGGCCCTGCCCTTCGTGGACTACAGCGCCTTGTCCGCCCGGCGGCACTTCTGCGAGGAGGAAGTGCGGCTCAACCAGCGGCTGGCACCCTCGCTGTACCTCGGCGTCTCGCGCATCACGGGCAGCCGCGATGCCCCCGCGATGGATGGCGAGGGGCCGGTGATCGATCACGCGGTGCGCATGCGCCGTTTTCCGGCCGCGGCGTTGTTCAGCGAGCGGCTGGCTTCGGGCCACCTGAAGCCGGAACACGTGGACGCGATCGCCGAACGCCTGGCCGCCTTCCATCGCCAAGCGCCCGTCTGCAGCCCGGGCACCGCTTTCGCCACCCCGGCACACCGGCGCTCGGTCGCGCTGGCCGCGCTGCGTGGCGCGCGCACGGCGGCCACCCCGGAGCAGCACGCGCTGCTGGCGTCATGGATCGACGCGCAGGCGGACGCGCTGGCGCCTCTGTGGCAGGCACGCCGCGAGGCGGGTCGCATCCGGGAGTGCCACGGTGACCTGCACCTCGACAACCTGGTGATCCTGGACGACGGGCCGGCCGCCTTCGACGGCATCGAGTTCGATCCGGCGTTGCGCTGGATCGACGTCATCGACGACATCGCCTTTGCGGTCATGGACTTCTGCGCCCGGGGCCATGCCGGCCTGGCGTGGCGCCTCCTGAACGCCTGGCTGGACCACAGCGGCGACCACGCCGCCCTGCCCGCCCTGCGCTTCGCGGCCGTGTACCGCGCCCTGGTGCGCGCGCAGGTCGCTCAGCTGCGCGGCACGGCCGCCGCGGGGCAGGCGCGCCGCTACCTGGACACCGCCGTCGCATGGACCCAGCCACGGCCCTTGCGTCTGTGCATCACGCATGGCCTGCCCGGCTCCGGCAAGACCCGCGCATCGCAGCGCCTGCTGGAGCGCGAGGGCGCGATCCGGCTGCGTTCCGATGTGGAACGCAAGCGCCTGTTCGGCCTGGCCCCGCTGGCGGATTCCCGCGCGGCGGGCCTGGACCTCTACAACGCGGCCACGACGGCGCGCACCTACGAGCACCTGTTCGAGCTGGCGCGCGGCATCCTGCGCGCCAGCTACCCGGTGGTGATCGACGCGGCCTTCCTGCGCGGGGACGAGCGGGCGCGTGCCCGCGCAGCGGCCCAGGAAGCGGGCGTGCCGTTCGCCATCCTCGACTGCGATGCGCCTGTGGAAGTGCTTCGCGCGCGACTGCTCGCGCGCCGGGGCGATGCCTCGGAGGCGGACGAGGCGGTGCTGGAGCGCCTGCGTCAGGCGGCAGAGCCTCTCACCGCCGAAGAGCGCGCCCACGCCTTCACCGGCGACTGACGCGGCCAGCCGATGCAACGCGGGCTCAGAGCCGCTCAAGCCTGGTGCGGCTCTTCGACCTCTTCCCGGACGCGCCCCTCCAGCTCGGCCAGGCCCACGTGCGTGAGGTCCAGGTCGTGCGTGCCGGCGATCAGGCTGCCGGTCGCCGTGCCCAGCGCGGCCTTCAATTCACCCAGGAACGGACTGCAGGAGAAGACCCGCAACGAGCGGAAGTCCCCCTGCAGGGCATGGCGCTCGAGGTCATCGCCCAGTTCATGGGCGAAGCGCTCGTGCTCCTTTCGTTGGGCGTCCATGCGCGGCTGGTAGGCCGGGGCGCCGAAACCGCGATCGGCGCGTTCACCGCCGGCGCGGCTGTCGCCGAGATCGCTGGCCTTGCTGCGGCTTGGCGAATGGGAATAGCTCTTGATCACCACCATCGGCTCACCGCGCTCTTTCTTGAGCAGGCGGGCCTGGCTGGCGTTGGCGATGAGGATCCAGTCGGGTTTCATGGGGGTTCCTCCAACAAGGTTGCGGCGTCCGCAGCGCGAACGCTGTTGCATCAGGATAGGCCGTTTGCCGCCAACGTGCTTGACCCGTGTCAATGGCGCAACACGCGGGCCACGGACGAGCTGGCCCCAACCGGGTCTGAACGGGCCTGAACTGGCTCGCATCCCTGCGGGGTACTTGCGTTTCGTCAAGCGCTCCAGCCGCCTGGCCGCCTAGAGTGAGCCGAAGCCCATTCGCCATGCCAGAACCCCAGCCGCTCCCCTCCCCCAGCCGGCTCCACCTGCGCCGCATGGGCATCGACACCTACCAGGAGCCGGTGCTCTACATGCGCCGCGACTGTCACGTCTGCGTCTCCGAAGGTTTCGAAGCGCAGTCGCGAGTCGAAGTCGCGCTCAACGGACGCAGCATCGTGGCGACGCTCAACGTGGTGAACGACGAGTACCTGCTGCCGACCGAAGCGGGCCTCTCGGAGGCCGCCTGGCGCCTGCTGCATGCGAGCGCGGGGGACGAGGCCACGCTGCGCCACCCCGCCCCGCTGGAGTCGCTGGGCCACGTGCGTGCCAAGGTCTATGGGCGCCGCCTGACCCAGGCCGCGCTCGACGCGGTGATCCACGACGTGGCGGACGGGCGCTATTCCGACCTGCAGCTCGCGGCATTCGTGACGGCCTGCGCGGGCGACCGCCTCGACCTGGACGAGACCGTGGCCCTGACGCGCGCCATGGTGAACGTGGGCGACCGCATGCAATGGGGCGATGGCCTCGTGATGGACAAGCACAGCGTCGGCGGCCTGCCCGGCAATCGGACCACGATGCTGATCGTGCCCATCGTTGCCGCCTGCGGCCTTCGCATGCCCAAGACCTCGTCGCGCGCCATCACATCGCCGGCGGGCACCGCCGACACGATGGAGACGGTGGCCCCGGTCGACCTGGACGTGCCGCACATCCAGCGCGTGGTGGAGCGCACCGGCGGCTGCATCGTGTGGGGAGGCGCCGTGCGCCTGAGCCCGGCGGACGATGTGCTGATCCGCGTCGAACGGCCGCTGGACCTGGACAGCCAGGGCCAGCTGGTGGCGTCCATCCTGTCCAAAAAGGCGGCGGCGGGCGCGACCCACGTGCTGATCGACATGCCTGTCGGGCCGACCGCCAAGGTGCGCAGCGCCGCCGCGGCCGACCTGCTGTCCGCGCAGCTGCAGGATGTGGGCCGCGCGCTCGGCCTGCAGGTGCGCGTGGCCCACACCGATGGGCTTGCGCCGGTCGGGCGGGGCATCGGCCCCGCGCTGGAAGCGCGCGACGTGCTGGCCGTCCTGCGCGGCACGGCGACGGCGCCCTCCGACCTCGCCCAGCGCTCGCTGGCGCTGGCCGGCATGGTGCTGGAGCTCGGTGGCGCGGCGGCGCCCGGGCAAGGTGCGACGCTGGCGGCGGCGGTGCTGGCGGACGGTCGCGCCTGGCGCAAGTTCCAGGAGATCTGCGAGGCGCAAGGCGGCTTTCGCGAGCCCCCCATCGCCGCCTACACCCGCGATATCCTCGCGCCGCGCAGCGGGTCGGTGGTGGCCATCGACAACCGCCGCCTCGCGCGCATCGCCAAGCTGGCGGGCGCGCCCAAGACGCCGAGCGCCGGGATCGACCTGCACGTGCGGTCCGGCGACTTCGTCGAGCGCGGCGAGCCGATCTACACACTTCACGCTTCGTCACCTGGCGCGCTCGCCTATGCGGTGGACTATGCAATGACACTGGCCGAAACCATTCACGTCGCCGAGGACGAATAAGGACATGCCATGCTGATCGTTGCCCTGCCCGGAGGCGCCCGCCTGGCGGCCGGCCTGGCCCAGTCGCTGCGATGCGACTGGACCGAACTGGCGCTGCATTCGTTTCCCGACGGCGAGACGCTGGTGCGCATCGACGCGGCCGTGAAAGGCCGCTGCGTGGTGCTGGCCGGCAGCCTGAATCAACCCGACAGCAAGACGCTGCCCCTGCTCTTCGCCGCCGACGCGGCCCGGGAGCTCGGGGCCTCGCAGGTCGGCCTGGCCGCACCCTACCTCGCCTACATGCGGCAGGACCGCCGCTTCAACGCCGGCGAGGCGGTCACCTCGCGCAGCTATGCGCGGCTGCTCTCCACTTCGCTCGATTTCCTGGTCACGGTCGATCCGCACCTGCATCGCTGGCACAGCCTGCAGGAGCTCTACCCGATCCGCACGCGCGCCGTCGCGTCGGCGCCGGCCATCGCCCGCTGGCTGCAGGACCATGTCAAGGCGCCGCTCGTGGTCGGCCCCGACGAGGAAAGCGAGCAGTGGGTCAGCGACGTGGCGCACCGCGCGGGCGCCCCCTGGACCGTGATGGCCAAGACGCGGCACGGCGATCACGACGTGGCCGTGCGCGCGAAGGATGCGGGGCCCTGGACCGGCCGCACGCCTGTGCTGCTCGACGACATCGTCTCGACCGGCCGGACCCTGCTGGCCGCCACGCAGGCCCTGAAGGAGGCCGGCCTGGCGGCGCCCCTGTGCATCTGCGTGCACGCGCTGTTCGATGCCGATGCGCTCTGGCGCCTGCTGGGCGCGGGCGTGAGCGGCGTGATCAGCTGCGACGCCATTGCGCATGCCTCCAACGCCATTTCACTGGTGCCCGCGCTGGCCGAGGCCGTGCGCGAGATGGCCGGCGACATGCCGGCGCGCCCCACCGACGATTTCCAGCCGAGCGCGGGCAACGTGATCGCACCATGAACCACAAGCGCATCCTCATCATCCAGGGCCACCCCGACGCATCGGGCAAGCACCTGGGCCATGCCCTCGCCGACGCCTATGCGAAGGGCGCCGAAAAGGCCGGGCATCAGGTACGGTTCGCGCCCGTGGCCGAGCTCGACTTCCCGCTCCTGCGCAGCCAGAAAGCCTGGGAAGAGGCGGTGATGCCGGTGAGCCTGCGCCAGGCACAGGAAGACATCCGCTGGGCGCAGCACCTGGTGCTTTTCTTCCCGCTATGGCTGGGCGACATGCCGGCGTTGCTCAAGGGCTTCCTGGAGCAGGTGGCCAGGCCCGGCTTCGCCTTCAAGTACAACGAAGGTCGCACCACCTTCGCCGAGAAGGGCCTGAAGGGCCGCTCCGCGCGCGTGGTGGTCACCATGGGCATGCCCGCACTGATTTACCGTTGGTACTTCCGGGCACACAGCGTCAAGTCGCTGGAGCGCAATATCCTGGGCTTCATCGGCGTTGCCCCCGTGAGCGAGACGCTGGTGGGCATGGTGGGCAACTTCAAGCCCGAGGACGGCGCGAAGTGGCTGAAGAAACTCGGCGAACTGGGCGCCCGCGCCGAATGACGCGCTGGGCCCTTGCGTTACGTCATGGTCCGCGGACGCCCGCGCGCCCAGAATCATCCAGAGTGCCAACGAAAGGAACCGTATGAACGCCAGAAGAATTTCCACCCCGGCCCCATCCGCGAACAACACCCCCAGCCCCTGGAGCCTGGCCGGCGACTTCGGCCGGCAGCAGTGGGCGGTGCTCGGCGAAAGTTCCGGCGCGATGATGCGCGGTTTCGAGGCCATGCGAAAAATCCAGGAACAGGCCGGCCAACAGGCGATGGCGAACAACGCGGCAGCGCTGCAAAGACTCAGCCACGCCAAGGACCCTGCTTCCTTGCTGGCCGCCCAATCGGAACTGCTGAGCCTGGCCGCCCAGAGTACCGCGCGCTACTGGCAGGACCTCGGCGCCGCCGCGATGGAAATGCAGACCGAGGTGATGGGGTCCTGCACCCACCTGGTGGACAGCGAGTCCCTGCTGCACGCCACCGCGGCGATGGGGCACCTGCCAGTCGCCATGCGCGGGTTCAATGGTTTCCTCGAGAGCATGGCCGGCCGGGATGCGGGTCGCTGAGCCAGAGGCGTTGGGTTGCGTCGCCGGCCAGCGCAAGCCCCTTTTCCGACTCCTGTTTTTTCCACTGTGCGAGGTACTGTCATGACACACGTTCGATTCGTCCCCCTGTTCGCGGCCATCACGATCGCCGCAAGCTTGGCTGCCTGCAGCACCTCGCCTGCCATGCCCATGATGGGCAGCGCGTCCGCCACGGGCGCCGCCGCATCCCGGCCCATGGCCATGATGGATGAGCAGATGAAGACCATGCGCGCCGCGCACGAGAAGATGATGAACGCCAAGACGCCCGAGGAACGCAGCAAGCTGATGGCCGAACACATGAAGGCGATGCAGGGCGGCATGGACATGATGAAAGGCATGGGCGGCGGCGGCATGGGCGGCATGAAGGGCATGGGAGCCGCCGGCGACATGGGCACGCAACAAACCTTGATGGCCAAGCAGATGGAGATGATGCAGACCATGATGGAAATGATGGAGCAGCACATGAAGGCCGCCACGCCGTCCCAATGACCCCGGCCGGGCAGCATGGACACGGCAGAGCACGCACATCACGCCCACCGCGGTGGGTACGGCCAGGCTGAGCCGGCCACCCCGGCGGCCCCGGCCGCACCCGATCCCCTCGGCACGGTGTACACCTGCCCGATGCACCCGCAGATCCGCCAGGACCATCCCGGGAGCTGCCCCATTTGCGGTATGACGCTCGAGCCGGTGATGCCGTCGCTCGACGAGGACCACTCGGAGCTGCGAGATTTCCAGCGCAGGTTCTGGTGGACCCTGCCGTTGACGGTAGCCATCACCCTGCTCGCCATGTTCGGCCACGCCCTGGGCTGGTTCAGCGTGGCCACGCAATCGTGGCTCGAACTGGTGCTCTCCGTGCCGGTGGTGCTGTGGGCGGGCTGGCCCTTTTTCCAGCGCGGCGCGCGATCCATCGCCAGCCGCAGCCCGAACATGTGGACCCTGATCAGCCTGGGCACCGGGGCGGCCTTCGCGTACAGCGTGGTGGCGACCGTGGCGCCGCAGGTGTTCCCGCCATCCTTTCTGTCGATGGGCCGCATCGGCGTGTACTTCGAAGCCGCCGCCGTCATCATTTCGCTCACGCTGCTGGGGCAGGTCCTCGAACTGAAGGCCCGGTTGCAGACCTCGGCGGCCATCAAGTCGCTGCTCGGGCTGGCCCCCAAGACCGCCCGCCGCATCGCCGCCGACGGCACCGAAGAGGATGTGCCTCTGGGCAACGTGCACGTCGGGGACCGGCTTCGCGTGCGTCCCGGCGAAAAGGTGCCGGTGGATGGGGTTGTGCTCGAAGGCCAGAGCGCGCTGGACGAGTCGATGCTCACGGGCGAGCCGCTGCCCGTGACGAAGCGCCCGGGCGACAAGGTGATCGGGGCCACCATCAACAGCAGCGGCGCCCTGGTGATCCGGTCGGAGCGCGTCGGATCGGCCACGGTGCTGTCGCAGATCGTGCAGATGGTCGCGCAGGCCCAGCGGTCACGCGCGCCCATGCAGCGCATGGCGGACGTCGTCGCGGGCTACTTCGTGGTGGGCGTCGTCGCGACGGCGTTGCTCACGTTCTTCGCGTGGGGCCTTTTCGGGCCGGCACCCAGCTGGGTGTACGGCCTCATCAATGCGGTGGCGGTCCTGATCATCGCGTGCCCCTGCGCGCTCGGGCTGGCCACACCCATGTCCATCATGGTCGCGACCGGGCGAGGTGCAACGCAGGGCGTGCTGTTCAGGGACGCCGCGGCGATCGAGAACCTGCGCAAGATCGATACGCTCATCGTGGACAAGACGGGCACCCTGACCGAGGGGCGTCCCGCCTTCGACCGCGCTGTCCCCGCGCCGGGGTTCCAGGAGGAGGACGTGCTGCGTCTCGCGGCCAGCCTGGACCAGGGCAGCGAGCACCCGCTGGCCGATGCCATCGTGGCCGCCGCGCGCGCCCGGGGCATCGCCCTGGCCGCGCCGGAACAGTTCGACTCGGCCTCGGGCATCGGCGTGCGGGGCGTTGTGCAGGGCCAGCGGCTTGCCTTGGGCAATTTGGCAATGATGGCGCAGGAACACGTGGACGTGACGCCGCTCGCTGTCCAGGCCGAAGCACTGCGCGGCCAGGGCGCCAGTGTGATGCACCTGGCCAGCGATGGCCGCCTGGTGGGGCTGCTGGCCGTGTCCGACCCGGTGAAGGCCACCACGCCGGAGGCCCTGTCCATCCTGCGCGCCAGTGGGCTGCGCATTGTCATGGCCACGGGCGATGGGCAGACCACGGCCAGGTCCGTGGCTGCGCGCCTGGGCATCGATGAAGTGCACGGCGAAGTCAAGCCGGCCGACAAGCTGCGGCTGGTCGAGCGCCTGCAGCAGGAAGGCCGTGTCGTGGCCATGGCCGGGGACGGCATCAACGATGCACCGGCGCTGGCCCGCGCCGACGTCGGCATTGCCATGGGCACCGGCACGGACGTGGCCATGAACAGCGCGCAGCTGACCCTGGTGAAAGGCGACCTGCGCGGCATCGCCGCGGCGCGGCAGCTGTCGCAGGCCACGGTGGCCAACATGAAGCAGAACCTGGCGTTCGCCTTCGTGTACAACGCACTGGGCGTGCCGCTTGCGGCCGGTGTCCTCTATGCATGGACCGGCTGGCTGCTGTCGCCCATGATCGCGGCCCTGGCCATGAGCCTGAGCTCCGCCTCGGTGATCTTCAACGCCTTGCGGCTGCGAGCCGGCAAGCCGTGACACAGGCCTATCCGCTGCACTTCGAAAGCGCCGGGCTGGTCCTCGCGGCACCGGCCCGCCTGTTCGAGCTGCTGGATGACCCGGCGCGGCTGTCCAGCCACATGGGCAAGCGCTCGATGGCGATGCTGGGCAGCGCGATGCAGTACGGACGAGCGCGGCGGGCGCGCGGTGGGATCGGTCATTCGCATGGAAGGCCGGGTGATGGGGCTCCCCGTCGCGCTGGCCGAAGCGATCGGGCTGCGGGATCCCCCCTTCGAAAAACGCTGGGAGACGCTGGGTGAGCCGCACCTGCTCGTGATCGGCGCCTACGCCATGGGCCTGCGCATCGAACCGCATCCTCGCGGCGCTTTGCTCACGGTCTCTATCGACGACTACGAGCTGCCCACCGACCGTCCCTGGCGCTGGCTGGGCCGACTGCTGGGGCCTCGCTATGCGCGTTGGTGCTGCGAGCGCATGCTCAAGGACGCACAGCACGCGTTCGAAGCGGACGGAACTTCCGCGCCGCGCGCGTGAAGCCGTTGCTCACTGCGGCACGGTCCAGCGGAAGGATCTCGGCTCGGCTTCGCCCGGCCTGTGCATCTTCAGCTCGACCGCCTTGGGCGCGGGCTTGATGGCGGCGAATTCGAGCGTGCCTTCCCGATGGTGGCCGCCGGCCGGCGCACCCGTCCACGACCGGGGCTTGAACTGGCGGCCGTCGTCCGCGACAAGCACCGCGATGTTCATGAGGTCGTCGCCGAGGTCCTCGCTGTGCGTATCCAGGACCACGGCAAACGTCCAGACGACTGCTTCAGCGGCGAGGCTGCCCGGCGTCACCTTCACCGTGACGCCCCGAACGGCACTGGTTTGCACGGCGCCGTTCGATTCTTGCGCCACGCCGGGTACTGCCATGCCCAGCCCACCAAGCAACGCCGCAGCGGACAGCAGGCGAATCGTGGTGTTTCGAGGATGCAGGCGCATGTGGAGTCCTTGCCAGTCAACGGCGTGTTCCAGCAGTGTAGGCCAACGGGCAAGGGGGCTGTTGACGCCGGTCAATCAAAGGCGATGCGGTAGCAGCTGCTGAAGCCGGGGGTCTCCACCTGGGTGAAGGTGGCGCCGTGAATGGCGGCGATCTTCTCCACCACGCGGTGGCCCAAGCCCAGGCCGAGCGCGGCCGAAGGCTCCTTGCGCGCCGACGGCGTCTGCCGGCTCGCGGCGCCGTCATCGCAGACCTGAATCCAACGCTGGGTCGCATCGATCTGCACCTCCACCCGTGTGCCCGCAGGGGTGTGGCCGAGTGCGTTCTCCACCAGGTTGCGCAAGGCCATCTGCAGCAGCAGCGGGTGCCCGGTGAGCATGAAAGGCTCCGGCGACGCCAGCGCGATGTCATGGCCGCTCTGGTGGGCGGCGGGCGCGAAATCCGCCAGGACGGCGCGCGCCAGCTCGCGCAAGTCCACCGGCTGCGCCGCTTCGTCCCACTGGGCCCGGCTCGCCCTGGCGAGCGCCAGCAGATGCGTGAGCACCTGCCCCGCGCGCAGCACATCCCGGTCGAGCCGGGCCAGCGCAGCGTCGCGCTCCGGCCCGTCAGCCGTGCCGCGCAAGGCACGCGCGTGCAGCGACACCGCCGCGAGCGGCGTGCGCAACTCGTGCGCGAACTCGTTGGCCAGGGCCCGCTCGCGCGTCAAGGCCGCGTGGTAGCGCTCCATCAAACGGTTGATGGCTTCCACCGTGGCACGAAATTCCTCGTGACGGGTGCGCGCTTCCAGCACCACCGGGCGCTGGATGTCCAGCGCGAGCACGTCGCGCGACAGCTGGTACAGCGGCTTCAGGCCACGCCGGATCGCCAGGCCCAGCACCAGCGCCACCACCGGCAGCAGCCACAGCCCCGGCTCGGCGATCTGCTGCGCGATGTCCTGCGCCAGCTCGTCGCGCTCGCGCAGCGACAGCAGCACCATCACCTTGCGCTCGCGCGATTCGTCCCAGCGCGCGAACACGCGCCAGGGCTGGGCCGGCTCACCCAGCGTCACGGTGTCGAACCCCTCGCCCGGCCCGAACGGCGGCACCGGGGCCGCGCCAGTGTGCGTGAGCACAGCCCCCGCGCGGTTCCACATCACCACGCTCATCGACTGCTGGTAATCGTGGGCCTTGAGCTCCATGCCCGACGCCGGGCGCGCGGTGAGTTGGCCGCCGGCGAATTCGCCGGAGCCGTATGAGAGCAGCAGCGCGGTGACGCTGGCCAGGTGCCCGTCCGTGAGTTCGTCGGCCTCGTGCTGCCCGGTCTGATAGCCCAGCGCGATGAAGGTGCCCCAGACCAGCACCAACGCGCCGAGCGCCCAGGCCAGCAGGTGGCGGGTGAGCGTCGGCCGGTTCACGTGGCCGCGCTCCCCGGCGCGAAATAGCCGACGCCCCGCACCGTGCGGATCACGCCCTCCCCCAGCTTGCGCCGCAAGCGATGGATGTGCACCTCGATGGCATTGCTGTCCAGGCCGCTCTCCCAGTTGTAGAGCCCGGCCTCGATCTGGGCCCGCGAAAGCACACGCGGGCTGGCTTCCACCAGCACCAGCAACAGGTCGAATTCGCGGGCGGACAGGTCCACCGGCCGGCCGCCCTGCGACACCGTGCGCGCGGCCGGATCGATGGACAGGCCGGCATGCTCCAGCGTGGCCCGGGCGCGGCCGGCGGCGCGGCGGCGCAAGGCACGCATGCGCGCCGCGAGTTCATCGACATCGAAGGGCTTTGTGACGTAGTCGTCCGCGCCCAGGTCGAGCCCTTCGATGCGCGAGGCCACCTGGTCGCGCGCCGTCATGATCAGCACCGGGGTGGCCGGGTCCGGCAGCCGGCCCGCCGGTGCGGCGCGCAAGCGGCGCAGCAGCTCGGTACCATCCGCGTCCGCCAGGCCCAGGTCCAACAAGACCAGGTCGAACGGCTCGGCGCACAGCGCGGCCCAGGCCAGGTCCACCCGGCCCATGACATCGGCGGCCCAGCCATGCCGGCGCAGGTTGACCCTCAGGCCCTCGGCAATCCCCTCGTCGTCTTCCACCACCAGCACGCGCATGGCGCCATTGTGCTTGCCAAGC
>DATILF010000153.1:0-30854 GCA_035476755.1 Ramlibacter sp.
GACAAAGATCGCCAGCAAGATGGTGGCGACATGGGCATAGTTGTAGAGGTCATAGCGGCCCTTCAACTCTTGCCCGATGCCGCCGGCGCCGACGATGCCCACGACCGTGGCCATGCGGATGTTGCGGTCCAGGATGTAGAGCGTGTAGGCGATGTACTGCGGCCAGACTTGTGGCAGTACGGCAGCCAGCAGGATCTTCAGGCGGCTGGCACCGATGGCGCGTAAGGCCTCTTGAGGCTTGTCGTCGGCGTTCTCGATGTCCTCGGCGTAAAACTTGCCCAGGAAGCCTGCCGCGTGGATGCCGAGGGCGAGCACGCCGGCGATGGGGCCGAAGCCGAAAGCCAGCACCAGGAACAAGGCGCTGATCAGCTCCGGCACCGCGCGGAACAGGCTGACGGTCCAACGTGCACAACCGTAGGTGAAGCGGTTGGGGGTGTAGTTGCGCGCGCCGAAGAAAGCCAGGGGCAGGCTCAACACAACAGCAACTACCGTGCCCCAGAGCGCGATCTCCAGTGTTTCCAGCATCTTGGCCAGCACGTGCAAGAGATAGCCCATGGGCTCCACCAGCACCTCTCGCCGCTCGGCGCGCGATTCCATCTGCAGGGTCGTCGGGTTCAGCGACTGCTCCACATGTTCCTGAATCTCGATGCGGCTGAAGAGCGGGAGGCGCAGGCGATCGAAGTTTTCGATGCGAGCCACCTCAGTGCGTTCTTCCAGTTGCGGCGGGAACATCGAGCGGCCGATCTTTGACAGGCCCGAGAGCACCTGCGACTGGTCCGCAAGGCCCACCGAAGCCAGCACCGCCTCGCCGCTCAGGCGCGCCATGCGGTCCATCTCGGTTCTATACCCGGTGTAGCCCAGAACAAGAAAGATCACCAGCACGGCCAGCACGCTGCGCCATGTGTAGACGGCCGGCAGCGACCACCGGTCGGAGGGGTGCGAAGAGGTGGCGGCGATGGGCATCATGCGGGGCTCGTTTCGGGCAGCATCGTCACCGTCGGGCGATCGGCAGCAGGCCGAGGGCGATAGGTGCCGAATACCTGGTTGAGCGTTGCAGCGTCGATCTCGCCAGGAGCGCCGTCGAAGACGACTTCTCCGCCACGCAGGGCGATGATGCGATCGGCGAACTCGCGCGCAAGCTCGATCTGGTGCAGCGTGCACAGCACCGTGGCGCCGTGAACCTGCGACGCCTGTTTGATGAGGCTGAGGATGTCGCGGCTGGTCTTGGGGTCCAGGCTGGCGACCGGCTCGTCGGCCAGGACCACCGCGGGGTCGAGCATGAAGGCGCGGGCAATGCCCACGCGCTGCTGCTGCCCACCGGAAAGCTCGGTCACGCGACGGGTCAGGTGGGCCTCGTCAAGGCCGACTTCGTGCAACAGCCGCGCCGCCTTCTGCCGCAATGCGGCCGGATAGGCATTCAACAGCACGCGCCATAGCGGCACGCTGGGGAGAGCGCCGGCGAGCACATTGGACAGCACCGTGGACCGTTCCACGAGGTTGAACTGTTGGTGGATCATGCCGATGCGCGCGCGGATGGCACGCAAGGAGTCGGGGCCCAGCGTCACACCGTCGACCGCCAGCGTTCCTTCCGTGGCCAGCACCAGGCCATTGACAGCGCGCAGCAGCGTCGACTTCCCGGCGCCCGAAGGGCCGAGCACGACGCAGAACTGCCCGCGGGGAATGTCGAGATTCACCCGCTGCAGAGCGCGCGTGCCGTCCGCGAAGTGCTTGGCGATGTTCCTGAAGACCAGCATGAAGTCAGCGCAACGAAGTGACTAGCGTGGGGGTCGACATTCAGCGCGCCGAGGCTTTCTTCAAGACCTCTCCCTTGATCTGATCGGTCACCTGAGCCAGCTTCTGCGCGGCGATGTTGAATTCGCTTTCAGAGAAATCCGCGTTGTAGCGATCCACTTTTTTGCCGCCGTAGCCCCGGACCATTTCGGGCGTGACACCTGGCGCCTTGTGGACCTGGTTGAAGGCATCCTTCAGTTTGGTCTTGAGGGCATCGGGCAGCTTGGTGTGCATGGCCAGCGGAGGGTTCGGAATGGGGATGCTCTTGGCCACCACCACGATCTGTTTCGGATCGATGGCGTTCTGGCGCACCGCCTTTTCATAGGAGTCGAAGGAGGCGCTGGCGACATCCACCAGCCCCTGGCCCAGGGCGGCCAGGCTGTTGGCATGGCTGCCTGTCATGCGCAGTTCAGAAAGGTCGCGCACCGGGTCCATGCCCGCATCCATCAGCATGACCATCTGGAACGTAAAGCTGGAAGTCGAATTCACGTCGCCGAAGGCCATGCGCTTTCCTTTGACGCCCTGCACCGACTTGATGCCCGAGTCGCCCTTGGCGAACATGCCCGCGTAATAGACCGATTCGCCTTTTTCCACCGCGACAGCCAGCAACTGGGCGCAGCCGCGCTTGTTGGCCTGAACATAGGATACCGGCCCGTAGAACGCGATGTCGGTGAGGCCATTGCACATCGCTTCGACCACGGCACCGTAGCTTTGGCCGACCTTGATGTCGAAATTGAGGCCGGTCATTCGCGAAACTGCGTTGAACACCGGTTGGTAGTCCGCTTTGGTGCCCGTCTCGGTGCCGCCGTCGGCGGGAATCAGCATCACGCGCAGAGGGCGTTCCTTGGTGCCGTCGGGCATGGCCTGCGCAAGAGCCAGGGGGGAAAGCAGTGCCAGCGCGAGGCCGGCGAGCGTTTTCGTGATGGTCATAAGGAGCCTTAGGGTTAGGTGTCGTCATCATGGTTGGCGTTTGTGACCGGGGAATTAATCCAGGTGTCACATTCGCCGCGCAGCATATAGAGCATGTCTATGCATCACGACGCCGAGTTGCGTGCCTTTCATGCCGCGGCACGGCTGGGTGGCATGTCGGCCGCGGCCCGCCAGCTGGGGCTGACCCAGCCGACCGTGTCCGCGCACGTGGCGCGCCTGGAAAAGCTTTATGGGCTGGAGCTGTTCTATCGGCGTGGCCGCAGCGTGGAACTGACCGACTTCGGCCGCAGCCTGCTGGCAACCACCCACAGGCTATTCGACGCCGAGGCCGAGGCCCTGACCATGTTGTTGCAGGGGCAGTCTGCCTACCGGGGCAAGCTGCGAATCTGCGCGGTCGGTCCTTACAACGTCATGCCCATGATCCGCGAGTTCCGCGCACGGCACTCCGGCGTACAGATCGCCATGAGCCTTGGTGACTCGAGGCAGATCGTGGAGCGCATTCTGGACTACCAGGGCGACGTCGGGCTGCTGGTACACGCCGTCGATGACCCGCGAATCCTGTGCTTGCCCCACCGCCGCCAGCCCCTGGTCGTGTTTTGCGCCGCAGGGCATCCGCTGGCAGCGCTGGAGTCTCCCCAACTTGCGGATCTGGCGGGGCAGCTCTTTGTTCTGCGAGAGCCGGGATCGACCACGCGGCTGGTCCTCGAGCAGGCCTTGCGCCGCTGCGGCGTCAGCATCCGCTGCGACGTCGAGATGGGCAGCCGCGAGGCCGTGCACGAGGCGGTAGCGCAGGGCCTGGGCCTGGGGGTCGTGTCGGAAACGGCCTACCGGCACGATCCGCGCACCGTCAAGTTGCCCCTGCGCAGCGATGAGCTCGTCACCCACGCCCATGTGGTCTGCCTCAAGGAACGCGCCAAGTCGGTGCTGGTCGCACGGTTTCTGGATGTTGCGTGTCAACTGGGCGAGGAGAGGGCTGGGTAGCTTCGGCGCGGTATGAGTGATGGATAAGAAACTGTCACAAAAGAATAATCTAATTGCGCCCATGCAATGCTTCCCAGGCCGCAGATTCATTCTTACTTTGGCCGCTTCGCTGCGGTGGCTACCGCTCCTGCTGGCCGTAGGTCTGTCAGGTGCGGCATATGCCCACAAGCCCAGCGACAGCTACCTGGTCTTGAAGGTGGAGGCGGATCAGCCTCGCGTGAGCGGCCAATGGGACATTGCCCTGCGCGATCTGGAATTCACCGTCGGCCTGGACATCGATGGCGACGGCAACATCTCCCCGGACGAGGTGCAGGCGAAACACGCCGACATTGCGTCCTATGCGCTGGCGCGGCTCGCCGTGCTGGCCGACGGTGAAGCCTGTCCGTTGCGCAGCGTCGGCCATCGCATCGCCAAGCACAGCGACGGCGACTATGCGGCACTGGAATTCGAGGGTGACTGCGCATCCCCGGCGGGCGCCTCGCCGGCATCCGCCGCGCGGACCATCGAAACCCTGGATGTCCGCTACAGCCTGTTCTTCGATCTCGATGCCGAGCACGAGGGCCTGGTGCGCCTGGAATCCGGGGGCGCCAATGCCCCTGACACCGTGGCCGGCGTATTTGCGGTGGGCAAGCCGCACCAGCGTTTCGAATTGCGCAAACCGTCCCTGCTCACGCAATTCCTCTCCTTCGCTGTCCAGGGCGTGTGGCATATCTGGATCGGCTTCGACCATGTGCTGTTCCTGCTGGCGCTGCTGCTGCCGGCGGTACTCACATACAACGCGGGGCACTGGCAGGCTGCGGCGCGCTTCGGGCCGGCGTTCCGCGACGTGGTGCGGGTCGTGACCGCGTTCACGGTGGCCCATTCGATCACGCTGTCGCTGGCCGCGCTCGAGGTGGTGTCGCTGCCCTCGCGCCTCGTCGAGGCCACCATCGCGTTCTCGGTGCTGCTGGCCGCTCTCAACAATGTTCGCCCGCTGATAGAACAGTGGCGCTGGCTGATGGCCTTCGCCTTCGGCCTCGTTCACGGCTTTGGTTTCGCCAGCGTACTGGGCGATCTCGGCCTGCCGCGCGAGGCCCTGGTGCTCGCCCTGGTGGGCTTCAATCTCGGCGTCGAAGCGGGTCAACTCGCCATCGTGGGTGTGTTCCTGCCGCTCGCCTTCATGCTACGCGGCACAGCCATCTATCGGCGCGGCCTGATGTCGGGCGGCTCGCTGGTCGTCGCGCTACTGGCGCTGACATGGATGATCGAGCGCGCTTTCGACATCAGCATCCTGGCCTTGTGAAAAACGCAACTCCCTTGCCGCGCACGGAGCTGCAGGCGTAGCGTGCGCACACATATTGATTTTCCGTATGACACCCGCTGTGTGCAACACAGACCGAGACATGTGGGCGTCATGTTCCCCCTCGAACATCGAGGCTCCACAAACGTGGAACTTGCGCTTCGCTGTACCGGTGCGAGTTCGAAACTATCCGATCAACTCAATACCGAAAGACGAAGAATGAAACTGAAGAAGTTCGCGCTGTTTGTGCTGATGCTTTTAGGCATGCATGCTTCAGCAATGGCTCAGGCCGTCCTGTTCTCCGATAATTTTTCCGACGGCAACATGACCGGCTGGAGCGTGGTCGACCAGGGAACCATTTCCGCTCCCTCCGCCTGGTCGGTGGTGGCCGGCGAAGTCCAGCAGTCCTCCAACATCTATGGCCCCGACGTCAATGCCGTGGCCAATCGCAAGGGCACCTTCGCCTACTACAACAACGGCGCCGCCTTCTCGTGGAACCACTATTCGTTCTCGGCCAAGCTGCGCTCCACCGATGACGACGGTATTGGCGTGATGTTCCGCTACGTCAATGCGACCAACTACTACAAGGTCGATCTGGACGCCCAGCGTTCCTTCCGCAAGCTGTTCAAGGTGGTCAACGGCGTGGAGACCACGCTTGCCACCGCCGCTGGCGGCTATACGGCGGGCACCAACTTCACCCTGAAAGTCACCGTTGCCGGCAACAAGATCCGCGTCTTCATGGACGGCAACGATGTCTTTGGCGGCCCCGTCACCGACAGCTCCCTCAGCGCCGGCAGCGTGGCGATGTATTGCTGGGGCAGCCAGAACTGCTACTTCGACGATGTGTCGGTGGTGGATGCATCCCTGGTCGCCGATGCCGGCGTGGACCAGGTGGTGACCGATGCGAATGCGAACGGCAGCGAAGCCGTCGTTCTGAATGGCAGTGCCTCCCAGGATATGAACGGAAGCATCGTCAGCTATGTCTGGAAGGAAGGCGCAACCCAGATTGCCACGGGCGTGAATCCCACGGTCACCCTGGGTGTTGGGTCCCATACGATCACGCTGACGGTGACGGACAATCAGTCCAACACGCAGACCGATACCGTCAAGATCGACGTGGCATCCGGCCAGGCCTTCACCATCGCTCTCCTGCCGGACACCCAGATCTATGCGATGAGCTATCCGGCGATTTTCAATTCGCAGACCCAATGGCTCGCCGACAACGCAGCGGCGCAGAAGATCAAGTTCGTGATCCATCTGGGCGACATCACCAACAACAACAACACGACCCAGTGGCCGGTGGCGCAGAGCGCGATCAGGCGCATGGACGGGATCGTTCCCTACTCGGTCGTTCCGGGCAACCATGACATCGGCTCAAACGGTTCCTCCAGCACGCGCGACACCACGCTGTACAACACCTACTTTCCGCTGAGCTGGTATTCCGGCCGGCCGACCTTCGGCGGCGTCTATCCGGCAGAACCGACCAAATACGACAACAACTATCATATGTTCAGCGCTGGCGGCACCGACTGGCTGGTGCTCTCGCTGGAATTTGGCCCGCGGGGTCCGGTGATCGACTGGGCCAAGCAGGTCATCGCGGCGCACCCCAACCACCGGGTGATCATCGCGACGCACGCCTATATGTATTACGACGAGACCCGCCTGGGCACCGGCGACAGCTGGAACCCGCACGGCTACGGCATCGCCAACGAAGTGGGCGGCACCAATGACGGCGAGGAGCTGTGGACCAAGCTCGCCAAGCTGTACCCCAACGTCACGATCGTGGTGAACGGCCACGTCCTGAACGACGGCCAGGGCCGCCTGGTCAGCACCGGCGACAACGGCAACAAGGTCTACCAGATGTTGTCCAACTACCAGATGCAAACCAATGGCGGCAATGGCTACCTGCGCCTGCTGAAAATCGACCCGGCGCTGGGAACGATCACTGCCACCAGCTACTCGCCGTATCTCAATCAGTACAAGACCGACGCGGAAAACCAGTTCGTCTACACCAACGTCACTCTGGGCCCCCCGACCGGTTCGACTTCGCTGCTGAACGAGACCTTCGACGACGGCAACTACACCGGCTGGACGGTGGTCAACGAAGGGACGATCAACGGCCCGTCGGTCTGGTCCGTCGTGAGCGGGGAGCTGGCTCAAACCTCCAACATCCACGGTCCTAGCGCGAGTGCGACGACCAATCGCAAGGGCACCTTCGTCTACTACAACAGTGGGACGGGCTGGACCAACTACACCTTGAACACGACGCTGCGCTCCTCGGACAATGACGGCATCGGCGTGATGGTGCGTTATACCGACGCCAACAATTACTACAAGATCGACATCGACAGTGAGCGCAATTTCCGCAAGCTGTTCAAGATGAAGAATGGGGTCGAAACGGTGCTGGCCACCACCACCGGTGCTTACACGCCAAACGCCGATCTGGCCATGCAAGTCACCGTCAATGGCAATCAGATCACGGCCACGCTGAACGGGGTCAATATTCTGGGCGGCACCATCACCGACAACGACCTGACCTCCGGTACTGTCGGCCTGTACTGCTGGGGCAGCCAGAACTGCTACTACGACGATGTGACGGTGAATACGCCGTAACCAGCGCCGCGTAGTGCAAGAGGGCGCCAAACACAGGACGCCATAAGGGATCGGAGTGATCAATTCACTCCGATCCGTTTTTGCTCTCCCTTTTGAATATCGAATATCCAGGAATGAGTCAGAGTTCATCGCATTCGCCTGCGGCTTCACAGCGCGGCTTCACGCTCCTCGAATTGCTGGTGGTGATGGTCATCATCGGATTGCTGGCGGGTTACGTCGCACCGAAGTTTTTCGCGCACATCGGCAAATCCGAAGTCAAGGTGGCGCGCGCGCAAATTGATGGCCTGGAGAAGGCGCTGGATGCGTACCGCCTGGACATGGGGGCCTATCCCAATACCGAGCAGGGCCTGGCTGCCTTGGTGCAGCGGCCCGCGAACGAGGCCCGCTGGTCGGGGCCCTATCTGAAGAAGGGCCTGCCCAACGATCCCTGGGGCCGGCCCTACCAGTACCGGCAGCCGGGCGAGCATGGGGACTTCGACCTGCTTTCCTATGGCAAGGACGGCCAGGCCGGTGGCACGGGCGAGGCGCAAGACCTCGTCAACTGGTAGAGCGCCATGCGTTTCCGTGTGAAGGCGCTTGGGGCTGGAAATAACGTGAGCGATGTGTTGATCGACGCCGGCGACGAGGCGGCCGCACGCCAGGTGGCGAGTGCGCGGGGCCTAACGGTGTTGTCGGTGCGCGGGACGGCGATGGCGCTGCTGGGGGCGCCGCGGGCGCGCTTTCCCCTTCTGCTGTTCAGCCAGGAGTTGCTGGCGCTGCTGCAGTCCGGCTTGCCGCTGGTGGAGTCCATCGAGACGCTGGCGGAGAAGGAGACGCGCGCTGCGGTCTGCGCCGCGTTGGATGCCATGCTGGCCGGCCTGCGCGAGGGGCGCTCACTGTCATTTGTTCTCGAATCGCAGCCGGCCGTGTTTCCCGAGTTGTACGTGGCGCTGGTCAGAGCCGCGGAACGCACCTCCGACCTGGACCAGGCCCTGGTGCGCTATATCGCCTACCGGCAGCAGAGCGACGCCCTGCGCAACAAGCTGGTCAGCGCTTCGATTTACCCCGCGGTATTGCTGGCCACCGGCATGCTGGTTGTGCTGTTCCTGCTGGGTTATGTCGTGCCCCGGTTTTCGGGGGTGTTCGAGGAGTCGGTCGGCAAGTTGCCCCTGGCCTCGCGCCTGCTGATCGAATGGGGCGCGCTGGTGCAGGGTAACGCCTGGCTGCTGGCAGGCGCGCTGTTGGCGATGGCCGTTACAGCGATCGTGGCGGCGCGTCATCCGGCTGTGGCTTCGGCCGCCAGCCGTGCCCTGTGGCGGATTCCCGCGGTCGGCGAGCGGCTGAAGATCTTCCAGCTGGCGCGTTTCTACCGCAGCCTGTCCATGCTGCTGCGGGGGGGCATCACCGTCCTGGGCGCCATGCAAATGTGCCGTGATCTGCTGTCGCCGGCATTGCGGCTGGGCCTGGACGCGGCCATGCGCCAGGTGCGCGAGGGCAAGGGACTGACCGACTCCCTGGCCGCCAACGGCCTCACCACCCCGATCGCCAATCGCATGCTGCGGGTGGGCGAGCGAGCCGGCAATCTGGGTGAAATGGCGGAACGCATCGCCGTATTCCATGAGGAGGAGATCGGCCGCTGGGCCGATTGGCTGACGCGCCTGATCGGCCCGCTGCTGATGCTGCTCATCGGCGTGGTCATCGGTCTGATCGTGGTGCTGATGTACCTGCCTATCTTTCAGTTGGCCGAGTCCATTCAATGAACGCGCCAGGCATTCCCATCGCTCTCCTGAAGCCAGACCTCGATCTGACAGCGCTGCGTGCCGAGGCCGGCGCGAGCGGGCAGCGCCTGATCGAGCTGGTGCTGGAAAAGCAGGGCGAGCCAGGCTGGTCGCAATTGGCGGCTTCGCTGCATCTGCAGACCTGCGACGCCGCCACGCTGATGGCATGGACCCCTGATCTGGAAGCCCTGCGTTTCGAGGAATGCCTGCGCCACGAGTGCGTGGCGGTGCGCGCGGATGACGCGCAGCTGCGGGTGGCGATTGCCGATCCGTTCAATGCGGCTGTCGGCGATTGGCTGGGCGCCAGACTCGCGCAAGCGTACAGCCTGGTCCTGGTGCGGCGGGAAGACCTGGCGGCGTGTTTGGCGCGCATGGAAGAGAGCCAGCACTTGGTGAACGAAGTGCTGAGCGGCTCCTACGGCGAAGCCGGCGCCGAGCATGTCGAGGATATTTCCGCGCGGCGCATCAGCGAGGACGCCAGCCCGGTCGTCAAACTGGTCAACTCCACTTTGTACGACGCCCTCAAGCAGAGCGCCAGCGATATTCATGTGGAGTCGGTGCCGGGCGGCCTGCAGATCAAGTACCGTGTCGATGGCGTGCTCAACCGCGTTGGCGCGGTGCAGGGCGCGGAACTGGCCGAGCAGGCCATCTCGCGCATCAAGGTCCTGGCGGAGCTGGATATCGCGGAGCGCCGCGTGCCGCAGGATGGCCGCTTCAAGGTGCATGCGGGTGGGCGCGACATCGATTTTCGCGTTTCCATCATGCCCAGCATCCACGGCGAGGATGCCGTGCTTCGGGTATTGGACAAGGAGCACCTGACGCACGAGTTGAGCGGTCTGACGCTGGCCACGCTGGGGTTCGACGAGGACACGCGCGCTGAACTTCGCCGGATGGCTGCCGAACCCTACGGCATGCTGCTGGTGACTGGCCCCACCGGCAGTGGCAAGACCACCACGCTCTACGCGACCATCGGCGAAACCAATCACGGCCTGGACAAGATCGTCACCATCGAAGACCCGGTGGAATACCACTTGCCCGGCGTCTTGCAGATTCCGGTAAACGAGAAAAAGGGCCTGACCTTCGCGCGCGGCCTGCGCTCCATTCTTCGGCACGATCCGGACAAGATCATGGTGGGTGAGATCCGCGATTCCGATACGGCGGAGATCGCCGTGCAGGCGGCGCTCACCGGCCATCTGGTGTTCACCACCGTCCACGCCAACAACGCGTTCGACGTGATCGGGCGCTTCATGCACATGGGGATCGATCCCTACAACCTGGTGGCCTGCCTGAACGTGGTCATTGCGCAGCGGTTGCTGCGCGTCAACTGCACCCATTGCAGTGGGCCTTCCGAGCCGGATGCGGCGCTGCTGAGAGACTCCCGCCTGAGCGACGTCAGCGGCTGGCGCTTCATGGCGGGCCGCGGCTGCGGTCATTGCCGGGGAAGCGGCTATCGCGGCCGCAAGGCGATCGCCGAAATGCTGACGCTCGACGATGACTTGCGCGAACTGATTACCGAGCGCGCGCCGCTGCGCGCGCTCAAGGCGGCCGCGCAGCGCCGGGGCTTTCGTCCGCTGCGCGCGGCCGGCTTGGCGCTGGTGGCCGCCGGTGAAACCACTTTGCAGGAGCTCAATCGTGTCACATTCGTCGAATAGCGCTGTGACTTTGCGCCTGTCGACGCGTGGTTTCGGCTTCGATGCCGGCGGTGCCCTGGCCGCAATGCAGCCCTGGCCGGCGGGGCGTGATGTGAAAGCCGTCGTGGCGGCACTGGCTGAATTGCCGCTCCAGGCGCAGCCGGGCAAAAAGCTGTCCGTCATCCTGGACAACGCCTGGACGCGCTTCCAGCTGGTGCGGTTCCCGGCGCAGGTGAACACGCCGGAAGAGAGACAGGTGTTTCTCCAAGCACACTTCCGGCGCGTCTTCGGCGCCGAGGCGCAAGACTGGACGATCATTGCCGAGCCGGCCTACTTTGGGCTTCCGGTGATGGCGGTCGCTGTCGATCACATGCTGATCGCCGCCTTGTCGCGGCTTGCCGAACGCCACCAGCTGAGACTGCGCAGCCTGCAACCCGAGTTTGTCGAAGCCTTCAATCGCGTCCGCCCGATGTTGTCCGGCGGGCAAGGCGCTTTTGCGCAGATAGGCGGCGATCGCGTCTGCATGGCGCTGTGGCGCGGGCCATGCTGGGAAGCCGTGCGCAGCCAGCCGCTCGCTCCGGGTGCGCGGGGGTCGATGGCCGCCTTGCTGGCGCAGATGCTTGCCAACGTCAACCCGCCGATGACAAGCGGCACATTGCACCTGGCGGATTCCGATAACCGGCCTGGCCAGGGCGGGCAGCCCTTGCCCGAAGCTTTGACCACGGGCTGGACCGCCAAGCGGTTGCCCGTGCACACGCCATGAACACACGACAGGGTCTGCCGCCCGCGATAGAACTGGATTTCATGGCGCAGCGCAAGCCACCCGGTGCCATGGGCTGGCTGACGCTGGCCGCCGGGGTGCTGGCCGTGGTCGGCGTGCTGGTCGAACATCTCGATCTGCGCGAGACCTTGGCGCAGGCGCAGCAGCGGCTGGCGCGGGCGGAACGCGCGGTCCATCGCGCAGCGGGCCAATCGCTGCCGAAGAACCGCGAAAAGCTGCCGGATGCCGAGTTGCGCCGCGCGGTACAGCTCGCGCAGGAACTGCAGCGCCCCTGGCTGAGCATGCTGGCCGACGTCGAGGCCGCCGCTGACGAGGATGTCGCCTTGCTGACCATCGAGTCCACCTCGATGCGGGAAGGGGCCAGCCTCCGGCTGACCGGCGAGGGACGCTCGCTGGAAACGGTGCTGGCCTACTCGCAACGGCTGGCAACGCGGGAAGGTGTCGACAGTGCGCGGCTCGAGAGTTACGAATTCAAAAGGAGCGGCACGGCCGAGACGGTGGTGTTCAAGCTCTACGCCCGCTGGAAGGCCAGGCCATGATGGCCTGGCAAGCACCGGCCGCGGCCGGCATGCGCATGGCCAGGCGCGCGGGCTGGCCGGCTGCGCTGGGAGGGGGCCTTTTCGCGTTCGCGCTGGCTTACGGATATTTCGGCAATGGCGGTACGCGCGAGCAAATCGCGCAGGTGACCGAGCAGCAGCGCAAGCTGCGCGAACTGGCGGCGCGCCCGGCCAGCGAGATGCTGCCGGCGCGCGAGCAACTCACACGTTTCTATCAGCGCTTTCCGGGTGGCAATGTCTCGCAGGACGTCTTGCCCGCCGTGCTGCTCGGCTTGCACCAGTCGGCGAAGAAGCAAGGCCTGTCCGCCTTGCGGGCGGATTACCGCGACAGCGCGGAAGCCGATACGCCCTTGCGGCGGGTGCGCGTGCATATTCCGGTTCGCGGCAGCTACAAGGCCGTGCGGGCATGGCTGAACGACGTGGTGGCGACCATGCCGGAGGTAGCCATCGACGGCCTGGAGATACGGCGTGCCGAGATTGGCGTGGACGAGGTGGAAGCGCAGGCACGCTTCACGGTGCTGTTGAGGGCAGAACGGTGAAGCGCGGCCGTCGTGTCTGGCTGGTTGTGATGCTGGCCGCCACGCTCCTGGCGACGTGGTGGGCAGGCAGCGTGGAGGAGGAGGCCGTGGCCGCTGCGCAGGCGGCACCGCGGGTCGCACCAAGCGCGGACAAGCAGGGCGCTGGAAACCGCGGCAACCCGGGCCGGGCGGCTATCGACCCCCAGGCGGCACTGTTGGCGCAGTTGAGCCGCATGGGCGCTGTCCGTGAGCTCATGCCGCAGCCCTCACGCGACCCATTTGCAGCAACCAGCTTTCAACCGCCGCCGCCAGCGCCAACGCCCGCGGCCGTGGCCATCGCCAAACCGGCTGCGCCGCCGTTGCCCTTCCAGTACCAGGGTTTGCTGCGCCAGGACGGCAAGCTGGCGGTCTTCCTCGCGGACGGTTCAGAGCTGCTGATTGCGCGCGAGGGTGAAATGCTCGCCGGGCAATACCGGGTGGAAAGGTTGACCGAGCAGGAAATCGTCTTGCATTACTTGCCGCTCGGCGAGCGCCAGACTTTGAATTTTGGAAAGTAGTGAAAATGCGTTTGCTTTCGAACCCGCTTGCAGGCTTGCTGGTGACCCTGCTGCTGGCCGCATGCGCCAGTCCCTCGGTCGTCAAGGAGAGTCATCGCCTGAGCGCGGCCGGCCAGCCTGAGGCTGCGCTGGAAACGCTCTCCCGCGCCATGCGCGAGCAGCCGTACGACGGGGAATTGCGCGCGGTCTATTTCCGCACCCGTGAAATCGTGGTCGCCAACGCGCTGGCGGCGGCCGAGCGTGCGCACGCCGCCGGCCGCCTGGAAGAGGCCGAGACACAGGCGCGCAAGGCCTTGCAGGCGGACCCGGAGCAGGGGCGCGCCAGCGCCTTGCTGCTCGAAGCGCAAGCTAGCCGGCGCCGGGCGGCTCGATTGGCGCAAGCCGAAGCCCTGCTCGCCAAGGGCGAGAGCGCCGGGGCGCAAGCCATAGCCCGCGCGCTGCTCGCGGAAAGCCCCGGCGAGCCGGGCGCGCGGGCCGTGCTGCGCGCGGTGGACGAGCTGGCCGCGGGGCGCAGCCAGGCCGATGCAGGCGCGGTCAAGGGGCCGCTCGCGCAGCCCATCACGCTGGAGTTCCGCGATGTGCCGTTGCGCAATGTATTCGAGGCCATCAGCCGCACCGCCGGCATCAATTTTGTTTTCGACAAGGATGTGAAATCAGATGTCCGGGTGACGGTATTCGTGCGCGACACCGCTATCGACGAGGTCATCCGCCTGGTGCTGGCCACCAATCAACTCGAGCGCAAGCAGCTCAATCGCAATTCGGTCCTGGTCTATCCATTGAATGCGTCCAAGCTGAACGAATACCAGGAACTGGTGACACGCACCTTCTACCTGGCCAACACCGAGGCCAAACAGGCGCAGGCCCTGATCAAGCAGGTGGTGAAGACCAAGGATGTCTTCATCGACGAAAAGCTCAACATCATGATCATCAAGGACACCCCGGAGGCGGTGCGGCTGGCCGAACGCCTGGTACAGACACTGGACGTGCCCGATGCCGAAGTCATGCTGGAAGTCGAGGTGCTGGAAATCAGCCGCAACCGGCTGCAGGAGCTGGGTGTGCGCTTTCCCGACCAGATCGGCTACGGGCGGCTCACCACGCCCTCCAGCACCGTGATCCGCCCGGACGGCAGCAGCACCACCGAAACCGGCAACGCCACGGTGGCGCAGGGTGTGATCGACCTGCGTGCCCGCGGCGGCCTGGTGCCCTTCGTCGCCAACCCGGGCCTCCTGCTCAATCTGAAAGACCAGGACGGCGACAGCAAGATCCTGGCGAATCCGCGCATTCGCGTGCGCAACCGGGAAAAAGCCAAGATCCACATCGGCGACAAGCTGCCCGTGTTCACCTCCACCTCGACAGCCAATGTCGGCGTATCGGCTTCGGTCAACTATCTCGATGTGGGACTGAAGCTGGATGTACAGCCCACCGTGCACCTCGACGACGATGTGAGCATGAATGTCTCGCTGGAGGTCTCCAGCATCGTCAAAGAAGTGCTCGGTCCGCAGAATTCGCTGGCCTACCAGATCGGCACGCGCACGGCCAGCACCGTGCTGCGCCTGCGCAATGGCGAAACCCAGGTGCTGGCCGGCCTGATCTCCGACGATGAGCGCGGCAGCGCCAACCGCCTGCCGGGCGTGGGCCGGGCGCCGCTGCTCGGCCGCTTGTTTTCCAACGAAAGCAGCAGCGCCAATCGGACCGAAATCGTGCTGCTGATCACGCCGCGCGTTGTGCGCAACCTGCGGCCGCCCCAGCTGGCGCAGGCCGCCCTGCCTTCGGGCACCGGGGCGTCCGTCGGTGCCGAGCCCCTGCGCATTGGCCCCACCGCCCTGGGCGGCCTGGAGGTGAGGGGGGCCAGCGTCGAGCCCGGTTCCGGCAGCGCCCCATCCCCGGTCGCCAAGCCTACCGCGCAGGGATCGCCGACAGCAGCGCCCACTGCAGCCTCGCCCACCGCACCCTCGCCGACTGAATCCGCAGACGGCGTGACGGTCACTCTGGGTGCCCCTGCGCAGGTGCTGGCGGGTCAGGAGTTCGACGTGACGGTGAGCGTGCGTGCCAACCAGGCCGTGCGTGGCGGCGAGGTCAGCCTGAACATCGACGGCAGCTTGTTCGAGCCGGTCGCGGGTAACAGCGCCGCGACCAGCGACGTGCGATTGAATCCGTCCGGCAACACGGCCACGGGTCAGTTGCGCTTGCGTTCGTTGGGGGTCCTTGGCGAAGGCGGCATTGCCGTCGCCGCCGGCCGGCTGGCACTGGAGAGCGGCGAAGCCAGCTTGCCACTCCCGGCGCCGGCGGTCGTTCGTGTAGGACTGCCCAAGTGAGTAGGGCCCCCACGCTCCCCGCTTCGCGTGGTTCGCTGCCCCCCGAGGGGGCTGTCCCGCCTTGGGGCGGCCCGGCGGCGGCGACAAGGGCCCCCACGCTCCCCGCTTCGCATGGTTCGTCACGCAAGGCCGCGCGCGGTTTCACGCTGATCGAACTGATCGTGGTCGTTGCCATCGTCGGCATCCTGGCCGTGGCCGTGTTTCCGCTGGCCGACGTGGTGGCGCATCGCGCCAGGGAGTCGGAACTGCGGCTGGCATTGCGCACCCTGCGCGATGCCATCGACACCTACAAGAAAGCCAGTGACGAAGGCCGCATCGCCAAGCCGGCCGACGCGTCGGGCTATCCGGCGCGTCTGGACGACCTGGTGTCCGGTGTGCCCGACGCCGGCAAACCCGGCCAGGCCAGGATCTACATCCTGCGCAAGCTCCCCCGCGATCCCATGTTCCCCGACAGCAAGGTCCCGGCCGCGCAAACATGGGGAACGCGCAGCTACGCCAGCCCGCCGGATGCGCCCGAGGAAGGCAAGGACGTGTTCGACGTCTACTCGCGCTCGCAAAAGACCGGCTTGAACGACGTGCCGTACCGGGCGTGGTGAGCATGCCCTGGTTCAGGAACCATCGCCTTGCTCCTGCTTCCCGGGCTGGGCGAGGCTTCACCCTGATCGAGCTGTTGGTCGTGATGGCCATCATCGGCCTGCTTCTGTCGATGGCCGCGCCCCGTTACTTCAACCATGTCGAGCGCGCCAGGGAAAACGCGCTGCGGGCCAGCCTTTCGGCCATGCGCGATGCCATCGACAAATACCACGCCGATCTCGACCGCTATCCCGAGACGCTGGACGATCTCGTCAGGCGCCGCTACCTCAAGGCGGTGCCGCTCGACCCCGTCACCCACAGCCGTGATACCTGGGTGCTGGCGGCTCCGCCGGATGGGGGGCAAGGCGTGTACGACGTGAAAAGCGGAGCCGGCGGCCAGACGCTGGCGGGCGACCCGCTGGGCGAGTTGTAGATGGCAAGCCCGCACCCAGCTCCCAAGGTCCCGAGGGCTGTCCACGGCGCATCGACGCAGCGCGGCTTCGGCTACTTGCTGCTGCTGTTTGCGCTGGCATTGTCCGGCGTGGTGCTGGCCGGCCTGGGTCAGACCTGGACCCAGGCAACCCAGCGTGAGCGCGAAGCCGAGCTTCTCTTTATCGGGCGTGAATTCAGCGAGGCCTTGGCGAGCTACCGTGACCGCACGCCGGCCGGCCGGCCTGTCGCACCCAGCTCTTTCGACGAGCTGCTGGAAGACAAGCGCTTTCCTTATCCGGTGCGGCATCTGCGCCGGCTCTACCGGGACCCCATGACGCGCGAAACTGAGTGGGGCGCCGTATGGGCCCAGGGCCGCATCGTCGCCGTGCACAGCCTGTCGCGGGGCCAAGCCCTGCGTGAACATCTGCCCGACTATGTCGTGCCGCAAGTCGGCAGCCCGGACCAGGATGGCTATTCGGGCTGGCATTTTGTGGCCTGGCCCGAGTCGGCGGCAGGCGGCGCGAAAGCTGCCGCGAAGACGCGCTAGATCTCAACTTTCCCTGTGTCGACTTCACCCCCTCTGTCTGGATCGGATCCCCCACCATGCGCGTGCGTATCAACATAGCCCTCGTTTGCCTGCTGGCGCTTTCCGTCATTCCGCAGCAAGCCACTGCGCATGCGGATGATGAGCTGCCTCCTATTGCGCTGGCCGCGCAAGGGCACCTGAAGCAAGGCCGCTACACAGAAGCCCTGGCAGCCGCCGAGGCCTGGACGGCCGAGGCTGCCGCGGATGCGCGCGCCTACGGCCTGGCGACGACGGCCGCCATCTTCGCCCGCGACAAGGCGAAAGCCCTGGCTTACGCGCGAAAAAGCGTCGAGCTTTCTCCGGCAGCCATCGCGCCACGCGCCAGCCTGGTGCTGGCGCTTCAGCTTTCAGGCAAGAAGAGCGACAGAGAGACTGCGCGAGCGGAAGTCTACGAGCTGTGGCGAAAGTCTGATGCCGCATCGCCACGCCCGGCGTCGTTCAGGCGGGATGACTTCGACCACGAGGGGAAAAAGATCGTGGCCACTGAATTCTTCGAACTCCAGGGTCAACGCGCCCTGAAGTACGAGTTCTTCGTCTACGAGGGGACGGGCGGGCCCATTGTCTACAGGATTTCCTTTGGTTCCTCGGAGTCGGCCAACCGCGCCCTACGGGAAGCCGGAAAGCTCAGAGACGGCGAGCGTGTTTTTCACCTGGATCGAGTCTATCCAGACAACGCCCATGAAACGCTGGGAACCTTCAATTCCGAGCTCTCCTATGACGAGGTCAAGGCGATGGCCATCGCCGTGGTGTCGGGGAAACGAATGCCGGGTTCTGCAGCAGCGATCCGCTAGGAGAAACCGGCGTTTCTCAGATCGCGCGCTCGCCCTTGCACCAGGCCCCCAGCACCACCGGCATGCCGCCGACCTCGCGCACGCGGATGTAGTCGGCGCGCAGTCCAGGGCCGATCTCGCCGCGGTCGTCCAGCCCGATGGCGCGCGCCGGGTTGCGCGCGACTGTGGCCACGGCCTTGGGCATGCTCCAGCCCAACTGGTCGCGCAGCAGGAAGGCCGACTGGATCAGGCTGGCCGGCACGTAGTCGGACGACAGGATGTCCAGCAGGTCGTTCTTCGCCAGCTCGGCGGCCGACACGTTGCCCGAATGCGAGCCGCCTTTCACCAGGTTGGGCCCACCCATCACGATGCCCATGCCGGCCTCGCGTGCCGCCCGCGCGGCATGCAGGGTGGTGGGGAATTCGGAGATCGCGACCTTCTCCTCGCGTGCCTGGGCCACGTGGTCCAGCTCGGTGTCGTCGTGGCTGGCCAGCGGCAGGTGGCGCGCATGGCAGCCCTGCACCACCACGGCGCGGTGGCGGGCGGCGAACTGCGCCTGCTGCCCGATGCGCTCATCGATCATGCGCTGGTACTCGGTGTCGTTGTAGCTGCCGTAACGCTCGGCGTAGCGCCGGTACTTGGCCAGGTCGCGCCACTGGCGCTGGCCGGGCGTGTGGTCCATCACGCTCACCAGCTCGACCAGCTCGTCGTCCGCGTATTTCTCGAAGATCTCCACGATGTCCGGCGCCGAGACTTCGCAGCGCAGATGCAGCAGGTGCTCCACCCGCAGCAGCTGCGCGTCGCGGCAGGCGTGCAGAGCCGAGATGGAGGTCTCATAGGTCTGGCTGCGCGTGCCGCCCTGGTCCATGTCGCCGATCACGATGGAGTCCAGCACCGTGGTGATGCCCGCGGCGGCGCACTGCGCGTCGTGGGTGACGGTGGCCGAGGTGGCGTTCCAGATCACGCCGGGGCGCGGCACCAGGTGCTTCTCCAGGTTGTCGGTGTGCAGCTCCACCAGGCCGGGCAGCAGCCAGTCGCCGCCCCAGTCCTCGGCCGAGGCAGAGGAAGTGCTGCCCCAGTCGACGGCGTGGAAGGTGGCGCCGTCGATCACGGCGCACCCGATGAAGGTTTCGCCGCCGGCGACGATGCGGGCGTTGCGGATGATGCGTTGGCTCATGGAGGCTCCGATGTACTCAGTTTCGATAGGCTTCGACATCGAAGCGGTGGGTGGCGACCGCGTCGCGCACCTCCTCGTCGTGGAAGATGCCGATGACGGCGCTGCCGCGCTGGCAGGCTTCGCGGATCAGCTCCACCACCACCTGGCGGTTGGCGGCGTCCAGCGAAGCCGTGGGTTCGTCCAGCAGCAGCACGGGATGGCCGGCGATCAGGCCGTGTGCGATGTTCACGCGCTGCTGCTCGCCCCCCGAGAAGGTGGCGGGCGGCAGGGACCAGAGGCGTTCGTCCAGGTTCAGGCGCGCCAGCCATGCGGCCGCGGTGTCGCGCGCCTCCTCGGCGCCGCGGCCCAGTCGGCGCAGCGGCTCGGCCACGATGTCCAGCGACGGCACGCGCGGGATCACGCGCAGAAACTGCGACACGTAGCCCAGGGTGCGGCGGCGCACGGCCATCACCTCGCGCGGCTGCGCCTGCGTGAGGTCCAGCCAGTCGCCGTCGTGGCGGATGCGGATCTCGCCTGCGCTGGCGGCGTAGTTTCCATACAGGCAGCGCAGCAGCGAACTCTTGCCGCTGCCGGAGCGGCCGGTCAGCGCCAGGCACTGGCCCGGCGCCACGGCGAGATCGACCCCGTCGAACACCGGCAGCTGCGCTCCGCCGCGCCCATGCAGGGTGAAAGTCTTGGCCAGCCCCTGGGCCTGCAGAAGGTCGACATTCATGGCGTGAGCACCGAGGAGACGAGCAGTTGCGTGTAGGGATGCTGCGGATCGTCCAGCACCCGATCGGTCAGGCCCTGTTCCACCACCTGCCCGTCCTTCATCACCAGCATGCGGTGGGCGAGCAGCCGCGCCACCGCCAGATCGTGCGTGACGATCACCGCGGCGAGCTGAAGCTCATCGACCAGTTCGCGCAGCAGGTCCAGCAGGCGCGCCTGCACGGAAACGTCCAGCCCCGTCGTGGGTTCGTCCATGAACACCAGGCGCGGCCGGGTCACCAGGTTGCGGGCGATCTGCAGTCGCTGCTGCATGCCACCGGAGTAGGTGCCGGGCAAGTCGTCGATGCGGCCGGTGTCCAGCTCGACCCGCTCCATCCAGCGCAGGGCCTCGCTGCGCAGCCGCCCGTAGTGGCGCTCGCCCAGGGCCATCAGGCGCTCGCCCACGTTGGCGCCGCCCGAGACGTTCATGCGCAGGCCGTCGCGGGCCTGCTGCTCCACGAAGCCCCAGTCGGTGCGGGCCAGCCAGCGCAGGCGTGCTTCGGACAAGGTGGCCAGGTCCACCAGGCGGCTCTCGCCAGACTCGGTGCGCACTTCGTAAGCCACGCTGCCGGCGTCGCAGGCAAGCCGTGCGGCCAGCAGCCGCAGCAGCGTGCTCTTGCCCGAGCCCGATTCGCCCACCACAGCCAGCACCTCGCCGCCGTGCAGCTCGAAGCTCACGTCGCGGCAAGCCCAGCGCGCGCGGCCGGCCTGCACGAATTGCTTGCCCACGCCTTGCGCGCGCAGCAGAACGCCTTCCGGTGCGTTCACGCCGCGCTCCCTTCGGCCAACGCATCGCGCATGTCCACCGCCTGTTGCGAGCCCAGGTGCCCGGCCGCCCGGCGCTCGCCGCACCAGTCGCTGTCGGAGCAGACGAAAAGGCGTTTTCCCGCATCGTCCACGATCATCTCGTCCAGGAAGCTGTCGCGCGAGCTGCACAGCGCACAGGCATGCTGCCAGCGCTGCACCTCGAAGGGGTGGTCCTCGAAGTCCAGGCTGCGCACCGCCGTGTAAGGTGGAATCGCGTAGATGCGCTTCTCGCGGCCCGCGCCGAACAGCTGCAACGCCGGGTTCATGTGCATCTTGGGGTTGTCGAACTTGGGGATGGGCGAAGGCGAAGTGAGGTAGCGCTCGTTCACCAGCACCGGGTAGTCGTAGCTGCGCGAGATGGCGCCGAGCTGGGCGATGTCCTCGTACAGCTTCACGTTCATCAGGCCGTACTCGGCCAGCGAATGCAGCTTGATCGCTTCCAGCCGGCGTGGCTCCAGCCGGAACAGGGGCTCGGGCATGGGCACCTGGTACACCAGCACCTGCGACTCGGTGAGCGGCATCTCCGGGATGCGATGGCGCGTCTGGATGATGCTGGCCCCGGCCGTGCGCTCGGTCGTGGCCACGCCGGTCGTTCGCTCGAAGAAGTGGCGGATGTTCAGGGCATTGGTGGTGTCGTCCGAGCCCTGGTCGATGACCTTGAGCACGTCGCTGCGCCCGATCAGGCTGGCCGTCACCTGGATGCCGCCGGTGCCCCAGCCGTAGGCGAAGGGCATCTCGCGCGAGCCGAACGGCACCTGGTAGCCGGGGATCGCCACGGCCTTGAGCATGGCGCGGCGGATCATCTTCTTGGTGCGCTCGTCCAGGAACGCAAAGTTGTAGTTCAGGGTGTCCATCAGGCGGCCTTCTTGTCATCGGTGTCCGCCCGGGCCTGCGCATGGGCGGCACGCAGCTTGCGCACCAGCTCCAGCTCGGACTGGAAGTCCACGTAGTGCGGCAGCTTCAGGTGCTGCACGAAGCCGGAGGCTTCCAGTCCATCGGCGTGTGAAAGAACGAACTCCTCGTCCTGCGCCGGCGCCACGATGTCTTCACCCAGCTCGCGCGCGCGCAATGCCCGGTCCACCAAGGCCATCGCCATGGCCTTGCGCTCGCTGCCGCCGAACGCCAGGCCGTAGCCTTGCGTGAACTGCGGCGGCACCTCGCGGGTGCCTGTGAACTGGTTGATCATCTGGCATTCGGTGAGCTCCACCTCGCCGATGTCGATGGAAAAGCCCAGTTCGTCGGGAACGAACTCCACCGCTACGCTGCCGCGGCGAATCTCGCCGGCGAACGGGTGGCCGTTGGCGTAGCCGCGCTGCGTGGAATAGCCCATGGCGAGCAGCCAGCCCTCGTCGCCGCGCGCCAGCGCCTGCAGGCGCAGCGGCCGGTCGGCCGGGAACATCAGCGGCTCGCGCGTCAGGTCGCCGGGCTCGGCCTCGGGCTGCGGCACGGGGGATTCGATCAAGCCTTCGCGCGCCATCAGCTCATTCACCCGCGGCACGTGCCGGGGCATGGGGTCGGCCGAGGGCGCAGCGGCGGGCGCTTCGCCCTCGGCCAGCAGCGCAAAGTCCAGCAGGCGCTGCGTGTAGTCGTAGGTCGGCCCCAGCACCTGGCCGCCGGGCACGTCCTTGAAGGTGGCGGAGATGCGCCGCTTCAGGTGGATGCGCGCGGTGTCCAGCGGCTGCGCGTAGCCGAAGCGCGGCAAAGTGGTGCGGTAGGCCCGCAGCAGGAAGATGGCTTCCAGCAGGTCGCCTGCGGCCTGCTTGATGGCCAGCGCGGCGAGATCGGGGTCGTAGAGCGAGCCCTCGGTCATCACACGGTCCACCGCCAGCGGCAGCTGCTCGCGGATCTGCGCCGCCGAGAGCTCGGCCAGTTCAGGGTCGCCCCGGCGCTGCTCGGCCAACAGCTTCCAGGAGTTTTCGATGGCGGCCGCTCCGCCCTTGACGGCAACGTACATGGGTCAGACTCCTTCCAGGCGGCTGACGCGCGTGGTGCGCGGCAGGCCGAGCGCCTCGCCGCTGCAGGTGAAGATCACGTCCACCCCCTGCGGGAACATCGCGTGGTTGGCCTGCCACTGCGGCCAGAAGCCGGCGGGCAGCCGGTCGATGCGCACGGCCTGGCGGTCGCGGATGCCGGGGCCATGCCAGTGCAGCGACGGGCCGCAGACGAGCGAGGGCACCTCGATCAGCAGCGTGGTGGACATCTCCGGCGAGGCGGCGCTGCCGATGGCAAACCCCTCCAGCGGCGGACAGCGCTCGCTGTCCGTGATGACGGCGAAGTCGGCCTGCGCGGCGTGCTGCACGGCGCGCGCGCCGGTGTGGAAGCGCAGCCAGTGCGCGAGCGCCTCGTCGGGGTGCTGCCACCAGACGCGGGTGTCCTCGTCGGTGAGCGCCAGCAGCAGATGCGACAGCGCAGCGCCCAGCGGAAGGCCTGCGATGGCGCGCCCCAGCGCCTGCGGCCGGCCTGGGCGGGACAGCGCATCGAGTGCGTCGCGAAAACTTTGCTGGGCGTCGTGTACCGGATCCTGGAACCCGGCCCGCAGCGTGTTGCCACTGCTCATGCTTCCCCCCGCACCATGGTGAAGAAATCGACGCGCGAGCTGGCAGTGCGCCGGCTCTCGTTTTCGTGTCGCGCGGCCTGCTCTTCACGCAGCGGTTCGATCACCTCGCGCATCAGCCCGGAACGGCGTGAGTCGTCTTGCAGCAACGCGTCGAACACGGCGATCAGCACGGCCTTGCGGCGGTCGCGGCCGAGTGCATAGCCCACGCCCAGCGCGGCGCCGATGCGCACGGCGCCGCGCGTGACGCTGGCCTCGCCGAGGTTGAACCCCTCGCCGGTGCCGCCCACGCGGCCGCGCAGCATCACCATGCCGCATTCCGCGGCCCGCACGGTTTCTCCCTCCGGCGCATCGACGCGGGCAGCGGCCTGCTCCAGGGCCTGCCGGCTCGCGCGGGCCAGCACCGCCAGCCAGTCGCGTCGCGCATCGTTGCCATCACAAGCTGTCATACAGATGTCTAGATCGGTGTTTAGAGTTGCCGGCATCCCGGTGCGATGCCGCAAGTTCAATCGCGCAACATGACCGACTGATGACAATGAACACGATTCACTTCTCGACACCCGCCCGCAAGAGCGGCGTGGCCGTGTGGCGGCAAATCGCCGACACACTCACCGGGGAGATCCGCAGCCGCTGCTACGCCGACACGGGCCGCCTGCCCAGCGAGACGGAGCTGGCCGCGCGCTTCGGTGTGAACCGCCATACGCTGCGCCAGGCGGTGAACGCGCTCCAGACCGAAGGGCTGCTGCGCGTGGAGCAGGGGCGTGGCATGTTCGTGCAGCACGAGTTGCTGCCCTACCCACTGGCGCGCCGCACGCGCTTCAGCGAGAATCTGCAACGGCAAGGGCTGTTGCCCGGCAAGCAATTGCTCACCGCGCGGGCACAGCCGGCGAGCGAGCGCGTGGTGCATGAACTTCGGCTCGAGAAGGGCGCGCAGGTGCTGATGGTGCAGACCTTGAGCGAAGCGAACGGCCAGCCTGTGAACCTGGCCACGGCCTACTACCCGGCCGCGCGCTTCGAAGGGCTGCTGGAAATGCTGGGCGAAGGCACCAGCACCACCGAAATCCTGAAGCGGCTCGGCGTGGAAGATTACTTCCGCGCGGAGAGCCGCATCAGCACCCAGCTGCCCAGCGTGGAGACCGCGCGCCTGCTCAAGCAGCCAGCGGCGCGCCCGCTGCTGTGCGTCGAGAGCGTGGACGTGGACACCGAAGGACGGCCGATCAAGTATGGCGACACCGTGTTTTGCGGCGACCGCGTGCAGCTGGTGGTGAGCATGGGAGACACGCGATGAGCGGACGCTACGCCATCTATTTCGCGCCCGCCGCGGATTCGCCCTGGCGCCGCTTCGGCGCACGGTGGCTGGGGCGCGACGAGATCACGGGCGAGCCCCTGCCCCTGCCCCAGCCGCTGCCGTATGGCTGGACGGCTGAAGCCTTGCGTGCCCTGACGATCGAGCCGCGCCGCTATGGCTGGCATGCGACGCTGAAAGCGCCGTTCCGCTTGCGCGAAGGCGCCGGACCGGATGAACTTCTGGCTGCCATGCGCACGCTCGCGCGGCGGCTCAGGCCCATCCCGTTGCAGATGCTCGTGCCGGTCTATATGGACGGGTTCGTCGCGTTGGTGCCCGCTGGGCGCACTCCTTCGGTCGATGCTGTGGCTGCCTTGTGCGTGACCGAGCTCGAGCCGCTGCGCGCACCGCTCACGCAGGAAGAGCTGGCGAGGCGCAACCCGCAGCGGCAGGACGAGCGTGGCCGCGAGCTGCTGCAGCGCTACGGCTACCCCCACGTGCTGGAGCGCTTCCGTTTCCACATGACGCTCACCGGCCCGATCTCGGCCGCCGATGCAGGCCGCCTGATAGCGCCACTGGCGCGCGAGCTTGCGCACCTCAACCACACCGAGCCGCCCATGCTCGACCGGCTCTGCCTGTTCCACGAGCCCGAGCAGGGCGCCGCATTCCTGCGTGTGCAGGATGAGACGTTCGCCCTATGAGCGCGGGCCTGTGGGTGTTCGTCTGCGGCGCCTCCGGTGCCGGCAAGGACAGCGTCATCGGCTGGGCCCAGCGGCAGCTCGCGGGCGATGCGCGCATCGTCTTCACGCGCCGCATGGTCACACGGGCGGCCGGCCCCGCACTCGAACACGACGAGGTGTCCCTGGAGGCGCTGCATCGCATGCACGAGGCAGGCAAGCTCGCCTGGCAGTGGGAAGCCAATGGCCACCGGTACGCGGTGGCCGCGCACTACCGGCTGGATGTGGCGGCTGGCCGGGTGGTCGTCGTCAACGGCTCGCGCGAGCACGTCGCCGCGCTGCCGCCTGCGGCCGGCCGCAGCAGCGTGCTGGTCACCGTGCCGCAGCAGTTGCTGAAACAGCGGCTGGACGGCCGGGCCCGTGAGGACGCCGCCGCGGTGGCGCAGCGGCTGGCCCGCAACACACAACTGCCGCCGCTCGTGGCCGACCTGGTCCTGGCCAACGACGGTGCGCTGGACCAGGCTGGCGCGCGGCTGGCGCAGTATCTGCAATCGCTGGCGACCCCATGAGCGGCGCCCTGGCGCATACGCAGGACCCCGTCCGGATCCGCCAGGCACAACCGGCGGACGCCGCAGCCCTGGTGCCCCTGCTGGCCCAGCTGGGTTACCCCGGCGCCGAGGCCTTCATCGAGCGCCGTGTCGCGGAGCAGCTGCGGCACCCCGATGCACTGCTGCTGGTGGCCGAAGTCGAGGACCGCGTGCTCGGCTTCATGTCCCTGCACTTCGTCCCGCAGCTGGCGTTGACCGGCGACTTTTGCCGGCTGAGCTACCTGTGCGTGGACGAACAGGCGCGCGGCCTCGGCATCGGTGCGCTGCTGGAGCAGCGCGCGGTGCTGGAGGCGCGCCGGCGCGGCTGCGACCGGATAGAGCTGCACAGCCACCAGCGCCGCGGCGCGGCGCACCGCTTCTACTTCCGCGAGGGCTACGAAGAGTCGCCCAAGTACCTGGTGAAGCGATTGGCCTGAGGGCGACAAGGCCCCTATGCCGTCGCCGGTTCGCAGAGGCTGGCCTGCCTCAGCACGCGCTCGAAATGGGCCCAGCCCGGCGTCGCCCGCGTCGGGCTCTTGGCGAGGTCGTCCCACAGGCGCAGGCTCACGGCATCAACCGCGAAGGGCTGGGCGATGAAATGCCCGGCCATGGCGGCGGTGAAAGGGCCGCCCTGCAGTTCCAGGCTGCGCTTGGACGCGGGCGACAGACCGTCCCAGTAGCCGGCGTCCACCACGCACAGGTAGCGCTTGGCGGCCACGTGCATCCGGATCGGCTCGATCACCGCATCGGGAAATTCGCCGCGCAGGAAGGGGATGGCACGGTACTCGTGCAGGTCGTCCTTGTCCGCCGCAGTCTGGGGCACATGCTCCACCAGCAGATGGCCCAGGTCGTGCAGCAGGGCGGCCGCGACCAGTTCGGCGGAAGCGCCCGCCTGTTCGGCCAGCAGGGCGCATTGCAGCGCGTGCTGCTCCTGATTGATCGCCTCCATGCCGTAGCGCGCGGCGCCGGCGGTGTGGTAGAGCCGCACGATCTGTTCGATGCTCATGGCCATGCTTTGCTCCTCGGGTTCAGATCAGGGCCGTGCGGATGCGCGCGGACACCAGGTCGATGATGCTCACGGTGAGCACGATGATGATCATCACCGTGCAGGTCTGGGCGTACTGGAAGCCGCGGATGATCTCCCACAGCACCACGCCGATGCCGCCCGCCCCCACCATGCCCACCACCGAGGCGGAGCGCACGTTGGACTCGAAGCGGTACAGCGAATAGGAGATCCACAGCGGCAGCACCTGCGGGATCACGCCGTACAGGATCTCTTCCAGCGCGTTGGCTCCAGTGGCGCGGATGCCCTCCACCGGCTGCGGGTCGATCGCCTCCACCGCCTCGGAGAACAGCTTGGCCAGGATGCCCGTGGTGTGGATGAACAGGGCCAGCACGCCGGCGAACGGGCCCAGGCCCACCGCCACGATGAACAGCATGGCGAACACCATCTCGTTGATGGCGCGGGCGGCGTCCATCAGGCGGCGCACCGGCTGGCGCACCCAGACCGGGGCGATGTTGGCCGAGGACAGCAGGCCGAAGGGGACGGCGAACACCACCGCCAGGACCGTGCCCCACAGCGCGATCTGCACCGTGACCAGCATCTCCTGCAGGTAATAGCGCCAGTCCTTGAAGTCCGGCGGGAAGAAGCTGGCGGCGTACTCGGCCATGTTGGCCGAGTCGCGCACCAGGTCGCCCGGCCGCATGTCGGCGCCCTGCCAGGAGCCGGCCAGCAGCGCGATCAGCAAGCCCCAGGCCAGCAGCACCGCCAGGTTGGCCTTGGGCTGGGGCGGCGTGGCCGCTTGCACGACGGACAGATGCGTCGGCGAGCTCATGCCTTCCTCAGTGCTTGGCCAGCTCGGCCAGCTTGCGGTCGATCTCGGCCACCTTGGCCTGCTTCTCGGCGGCGGGCATGGCGGCGTCGGCCTCGAGCTTGTTGCGATCCTTGAACAGCTCCAGCTGGCGGATGGGGACCAGCTGGGCGTTGCTGGAAGGCTTGAACATGGACAGCTTGCTGATCTTCATCAGCACGTCCTTCTCGTGCGCGCCGCCCTGGCCGTAGCTGTAGAAGAAGTCCTTGATCTTCTTCTTGGAGGCCTCGGGAATGTCCTTGCGCATGACCAGCGGGTCCAGCGGGATCAGCGGCGAGGTCCAGACCACGCGGATCTCCTTGTGCTTCTCGGGCAGGTTGTCCTTCAGCTTGTCCATGGCCTCGCTGTTGCAGGTGGCGACGTCGACTTGCTTGTTGGCGACGGCCAGCGCATTGGTCTCGTGGTTGGCGCTGCGCACCAGCTTGAACGCCGCCTTGGGGTCCACCTTGTTCTGCGCGAACACGTAGTAGCTGGGCACCAGGAAGCCGGAGGTGGAGTTCGGGTCGCCGTTGCCGAAGGACAGGCTTTTGGCGTTCTTCAGCACGTCCTCCATGGACTTCAGCGGGCTGTCCTTGTGCACGATCAGGTGCGAGTAGTAGCCCTGGGTGCCGTCGGCGTTCACCATCTGCGCGAACACCTCGCCGCTCGCGCGGTCCACCGCCTCCATGCCTGACTTGTTGCCGTACCAGGCGATGTGCACCTTGCCGAAGCGCATGCCCTCGATGATGCCGGCGTAGTCCGGCGCGAAGAAGGCGTTGACCTTGTAGCCGGTTTTCCTTGCCATGTCTTCCAGCAGCGGCTGCCACTGGCTCTTGAGGTTCTGCGAGCTCTCGGTGGAGATGATGCCGAAGTTGATTTCCTTCAGCTCCTGGGCGGTGGCGATGCCGAACGCCGCCGCGGCGGCGACGCCGGCGATGACTTGCTTGTACATGATGCTGTGCTCCGTGAGAAGGGTGGGAGAAAGGTCACGAGGCCCGCTGGAATTCCGCGAGCTTCCTGCTGATGGCGTCGAGCCGGGCGGCCTTGTCCTGGGCGTTCAGGCCTGTGTCGGCCTCCAGCTTCATCTTTTCCTTGAACAGCTCCAGCTGGCGGGTGGGCAGCAGCTGCGCATCGCCCGAATCACGGAAGCCCCCCAGCGTGAGCTTGTTCAGGATGGCCAGCTCGCGCGCCGTATCGGCACCCTTGCCGTAGCCCAGGAAGAACGCCCGCACCCGCTGGCGCGCATCGGTGTCCAGGTCCTTGCGCCAGAGCAGCGGGTCGCCCGCGATCAGCGGCGACTTCCACACCACGCGCAGCTGGGCCGCGATCTCGGGGGATCGTTTCTCGACGCGTTCCAGCACGTCCGAGCTGTGCACGGCGGCGTCCAGCTGGCGGTTGGCCACGGCGAGGATGTTGGCCTCGTGGTTGGCGCCGCGGATGTTCTTGAAGGTCGTCTTGGGGTCCAGCTTGTTGCGCGCGAACAGGTAGTAGCTGGGCACCAGGAAGCCGGAGGTGGAGTTCGGGTCGCCGATGCCGAAGTTGAGCGACTTGGCATGGCGCAGCACGTCCTCCATCGACTTGTGCGGGCTGTCCTTGTGCACCGATACCAGCGAGTGGTAGCCGATGGAGCCGTCCGCGTTCACGACCTGGGCGAACACCTCGCCGCCCGCCCGGTCCACGGCCTCGATGCCGGACTTGTTGCCCATCCAGGCCACCTGCACCTTGTTGAAGCGCATGGCTTCCACGATGCCCGCGTAGTCGGGCGCGAAGAAGGCGTTGACCTTGAGCCCGGTGCGCTTCTCCATGTCGGCCAGCAGCGGCTGCCAGTCCTGCTTCAGGTTCTGGTTGGACTCGGTCGAAAGGATGCCGAAGCTGATTTCCTTGACGCCCTGCGCGGCGGCGGGCGCCGCCAGCGATGCGGCCAGGGCCAGGCCTGCGGCAATGTGCTTGATCATGGGAACTCCAGAGGGGTGCGTGAGTGGACGGACGGGTTCAGGCGGCCTGCGGCAGCGGGTTGGTCCAGGGGGGCGCCGGTTGAGGGCGGTGCGGCTCTTGCAGCGAGCCGATGTGGTCGCCCAGGGCCAGGATTTCGTCGGCTTCGGCGCCGTACAGCTCGCGCAGCAGGGCGGGCGTGAGCGCGGCCGAGGGTCCGTCGTAGACGATGCGGCCCTGGTGCAGCGCCACCGTGCGCGGGCAGTATTTCATGGCCACGTTCACCTGGTGCAACGACACGAGGACGGTGCAGCCGTCCTCCTGGTTCACCCGTGCCAGGATGTCCATGACGCGGCGCGAGGATTCCGGGTCCAGCGAGGCGATCGGCTCGTCGGCCAGGATCACCCGGGCGCCCTGCACCATGGCGCGTGCGATGGCCGCGCGCTGCTGCTGGCCACCCGACAGGGTGGAGGCACGCTGGTGGCAGCAGTCGGCGATGCCCACGCGGCGCAGGGCTTCGGCGGCGCGGGCCTTCTCGGCTGGGCTGAACCAGCGCGCCAGGCTGCGCCAGGCCGGCATGCGGTGCAGCGCGCCAGCCAGCACGTTCACCAGCACCGGCAGGCGGTCCACCAGGTTGAACTGCTGGAACACGAAACCGATGCCCGCGCGCTGCCGCCGGATGTCGGCCATGATGCGGCCCCGCCGCTGCACGGGCTCGCCGTGCACTTCGACGACCGAATCGCCCGCGTCGGCGGGCATCAGTCCCGCGATGTGGCGCAGCAAGGTGGACTTGCCCGAGCCGGAGGCGCCGATCAGCGCCACCATCTCGCCGCGGCGGATGTCCAGTTCGATGCCCTGCAGGGCCTTGCGACCGTTGCCGAAAGTCTTGTCCAGCGCGCGGATGCGGATCGCGTCTTCCATGGGCTTGCTCCTGAAGCTCGGCGAATCCTGAGTGCCCAATGTGACGTTTTGATGGCAGGCCACACCCACGGAACCGGGCCCGGCGGCCAAAGGCGCTGGGCCGCAATCAGGCCGGCTCAGCCGCCCCCTGCGATTCCAGTGCTTCGATCAGGCTCACCAGGGGCGCCTCCAGCGCGGCGAGCCGCGCGTAGAGTTCGCCGCTGGGGCGGTCTTCCACGATCGCCAGCTCCAGATCGCCCGCGAGCA
>DATILF010000154.1:0-7251 GCA_035476755.1 Ramlibacter sp.
TCGTACATGATGGTCGCCATGCCCGCGATGAGCGGGCCATAGATGATGTAGCTGTGGCCCACCACCCAGCCGATGTCGCTGGTGGAAAAATAGGTTTCGCCGGGCTCGCCCAGGAAGATGTGCTTCATGCTCGCGGCCAGCGCCACGGCGTAGCCGCCCACATCGCGCTGCACACCCTTGGGGCGGCCAGTCGTCCCGCTGGTATAGATCGTGTAGCTGATGTCGGTGGCGTCCAGCCATTCACAGTCAACCCGCGCGCCCGCGTGCTGCTGGACCAGCGTGGCCCAGTCATGGTCGCGCCCGGCGGCCTTCTCCATCGGGGCCAGCCCACGATCGACCAGCAGGACGGACTGGGGCTTGTGGCTGGACAGGCGAATCGCCTCGTCCAGCAGCGGCTTGTACGCGAGCACCTTGCCCGCGCGGGAGCCGGCGTCGGCGC
The DNA here is from genome assembly GCA_035476755.1 of Ramlibacter sp. Taxonomy (GTDB): domain Bacteria; phylum Pseudomonadota; class Gammaproteobacteria; order Burkholderiales; family Burkholderiaceae_C; genus Ramlibacter. The sequence continues at coordinate 440 of DATILF010000154.1, forward strand.
TGATGATGACCTTGGGGGAAGCATCCTCGATGCGCGACGCCAGCGATACCGACGCGAAGCCCCCGAACACCACGGAGTGGATCGCGCCGATGCGGGCGCAGGCCAACATTGCAAAAGCGGCCTCCGCGATCATGGGCATGTAGATCAGGACGCGATCGCCCTTCTCCACCCCGAGGGCTTTCAACGCGGCCGCGGCTCGCTGCACCTCGCCGTGCAGTTCCCGGAAGCTGTAGGTGCGCTCGGCGCCGGTCTCCGTGGACACATAAATCAGGGCGGCCTGGTCCGGCCGGTCCTTCAGGTGCCTGTCCACCGCGTTGTGGCACAGGTTCGTGGTGCCGCCCGCGAACCAGCGGGTGAACGGCGGCCGGCTGTGGTCGCAGATCGTGCGGGGCGGCTCTTTCCAGTCGATGAGCTGCGCCTGCTCGGCCCAGAAGGCGTCACGGTCCTGGATGGACCGTTGGTGGAAGTCTGCGTAGCGGCTCATCGTTGTCTCCTTGGCGTGGGTCCGGCCGGCTCATTGTGGCGAGCGGCCTTGCCCGAAGCTGACACCGGTCCGCGGGAAAGCCGCGGTCTCGCCGCCTATTTGATCAGGCTCAACACTTCCCTGAACATCGGGTGTTCCGCAGTACGCAGCCACTCGAACGCGACCATCTCGGTGGTTACCAGCTCTGCACCCGCGCCCGCCAGGCGGTCGAAAGCCGCGTCCCGATTGCGCTCCGTGCGCGAGCTGCAGGCGTCCGTGACGACCCACACCTCGAATTCCTCTTCCAGCAGGTCCAGGGCGGTCTGCAGCAGGCACACGTGGGCCTCGCAACCGCCGATCACGATGGTGTTGCGCTCGGCCGCCGGCGCGGACGGCTTCTGGAGATGTTTGGGCAGGCTGCGCGCATTGCCGCCCTGTGGCGCCCGGGCCGGCGGGCGCAGCAACTCGCCCAGCCCATCCGCACAGCCGCTGAAACTCATCTTGGACAGGGTCTTGCGGCACAGCGCGCGCAATTCCTGCGGGTTTTCGCCGAGGCGGCCGGGGTTCTGTTCGGTGCCCCAGATCGGCACGTCCAGGGCCTGGGCCATTCGGGCGAGCCGCGTGGCATTGAGCAGCACAGCCTCCGCCTCGTGGATGGCGGGCATCAGGCGGGCCTGGTAGTCCACCAGCACCAGTTGGGATTCGTCAGCATCCATCAGCATCAAGCGTTTCCTTGCGACCTTTGCTCACACTGCCGGGCAATGTGAACATGGTTGATACGGCGACCAGGCGGCTGCCTGAGCGAGAGCTCGATTATTCCAGTGTGTGGTGACGGCGGGGCATGCACTGTCCGGCCGGCGCCGCGCCCGTCGGGCGCGGGCCCTTGGACGCCGCGTCAGTTGGCGGCCAAAGGCGCGGGCAGGGTCTTCGAGAGTTGCACCCGCGCGGCACGGGCGTGCGGCCCCGAACGCTCCGGCAGCGACACCATGCCCATGGGCCTGGAATGCCGCGTGCGTTCGCGCTGCAGGTAGTTCTGGCGCCGCTGCTCTTCCTCCTCGCGGCGGGCCAGTTCTTGCCGCAGCGCCAGGTGCACGTCCTCGATCGACGCTGATTCCGGCCCGACGGCCTGCACCGCCATGCCGGGCACCAGAACGATTTCGCTGTCGCCGGCATCGAACTCGACGCGCCCGGGTCTGCCCAATGCCCGTTGGATGGCGGCCATCGCCTTGTCACGGCCGAGGCCCGGCAGCACGAGCGTGAACTCGGCCGGTCCCGTTCGTGCCGCCAACCCGGCGCCGCCGGCAATGGACTCGAACTTGCTGACGACGCGCGCCGTGAGCTGGCGAGCGATGCGGCTGCCGTAGATGCTGCGCACCTCCAGCAGGTCCGCGCAGTCGAACACCGCAACGCTCACCGGACGGCGCTCCCGCCGCATGGCAGCCAGCAAGTCATCGCCGTGCGCCACCAGGCCGGCCTGGTTGTAGAGCGAGGTGGCGGCGTCGATGCGCCCGCTCTCCAGCATATCGTCGGGCCTGCGCATCACAGCCCCGAACTTCATGGCCAGCAGCAAGGGGAAGAGATGGAGAACGCCGTTCTGCACCACGGCTGGACCGGAAACCCCGGGGGGACCGGCCAGCGCCGAGGCCACGGTGAACTCCAGCGCGGCGACCGCGACCACGGCGGCGCCCCATGCGGGCCTGAGCATGAACGCATACGCCACGCAGGTCATGCTGAGCCAGAAAAAGAAGGGGCCGCCGGCGCCACCCACCTCGGCCGTGTGGGTGTGCAACATGTACGCGCCCGCGATGAGCGCCATGCCCCGCAGCGCCATTTCGCCCTGGCTGCGCGGCGGGCTGATCTCCGCCCACTTGCCCACCAGGCCCGCGTACAGGACGAAGAACCAGATTTCCGGGACGCCCGGGTAGGCGAACAGGCCGAGCCAGGCGGTGTAGGCCGCAATGGACCAGGCAACCCAGCGTTCCAGGTCGCGCAAGGTATGGGAAATCCGGCCGTGCGATGCCTCGCCACCGGCCGGCGCGTGGCCATGGTCCCGGCGCGTGGCCGGGGCGGTGGTGTCGGACGGCTTGTTCACGGTGTTGGCTCCAACGCAAGCTGATGAATTGCGCATGGGCCTATGAGACCACCCGCCCGGGGCGCGGCCCTAGGCAAAATGTCCGGCGGCCGCTAAGAAATTCCCTTAGGGCAAGCTGCCTGGCGCGCCGGCTACTGCGGCGCGCCAGGCGGCTCGTGCACCAGCAGCCAGTACACCTGCAGGCGTTGCACCTGCTCGACGAACCGGCTGAAATCGACGGGCTTGCGCACGTAGCTGTTCGCGCCGCTCTCCAGGCTGGCCACGATGTCTTCCTCCTCGCTGGAGGAGGTGAGGATGACGACCGGCACATAGCGGGTCCGCTCGTCTTCCCGCACCCGCCGAAGCACGTCGATGCCGCCCAGCTTGGGCAATTTCAGGTCCAGCAGGATCAACGCGGGAATGTCACGGGGATCGCGCGCGGCGTGGCGGCCCGAGGCGAACAGGTACTCCAGCGCCTCCAGGCCGTCATTGGCCACGACCACCTCATTGAGCACATTGTTCTCTGCCAGCGTCATCAGGGTGAGTTCCTGGTGATCGGGGTTGTCCTCGACCAGCAATATCCGGCTGTTCTTCATCACTTGCTCCCGCCTTGAGGGTGAACTGGAAAATGGCGCCCTGCCCTGGTTCCGACTCCGCCCACACGCGGCCGCCGTGCCGCGTCACGATACGGTGAACGGTGGCCAGGCCGATGCCGGTGCCTTCGAAATCCGTCACCGCGTGCAGGCGCTGGAAGGGATTGAACAGTTTGCCCACGTAGGCCATATCGAAGCCCGCTCCGTTGTCCGCCACGTACACCACCGTGCGGCCGTCCTCGCCGGGCTTTCGTCCGATGCGGATGCGGGCGCCCTCGGTGCGCCCCGTGAACTTCCAGGCATTCTCGATAAGGTTCTCCAGCACCACCGCCAGCAGGCGCGGGTCGCCACGGCAATGGATCGCCTCATCGATATCGACCGCCACCTGGCGCTCGGGGAAGCGCTGGCGCAGCCGCTCGACGATCTGCGCGGCCTTGGGCGAGAGGTTGACACGCTCGGTGATGATTTCGGCGCGCGTCACGCGGGCGAGCGACAGCAGGTCATCGATCAGCTCCCCCATCTGCCGGGTGTTGTCGCGAATACGGTCCAGGTAATGCTGGCCGCGGCCGGCCAGTTGCGTGCCGTACTGGGCCAGCAGCGCGCGCCCGAAACCGTCGATGACCTGCAGCGGCGCGCGCAGGTCATGCGAGACGGAATAGGCGAACGACTCCAGTTCGCGGTTGGAAATGGCCAGTTCCTGGGTGCGCTCCTCGACCCGCCCCTCCAGGTTCTCGTTCGCGTGTTCGAGCGCCTGCTGGGCCAGCAGGCGCTGCGTGATGTCGTGCGCCAGCACGATGCGAGCTCTTCGGCCAGCGTACTCCAGCGCATGCGAGGAAATTTCCACGTAGATGATCCGGCCATCCCGCAGCCGGTGGCGCCATGGCTCGGGCGCATGCAGCGTCTGCCCATCGTCCACGGCGTCCATCAGGATTTGCAGATCTTCCGCCGGACGGATGTCACGGATGGTCATGCCCAGGAAGTCAGCCCGCGAGTATCCATAGTGCGCCACCGCGGCGTCATTCACCGTGAGGAATCTGAGAGTCTCCAGGTCGTACACCCACATGGGGTGCGGATTCGACTCGAACAGCGCGCGATAGCGCCTTTCGCTGTCCCTCAGGGCCTCCTCAGCCCGGTACGCGGCCGTGATGTCGGAAAAAACAAGCACCGCGCCGTACTGCTCGCCGCCGGGAGACAACAGGGGGCGGCCGTGCCCCTGGATGATCTTGTCCCGGCCGCCGGTCAGCGCGCCACGGGCCAGGTGGCGGTAGTTGTCCGTGCTGTTGCCTTCAAGCGCCCGCACCGCCGGCCGCTCGGCGGGCGCCAGCGGCGTCACACCGTCCAGGTGGAACAGGCCCCCATCCTGTGACTTCACACGCGCGAAGTCCTTCTCGCCGCTCAGGCCGGCGAGCCCCGGCATGATCTGGTGGGCTGCGGCATTGGTGTGGATCACGCGGCCCCGGCGGTCGATCACGACCACGCCCTCGGCCATGCTCTCCAGGATGGATTCCACCAGGTTCTTCTGGCCCGCCATCTCGGCCATGGCGCCGTCGCGCTGCACGGATCTTTCAACGAGTGTGCGCGCCATCTCCTGGAAGCCCTGATCCAGCTGGCGCAGTTCGAGCGCGCCCCGGGCAGGCGGCAAGTCCAGCCGCAGCTCATCGCGCCGCATGTCGTTCAGCCGCTGCACCATGCGGGCGATGGGCCGAGCGACCACCCGGTCACCGAACATCCAGGCAAGCACCGCGGCAAGGAGGCTGATAAGCGCCATGGCGCCCAACTGCGCGTACAGCCGCCGCTCGGAAGGCGCGGTAATGGCAGCGCTGGACACCATGCCCGCGACAAACAGCCCGGCTTCGCCGGGCCGGCCCACCGGCCTCAGGGCGAACAACCACTCTTCGCCGTCGCTGCCGGAGGCGCGCTCGACGACAGCCTGGCCCCCTTCGATGGCCTTGCGCAGGAACGGCTCGGTCACGCGGACACCGGCCGCGAGCGACCCGGCGCCGGCGGACGCCAGCAACACCCCACCAGCGTCCAGCATCAGCAAGGTGGTGTCCGGAGACAGGGCGATGCTGCGCAATTGCTGGTCGGCCTGCCCGACATCCAGCGCCAGATAGGCCACCCCCCGCAACTCGCCGCTCTCGCGGAAGACGGGCAAGCCGAAAGTCAGCACCCGCCCGCCGCTGGCCCGGCTGATCGAGAATTCGCCAATGGCGAAATGGCCGGTCTGGACGGCCCGGCGGAAGAACAGGCGATCGCTCGAATTGACAGGCGCGGAGGGCGGGACTGCGCGGCAAGCGAGATCGCCCCGCGCATCCAGCAGCCCGAACGTGCCGTAGGCCTCGGGATGGAGCGACTGCAGCTTTTTCATGTAGCTCACACACGCCGGCAGGTCGTCCCCATACACGGGGGGCGAGATGGAAATGGCCACGAGCATCTGGCGCGCGCCCTCGATCAGCCGCTCCTGGTGCGCGGCGCCCATATCGACGACCGCAGCCAGGCTGGCTTGCGCGCGCGCGAGCCGCCCTTGCTGCTCCGACAGCGAGGCCTGCACCACCACCCCGAAGACCGGGGCGATGGCGATCAACACCAGGACAGCCAACGCGGCCCGCAAGCCGAACGCACGCTTCACAGTCCGGTACCTTCCCTGTGTGCGGGTTTTCTCACCCGTGAATGCCGTGCACGATCTTGGCGCGTGCTGCGGCGGCGAAACCAACGACGCAAAGGGAGAGTTTGGCGTGCGGAGCGTTTCTGTCAAGTGAGAAAAGACCACAAGAACCAGGTACCCAGGGGCTCGCGCCTTGCGTACCCCAGCAGGTACACTGCGCACGAACACCGCCAACATGCCGTGACCCAACCCGCCGAACCCGCCACGATCAGGCTGCTGTGCGTGGAAGACAACCCCGACGACGTCGAGCTCATGGCGCTCGCGCTGGAGCGCGCGGATCCCCAGCGCCAGTACGACCTGCGGCGCGTCGAGGACGCAACGGGTTTCGTGGATGCGCTCCAGGAGGACTTCGATGCCATCCTGTGCGACTTCAACATGCCGCGTTTTTCCCCCTATGCGGCCCTGCAGATCCTGGTGGCGCGGCGGTGCGGCACGCCGCTGGTGGTGGTGACACGCGCAATCGGCGAGGAAGCCGCGGTGCATGTCCTGCGATGCGGCGCGAAAGACTACGTCACCAAAGACAAGCTCGGAACGCTCCCGCAGATCATCGAGCGCGTGATGTCCGAGCGACGGCGCCTGGCCGAACAGGAGCGCATGGGGCGAGAACTGGAAGCGGCCTACCGGCGCCTGAAAAAGTTGTCAGCCCGGCTGGTGGTCGCCCAGGAGCGCGAACGCACGATCATCTCGCGCGAGCTGCACGACCAGTTGGGCCAGACCCTCACGGGCATGGTGATCCACCTCCACGCCGCCAAGCGCGCCCTCGACCCCGAGGCCGCGACGCGCCATACCGACACCGCCATGGACATGGCCCAGGCCGCCGTGGGCCAGCTCAAGACCCTGTCTTTTTCGCTGCGGCCGGCGCAGCTGGACTTGCTGGGTCTGGTGGCGGCCGCGCAGTCGGCCGTGCAGCGGATCGCCGAGCCCGCGGGCCTGGCCTACATGGTGACCGCCCGGGGCAAGGAGCCCGCCGTGCTCGGCGAGACCGCATCGGTCGCGCTTCGGCTGGTGCAGGAGGCCTTG
>DATILF010000155.1:0-8751 GCA_035476755.1 Ramlibacter sp.
ATCCAGTTCGACGAGCCTGCCTTCAACGTGTACATGAAGGAAGCCGCCGACTGGGGCGTGAAGGCGCTGGAGCGGGCGGCGCGCGGGCTCACCTGCAAGACCGCCGTGCACATCTGCTACGGCTACGGCATTCAGGCCAACCTGGACTGGAAGAAGACGCTGGGCGAGGAGTGGCGCCAGTACGAGCAGATCTTCCCGGCGCTGGCCGCGAGTTCCATCGACCAGGTGAGCCTGGAGTGCTACCACTCGCACGTGCCGCCGCACCTCATGAAGCTGTTGGAAGGCAAGGACGTGATGGTGGGCGTGATCGACGTCGCCAGCGACGAGATCGAGACGCCCGAGCAGGTGGCTGACACCATCGGAGCGGCGCTGCAGTTCGTGGCGCGCGATCGCCTGTTTCCCTGTACCAACTGCGGCCTGGCGCCGATGGACCGCGAAGTCGCGGAAAAGAAGCTGCAGGCGCTGGCGAAGGGCGCCGAACTCGCGCGCCGGAGGTACGGCTGATGGCCACCTTGAACGCCGGCGCCCTGGCCCGCATGCGGGGCATCCTGCAGGCGAACATCGACAACGGGCGGATTCCCGGCGCCGTCGCCGTGGTGGCGTTGGGCGGCCATGTGGAGTGTTTCGACAGTCTCGGCCGGCTCGACCCCGCGGGCGCGGCCCCGATGCGCGATGACGCGATCTTTCGCGTCTATTCGATGACCAAGCCCCTGGTGTCGCTCGCGGCGGTCATGCTGGCCGAGGAAGGGCGCGTGTCGCTGGGCGACCCCGTATCGAAGTACCTGCCGGAGTTTGCCGCACAGCACGTGGCGGTGGAGACCGCGGGCGGCGCCCGGCTCGATCCCGTCCGGCGCGATGCCACGGTGCACGACCTGCTGCGGCACACGGCCGGCCTCACCTACGAGTTCCTCGGCGCCAGCCACGTGCAGCGCCGCTACGGCGCCGCGGACCTGGCCAACCGGTCCCGCACCAACCCGGAGTTCTGTCGGGTGCTGGCCGCGCTGCCGCTGGCGGACCAGCCGGGCACGCGCTGGCATTACAGCCGCGCCACCGATGTGCTGGGCGCCGTGCTCGAGGTGGCCTCGGGGCAGCGGCTGGGCACGCTGCTGCGCGAGCGCATCTTCGAGCCGCTCCGCATGACAGACACCTCATTCGACGTGCCCCAGGATCAATGGCACCGCATCGCCGAGCCCTTTGCCGTCGATCCCGACAGCGGCAACGCCGTGACGATGATGGATGCCCGCGAGACGCCGGCCTTCGAGTCGGGGGGTGGCGGATTGCTGTCCACGGCCGGCGACTATGTGCGCTTTCTGCAGTTCATGCGCAACCGCGGCACGTTCGAGGGCGCGCGTCTCGTGTCCCGCACCTTGATTGACTGGATGACTTCGGACCACCTGGGCGCCATCCCGACCGAGGGCGACCTGCTGCTGCCGGGCTACGGATTCGGCCTGGGTTTCGCGGTGCGCACCCACGCCGGGCTGGCGCCCCAGCCGGGCTCGGTCGGGCAGTATTTCTGGAGCGGCATCGGCGGCACCTCGTTCTTTGTGGACCCGGTCGAGGACGTGTTCGCCATCCTGCTCACGCAGGCGCCCAATCAGCGCATCTTTTTCCGCAACCTGTTCCGGCACCTGGTGTACGCATCGATCGACTAGAAATGGCATCGCACCGGTGATGCCCCGGTGACACGGGCCACTTCCGGTGCTAGCCTTGTGCCATGAGCACGCACGGGCATTCGCATCCTTTCGATCACTGGAAGCACGACGGCGTCCGTGTCATCCCGGGCAACCAGCTCGATGCCAACACCGCGCAGACCCCCGGTATGGACCGCAAGGCCGCCATCAACTTCGCCCGCGTGGGCGCCCAGAAGCTGTGGGCCGGCACGGTGACCATTCACGCCAATGCCAAGACGGGGGCGCATCACCACGGCCACCTCGAAAGCGTGATCTACATCGTCAGGGGCCGGGCGCGGATGCGCTGGGGCGAGCATCTCGAATTCACCGCCGAGGCCGGACCGGGCGACTTCATCTACGTGCCGCCCTATGTGCCGCACCAGGAAATCAACGCCAGCCCGACCGAAGTACTGGAATGCGTGCTCTGCCGCAGCGATGGCGAAGCGGTGGCGGTGAACCTGGATATCGAGCCGGTGGAAAAGCCCGAACAGGTGCTGTGGGTCGATCCGACGCATCCGCACGGCGGCGTTTAGCTCGCCGCGCGTGCCGTTGCACGTTCCTTCAACATGGCCAAAGGCCGTCCGTATGGCTACGGTTCCTTGTGGCGCGGGGATGCATCCGGCTGAGCCTTGCTATAAGATGAGCCCGACAGGCAGGGAACATGACGGATATTGCCATTCTCGTCGTCGAGGACAATCCGGATCACCGGGAACTCACGGTGCTCGCCTTGCGCGAGTGCTGCGACCCAGCGCGCATCGGCGCCGTCGCCGACGGCGTTGAAGCGCTCGACTTCCTGTTTGCCCGTGGCCCCCATGAAGGCCGCGACGCGCGCAAGCAGCCGCGCCTGGTCATCCTTGACATGAAACTCACCCGCCTGCACGGCCTGGACGTGCTCAAGGCCTTGCGCGCGGACCCGCGAACCCAGTCCGTGCCGGTGGTGATGCTTTCCGGCTCGACGGAAAGGGCTGAGCTGGACGCCTGCTACGAAGCCGGCGCTAACAGCGTGGTGCGCAAGAGCCTGGACTTCGATGAGCTGCGCCGCAAGATGCGCCAGGTTTACGAATTCTGGGTCACCGTCAACGAGGCCAACCGCAACTCCCGCGTCTGACCGTCCTGGCCGCGGCCGGGCGGATGTTACTTTCTCCTACATGGCCCGGTGCTCTTCCTTCGTTAAAACAGGCGAAGCACAAGGAGTCTTGCTTATGGAAACGGACGAAGACGGGCCGAGGGTGCGCGCCGATGGCCCCCCGCGCGCGCCCTACGGTCCGATGTGGGCCGGCAAGCTGCAACGCCCGTCAACCTGGGTGCCGGCGCTGGCCGTGGGCGTGGTGGCGCTCGTCGCGCTGGGCACGGCGGTGATGTCCGAGCGTGCCGAGCCGCCCGGCCTTGGCGCGCCGCGGGCGCCAGCACTCGCGTCTTCCTCGTCGGATGGCAAGAGCGTCGTTACGGCGCCGCCGCTCAAGACAAGCTCGCTCGCGCCGGCGAGCGCCATGGGCGCGCCCCCCGACTGCGGCAACTGCGGCGTGGTCCAGATGGTGGTGGCGATGCACGGCTATGCGCAGGCGCGCGCCAGCGGCTACCAGATGCACATCCGGATGGACGACGGCACGATGCGCACGGTCGAACAGCGCGGCGCGCTGGCGCCCGGCTCGCGAGTGCGGGTGGAGCGGGGCGCCGTGCGGCTGCTGCCGGAGCGGGCCGGCCAGGGGTGAGGCTTACGCCTCGGCGCAGCGATGGATCCCGGCTTTCGCCGGGATGGTTCTGCAACGCCGACGCTTACGCTTCGGCCGCAGCAATGGATCCCGGCCTGCGCCGGGATGGTTCTGCAACGCCGACGCTTACGCTTCGGCTATTTGCAGAACCAATTTACCGAAGTTTTCGCCGGTGAAGAGCTTGATGAGGGCCTCGGGGAAAGTGTCCAGCCCCTTGACCACATCTTCCTTGGCCTTCATGCGGCCATCCTTCAGGTAGCCCGCCAGCTCGGCCACCGCCACCGGGAAGCGGTCGGCGTAGTCGAACACCACCATGCCTTCCATGCGCGCGCGGTGCACCAGCAGCGACAGGTAGTTCTTCGGTCCCTGCACGGGCAGTGTGTTGTTGTACTGGCTGATGGCGCCGCAGATCACGATGCGGGCACCACGGGCCAGCCTCGCCAGCACGTCGTCCAGGATGGTGCCGCCCACGTTGTCGAAGTACACGTCCACGCCCTTGGGGCAGTGTTCCTTCAGCCCGGCCTTCACGTCGCCCGCCTTGTAGTCGATGCAGGCGTCGAAGCCCAGCTCGTTCACCACCCAGTCGCACTTGGCGCGGCCGCCGGCAATGCCGACCACGCGGCAGCCCTTGATCCGGGCGAGCTGGCCGACCGTCTGCCCCACGGCGCCGGCGGCGCCCGAGACCACCACGGTGTCACCCGGGCGCGGCTGGCCGACGTCGAGCAGGCCGAAATAACCGGTCATGCCCGGCATGCCCAGCACGTTCAGCCATTGCGTGATGCTGCCCAGGCGCGGGTCGATCCTGAACATGCTCGCCCGCTTGATCTGATCCTCGGCAATCAGCATGTACTCCTGCACGCCCAGCACAGCGGACACCAGGTCGCCCACGGCGAACTTGGGGTTGGCCGAGGCGATCACCTTGCCCACGCCGCCGGCGCGCATCACCTCGCCGATGCCCACCGGGGGGATGTAGCTCTTGGCGTCGTTCATCCAGCCGCGCATGGCCGGGTCGAGCGAGAGCGCCAGTGTCTTGATCAGCACGCCGCCGCTGGCGGGCTCCTGCACGGGCTCGGTGGTGAACGACCAGTCGTCGCGGGTGGGCGTGCCCACCGGGCGTCGGGCCAGGCGGACCTGGTGATTGGTGAGGGTGGCGATGGCGCTCATGGGAGTCTCCGGGCAGGGGGGAAGTGGCGGCATGGTAGCCGCGAGCGGCCGCTGGGCCGGTAGCGCAAGTGACATGAATCCCGGGGCAGCTCCCCAATCGGACGGCGGCCCGCACCCGGAACCTGTCAGCAGTGGCCCGGGCGCCGTGGCCCGCAACCCACGGTTTCAGCGCCTTGTGCTGTAATAAATCCGGAGGGGTAACGACTGATGTGCTGCCGCCCGCGCCGGACCTGGCTTGCTGGGTGAACGCCACTACCTGGAGCTTTCCCGCATGCCCGCGTTCCCGCCATCTGTCCCCCTCGACCCGCCCACCGGCAACGCGCGCCAGGGCCTGGCCCTGCGCTTTGCCGAAGTTCGCGCACGCAGCTCGGCCCTGGCCGCACCCTTGTCGGCGGAAGACCAGTGCGTGCAATCGATGCCCGATGCGAGCCCGACCAAGTGGCATCTGGCCCACACCAGCTGGTTCTTCGAGGCGGTGGTAATGGCACCCCATGTGCCCGGCTACCGGCCGTTCGACACACGCTATTTCCAACTTTTCAATTCCTACTACGAGTCGCTCGGCCCGCGCCATCCGCGTCCCCAGCGCGGCCTGCTCACGCGGCCCGGTCTGGATGAGGTACAGACGTACCGCGGCCATGTCGATGCGGCGATGCGGTCGTTGCTGGACGCGGGGCCGCAAAGCCTGGCGCCCGGGCTGGCCGCGCTGGTCGAGCTGGGGCTGAACCACGAAGAGCAGCACCAGGAGCTCATCCTGACCGACATCCTGCACGCCCTGTCGTGCAACCCGCTGCTGCCCGCGTACGATCCGGTCCCGGCCCCGGTGCCGCACCGGGCTGGCAGTTCGAGCGGTCCCGAGTGGATCGCCATGCCCGGCAGCGTCGTGGAGGTGGGGCACTACGGCGATGGCTTCGCCTTCGACAACGAAACGCCGCGCCACGCGGTCCTGCTGGCACCTTATCGCATGGCCGACCGGCTGGTGACTTGCGGCGAGTACCTGCAATTCATTGCCGATGGCGGCTACCGGCGTGCCGGCCTGTGGCTGTCCGACGGATGGGCCGCGGTGCAGGCCGGTGGCTGGAAGGCACCGGCCTTGTGGCTGGCCCCCGGCGATGCGCGCGCGCCCTGCACCGAGTGGCAGGTGTATGGGCTGCAGGGTGTGCAGCCGCTGGACCCCGCGGCGCCCGTGAGCCAGCTGAGCTTCTACGAGAGCGCCGCCTATGCCGAATGGGCGGGCGCGCGCCTGCCCACGGAATTCGAATGGGAGGCGGCGTACGGCGCCCCAGGGCTGCGCCAGATGACGGGGCATGTGTGGCAGTGGACGCGATCCTCCTACGACCCGTACCCGGGCTTTCGTCCACTGGCCGGCGCCGTGGGGGAGTACAACGGCAAGTTCATGGTCGGGCAGCTGGTGCTGCGCGGCGGCAGCGTGGCCACACCGCCCGGCCACACGCGCCCCACCTACCGCAACTTCTTTCCGCCGGGGGCTCGCTGGCAGTTCTCGGGCCTGCGCCTTGCGAAGGACACCGCATGCTGACCCGCAACCTGATCAACATCGAGGCCGGGCGCGATGCCGGCGACAGCCGTCTGGCCGAGGTGGAGCTTGCGTCCGGCCCGTTCGCCGACGATCTCATCGCAGCCCTGGCCGAGCGGCCCCGCAGCATCTCTCCCAAGTACTTCTACGACGCGCCAGGCTCGCAGCTGTTCGACCGCATTTGCGAGTTGCCCGAGTACTACCCCACAAGAACGGAGCTGGCCATCCTCTCGGGCAATGCGCGGGAGATCGCGGCGCAGATGGGTGCGCGCGCTGAGATCGTCGAATTCGGCGCGGGCTCGCTGCGCAAGGTGCGGCTGCTGCTGGATGCGATGAAGCAGCCCGCGCGCTATGTACCCATCGATATTTCCGGCGAGCACCTGGCGCAGTCGGCGGCGGCGTTGGCGCGCGACTACCCGGGCGTCAACGTGCAGACCGTGGTGGCCGACTACACCCAGGGCCTGCACTTGCCCGCCTCGCCCCCCGGCGTGGGCAGGCGCGTGGGCTTTTTCCCCGGCTCGACCATCGGCAACTTCACCCCGGATGAAGCGCTGCATTTCCTGCAGGCCGCGGGCCAGGTGCTGCGTGGCGGCGCCTTGCTGCTGGGCGCCGACCTGGTGAAGGACCCGGCGATGCTGCATGCCGCCTACAACGACGCGCAGGGCGTCACGGCGGCATTCAACCTGAACCTGCTGGCGCGCGCGAACCGTGAACTGGGCGCGCGTTTCGAGTTGGCGCAGTTCGCGCACAGCGCGTTCTACAACGCGCCGCTGCAGCGCATCGAAATGCACCTGGTCAGCCGCCAGCGCCAGCACATCACCGTGGGCACGCGGACGTTCATGTTCGAGGAAGGCGAGACGCTGCACACGGAGAACTCCTACAAGTTCACGGTGGACGGTCTGCGCACACTCGCCCTGCGCGCGGGCTTTCGGCCCGGCCCGGTCTGGACCGACGAAGACCACCTGTTCAGCGTGCACTGGCTGAACGCTCCCACCTGACCAACACGCGTTGATCGTGAGCCCCGCCGCAGATGCGGTCTTGCTCCCTCTCCCGTTGGGAGAGGGCTGGGGTGAGGGCAGTCAGCTGCAGGTGGCGCCGCCGCAGCCGTGAATCTCCTGGGCCGGCAGTTCGTGCGGCGCACTCATTGCGCCGGTCTCCGGATCGAAGCCCAGGCGCCGCAAGTGCGCCGCCAGCGACGCATCCATGGACTGCGCATGCTGCGGAAACCACATCGCCAGTTCGCGGCCCATGAGGCGGATGGGCATGATGTCGCCCTGTTCGGCGCGCCGTGTGCCCTCATGCATCACCTGCAGGACCATGCGGTGCTGCAGGGTGTGGCAGTTCGACGCGGAAAAACGCGTCGAACGCATCCAGGCGTCTTCCTGGCCGAAGTGGGCCTCGGTGTGTTCGATCAGCGTTTTCCAGGCGGGCAGCAGACCTGCGTCGTCGCTGGCACGGGCCTGTGCCAGCAGCTCCACGAATTCGCGGTGGGTGTCGTCCATGAGGGGCTCGCCGAGTTCGAGGGCCTCGGACCAGTTCAACGTGGGCATGGTGTTCTCCTTGCCTGCCACCCTACCGGGCGCGGCGCCCTCCTGCCTTGATGCAAATCAGGAAAAGACCCGTTTCGTCCGGCGGGGGAGCTCGCCCGGTTAAAGTTGTCGCCGATGATGCTCACACCTCCCGTCTGCCGTCCCGACGATGTGCCCGGCCTGCTGCGCGGCCAAGGCTATGCCGTGCTCGATCCGCAAGGCGCCGCCGGCCTGGCCGGCTGCTCCGTGAACGATCTGCTGGCCCTGCGCCCCGCGTGGGAAGGCCTGCCGCCCGATCACTACCTGAAGGATGGCGGCCATTACCGCCGGCGCCGCCATTCCTGCTTTGTCGTCGAGGGCGACGCGGTGACCCAGGCGCCGCACCGCGCGCATTGGCAGCCGGTCGAATACAACGCGCTGCACGGCGGCATGCAGCGCTGGTTCGAACCCATGGAGCCCGCGATTCTGGCGTCGCCCGCGTGGCCGAAGTTGCTGCGCGCGCTGGGCCAGGTCACCTCCGACCTCAAAGGTCCGCGCCCCTGGTACGTGGAGGCGCATCAGTTCCGTATCGACACCGAAGGCGGCATCGGCCGGCCCACGCCGGAGGGCGCGCACCGCGACGGCGTCGATCTGGTGGCGGTGTTCCTGGTCAGCCGCGAGGGCATCAAGGGCGGCGAGACCCGTGTGTTCCAGGCCGACGGCCCGGCCGGCCAGCGCTTCACGCTCACCGAGCCGTGGAGCCTGCTGCTCCTGGATGACGAGCACGTGATCCATGAGTCCACGCCGATCCAGCCGGTCGACGGACAAGGCCATCGCGATACGCTGGTGCTGACGTACCGCGCGGGCGGGTTTCAGGGCGGGTAGGGTCCCGGGACCAGGCTGGCGGGGCACTCTGCGCAGCGAATGTCCCCCGGCCCGGGAGGGGCCTCCTCCTTTATTTCGCTGCGCAGAGCGCCCCGCCAGCCTGATCCTGTGCGGTGGTGGGTTCACCACGGCTCCAGGGTCATGGGTGTCGGGTGGCCGGCTCCAGGAGGTCGAATACGAAGGGACTTCCCACTTCCTGGTAACGGCATCAAGTGCCAAGATTGGAGTGCGAACTCAATCTGCAACCTTTGGAAGGAGAAGCCCCATGAGCGAGATTACAC
>DATILF010000156.1:0-4338 GCA_035476755.1 Ramlibacter sp.
CCGTACATCGTCGCACGCGGTCATCGCGCAGGGCAGCGTGCCGGGCGTGAAGCCCGAGCGGCGCCCCCACGCGCCCTACCGATCGGCCCTCTCCATGCTCGACTGCTACACCGACCACGCCGGCGCCCAGCTGCAGCCGGCAGACAAGACCAAGCTGGACAAGGCCAAGGAAGAGTTGCGCGCCCTGTACCAGCGCCCCTCCACCGGCCGCACCACGGCGCAGGGCCGCCGGGTGGAAAAGCCCGGCAGCGACAAGCAGGGCGGCCCCAGCGGCCAGACCGACGCCTCCAAGCACGACCGCCGCCACACCAACAAGTGAGCGGCTGACAAGGCCGCCTGTGGCGGCGCCACGCGCGTCCGCTACAGTTTGGCCATGCACACCCAAGCGCTGCTTCTCTTCTCCGGCGGACAAGACTCCGCCACCTGCCTGGCCTGGGCGCTGGACCGCTACGAGCAGGTGGAAACCATCGGCTTCGACTACGGCCAGCGCCACCGCGTGGAGCTGGCATGCCGCCAGACCGTGCTGGACAACCTCCGCAGCCGCTTCCCATCCTGGGCCGCCAAGCTGGGCCAGGACCACCTGCTCGACCTCGGCCTGCTCGGGCAGGTGAGCGACACCGCGCTGACGCAGGACAAGGCGATCGAATTCGAAAAGAGCGGCCTGCCCAACACCTTCGTGCCCGGCCGCAACCTGATCTTCTTCACCTTCGCCGCTGCCGTGGCCTACCGCCGCGGCATCAGCGTGTTGGTGGGCGGCATGTGCGAGACCGACTACTCCGGCTACCCCGACTGCCGCGACGACACGCTGAAGTCACTGCAGGTGACGCTGGGCCTGGGCCTGGACCAGCGCTTCGTGATCGAGACGCCCCTGATGTGGATCGACAAGGCGCGGACCTGGGCGATGGCCGAGCGCCTGGGTGGCGAGGCGCTGGTGGAGATCATTCGCAGGGACACCCACAGCTGCTACCTGGGGGATCACAGCACGCTGCATGACTGGGGGTATGGGTGTGGGGGATGCCCGGCTTGTGAGTTGAGGGCCAACGGGTACGCGAAATACAGCGGCACGTTGCCCTGATTTCCCGCCGACCGCCTCACCCAAAGGGGCAGGGGGGCAAGCCGGTGAATGCGGAGCAGAGGAAAGAGTTGCGCGCGGCATTCGAGTGGGCAACCTGCATTTTTCTCCCCTGATTTGAGGATGCGTCCGCGCGCCCTGAGATATAGCCTACGCGCTTCAAGGGGGGAACCATGGCCACACAGCCCACAGCGCAAAGGTATATCCTGCTGCCGCCTCGAGGAACGACGACGGCAACCGTACTCGGCAACGCCCACCTGGGCGACTTCATGCGCAGCCTCAGTGTCCCCATGAAGGCGGTAACGGCAACGGAGCGAGGCAGCGACCGCACCCGTATGCGCGTCATCGATTCGACGCACGAGAACGGATTGAAGCTGGTCGAGATGACACCGCAGGGCGTATCGGATCTGCGGCAACAGGAGCCGGGCGTGCGCATCGTCCCGGAGCTGTTCTACGAAACGGCTCGCGCACCCATGCCTCAACTCCTGGGCAAGGCCAAGACCAAGGCGGGCGCGACCCCCGCAGGCGCGACACTTGCGTTTCACATCGCCAGCAGCGGCACGCCGGTCGCTCGCGCGAAAGTGATCGCATTCACCGATTTCGCCAATGGCATTGGTGCGGAGGGGACCACACGCGTCAATGGCACCGTGCTGCTCAAGATCAGCCCCAACGCGCGGATCGAGCGGCTGTATGTTTACCCGATTGAAAGTTGCTGGCCAACAGTCCGGAAAAACATTCAACTGCCTCTGGGGGCGCCGATTTCGCTTCCCGCGATCAACCTGACCACCCCCGACGTGCTGCAGTTTTTCCGCGGCAAAGCACCGGGAGCGGGCGGCGCGGGGGTGACCGTCGGCATTATCGACACCGGCTGCGGACCGCACCCGGACCTGGTCGTCGCCGGTGGGCTCAACACCGTCGTTGGCGAGAACCCCGCCGACTATGCGGACAGCGGCGACCAGCACGGCACGCACGTGGCCGGCATCGTGGCTGCTCGGGGTGTGGCCCCGGCTGGCATGGCTGGGTTGGCGCCTGAAGTGTCGCTACGCGCCTACCGCGTATTTCCCAAGGGCGGTTTCGCGTCCAACTACTCGATCGCCAAGGCCATTGATGCGGCTGTCGCCGACGGGTGTGACCTCATCAACATGAGCCTGGGCGGGCGCGGTCCGGCAGACCCCGCTACCAGCTCGGCGATTGCCGATGCAAGGTCAGCGGGCGTCGTTGTGCTGTGCGCGTCCGGCAACGACGGTTTGAACGAAGTATCACAGCCAGGTGCCGATCCGCGAGCCGTCGCGGTGGGATCGTTTGGCCGCAGGGGTACCTATCCGAGAGACTCTGTGTCGGCCTCCAACGCCGGCAAGCCCATCGGTAAACCGGACAAGCTCAACTTCATGGCCAGCTTCTCGAACTACGCGGCCGAGATCGACATGGTGGGTCCTGGCGTCGGTGTCGTTTCCACGGTGCCTTCAGGCCGCTGGGCGGTGATGGATGGCACGTCAATGGCGTGCCCCGCAGCCACGGCCATGGTGGCGCGGCTCTTGTCGGCAGACGCCGCCGTGCGCGGCATGGCTCGGGACCAGCAGCGTTCGGACGCCATTCTCAAGCTGGCTTTCCAGGCCGCACGGTCCTTGGGATTTGGTCCACAATACGAAGGAAATGGCTGGATCAAGTAAAGCGAAAGCAAGATTCATCCTGCGGCGCACAGGCAGCGCCGCCATGCCCGCATCGGGCTCGAGCTTGCCTGAGCACCTCCACTCTGTGGATGGGGTCACGGTTGTGGATGCTTCGCCTCGCATGGTCCTGGTCGATGCGCCGCGCGGAACGCTGACGCGCGCCATGAGGCAATACGAAGGCTGGGAAATCATTCCGGAGACACTGGCGCCGTTGCCCGACACACGGGTGAAGCTGGCCCGGCGTTAGCCCACCGGGCCGGCGAGGCTGGGTGGCGAGGCGCTGGTGGAGATCATTCGCAGGGACACCGCTGCAGTCCCCAGCGGCTACGCCCTCTCGCGGAGCGCACCTGCGCGGTCGGCCCATCGCCGAACAACAGTGCTGCAGGATCACGTTGGCGTCGAGCACCACGCGCCTCGGCGCCTTCATGTCCCTCGCGCCGCTTTCTTCTTTGCCGGCGCTTTTCGCGCGCCGCCGGCGCCCTGGTAGCCGGGATCGGCGCGCGCCCAGCGCACGGCATCTACCACGTCCGAGCCAGCCAATCCAAGCGCCGCGAGCTTGGCGCGCACGGCATCCCCACGCTGGATGCGCACCGGCGTCAACACGATCTGCCCCTGGTGCACCTCGACATCGAAATACTCCGCCGCGCCGACGGCGGTCATCACAGCTTTGGGCAGGGTCAGCTGGTTCTTGGAAGTGATCTTTGCCAGCACGTTGGAAATCCGAGGAAGAAAGGATCCTCACTTTAGTACTTTCGCAGCGCCTGAAAGCGGGTGCCAGTCGCCGCTGGCGTGATGCCTCCACGCAGGGAGACTGAAGCGACTGAGTCCAAAAGGCTTACGAAATATCCGCACCCGCACTTCCCCCTTTCCCTACGGGCCGCTTCGCCGCCTGCGGTGTACTTGCTTCATCAGCCGTGGAACCAGGAGCAGATCATGCAAGCCGCTACACAAGACCTTCAGTGGGCCGACAACGACCTCTCGGGGATGGTCGTGCTCGAAGGGGAGCTGGCGGCCGTGACGGGCGATGACAGCGACACGCCCCAGCTCAGTGCGCTGGTGCCGGTGCTGAACCGCCTTCGCAACGCTTTCGGCATGGAGATGGTGTTCATCGGGCAGCTGAGAAACGGCAGGCTCAATGGCCGCCAAGCGGTGCCCGACGACTGCTGCAACCCCTTCGAGGCCGCCTACGGACGCGACTTGCTCGAGGCGCGCTGCGGCACCTCGCTCTTCGATGCCGTGGCGGTGTGCAGCACCGAGGGGATCGAATCGGGCACGCTGGTTTGTGGCGTCGCGGCCGGCGACGGCCATCAGCCGCCGCCCGATTCACTCAAGTCGGTGTCGCGGCTGCTGGCGACGTCGATGCGGCGCATGACGTGCGCGTGACCCGGCATTTACTCCCGCCCTCAAGCCAGATGGTCGTACCGCCCCAGCTGCTGTAACTCCACCGGCGCCGGCGCCGCGTCTTTGCAGCAAAGTTGTCATGCCGGGCTCGACCCGGCATCCATGTCACTGCGCCGCCTCGCGCACATCCCAAAGCCAGGCCCGTGGATCACGCTGCATACACCACTTCGCGCGCGCTATTGACGCCCGCCAGCA
>DATILF010000157.1:0-6459 GCA_035476755.1 Ramlibacter sp.
GCCATCGCCGAGATCCTGAAGCGCACGGGCGCGGCCAACGGCGACCTGATCTTCTTCGGCGCCGACAAGGCCAAGGTGGTCAACGACGCCATCGGCGCGCTGCGCGTGAAGGTGGGCCACAGCGAATTCGGCAAGGCCCGCGGCCTCATCGAAGGCCAGTGGAAGCCGCTGTGGGTGGTCGACTTCCCCATGTTCGAATTCGATGACGATGCGCAGCGCTGGAATGCGGTGCACCACCCGTTCACCTCGCCCAAGGATGGCCATGAGGATTGGCTCGAAACCGATCCCGGCCGCTGCGTCGCCAAGGCCTACGACGCCGTGCTCAATGGCATCGAGCTGGGTGGCGGCTCGGTCCGTATCCACCGCGAGGACGTGCAGAGCAAGGTGTTCCGCGCCCTCAAGATCGATGCGGAAGAAGCGCAGCTGAAGTTCGGCTTCCTGCTGGATGCCCTGCAATACGGTGCGCCCCCGCATGGCGGCATCGCCATCGGCCTGGACCGCTTCGTCATGCTCATGACCGGCGCGGAGAGCCTGCGCGACGTGATCGCCTTTCCCAAGACCCAGCGCGCTCAGGACCTGCTCACGCAGGCGCCCGGCCCGGTGGACGAGAAGCAGCTGCGCGAGCTGCACATCAAACTGCGGAATACGACCGCGGTCTGATCCCCCCATGGGGCAGAATGGAAGGGCGCCGTCGTGGCGCCCTTCGTTTTTCCAATGTCTGAGCCCCGCCCCTTCAAGATCCCCGAATCCGTTCTGGTCGTGATCCACACGCCTGAGCGCGACGTGCTGCTGATCAATCGCGCCGACGCCCCGGATTTCTGGCAGTCCGTCACCGGCAGCAAGGACGACCCGAACGAAGACCTGTCGCACACGGCGGTGCGCGAGGTATTCGAGGAAACCGGCATCGACTGCGCGCCAGGCACGGCCCTGCATGCCGGCCTCCAGGACTGGGGCCTGGAAAATATCTACGACATCTATCCGCGCTGGCGGCATCGATATGCACCGGGCGTTACGCGCAACACCGAGCATGTGTTCGGCTTGTGCGTTCCCCATGGAACGCGGGTGACGCTCAACCCGCGCGAGCACACGGGCCTGAGATGGTTGCCCTGGCGGGAGGCGGCCGACGCCTGCTTTTCGCCATCCAATGCCGAAGCCATCCTGTTGCTGCCACAATTTATGGGATGAGCTCGATCCTTCGCATTGCCACCTACAACATCCACAAGGGTGTGCAGGGCGTGGGGCCGGCCCGCAGGCTGGAAATTCACAATCTGGGCCACGCGGTCGAGCAACTGGACGCCGATATCGTGTGCCTGCAGGAAGTGCGCAAGCTCCACCGCCGGGAAGAGCAGTACTTCACCCGCTGGCCGGAGCTGCCACAGGCCGAGTTCCTGGCGCCCGAAGGTTATGAGTCGGTGTACCAGACCAATGCCACCACGCGCCACGGCGAACACGGCAACGCGCTGCTTACCCGCTGGCCCGTGATCTCCCGCGGCCACGAGGACATGTCCGACCACCGGTTCGAGCAGCGCGGCCTGCTCCATGTGAAGGTGCACGCGCACCGTCGCCCCATCCACGTGATCGTGCTGCACCTGGGCCTGATCGCCGGCAGCCGTGTGCGTCAGGTCGAGCAACTGGGCCGCTACATCGCCCGCGAGGTGCCTCGGCGCGAGCCCCTGGTGGTGGCGGGCGACCTGAATGACTGGGGCAGCAAGCTGAGGCCCGTGATGAACGGCATCGGCCTGAAAGACTTCGAGGCGCCGCGCCTGCTGACCTATCCGTCACGGCTGCCCCTCACGCAGCTCGATTACGTTTACGCGCGAGGGCTGAAGCCGGTGGGGGTGGAGATTCCCAGGGGCCGAATCTGGTGGCGCATGTCCGACCACCTGCCGCTGATCGCGGAGTTCAAGCTCTGAGGAGGCCGCGCGATGCCGAACTCCTCCGTGTCGCGCGGCGGCCACGCGCTCCAGTTGCTGCAGGGCACCGGCGAGCTTTTCCCCGCACTGGTCGAGGCGATCGACGCGGCGGTTCGTGTGGTGCGCCTGGAGACCTATATCTTCGATTTCACAGGCCACAGCGCGGATGTCGCGTACGCACTGGAGCGTGCGGGGCGGCGCGGCGTCGCGGTGAAGGTGCTGGTGGATGGGTTCGGCACGGACGCGCTGCCCGCTGCCTGGCGTGAACGCTTCGAGCAAAGCGGAGTCGAATGGCGGGTGTACGCACCGTTGAGCACCCTGGGCATGCTGTGGCCGGGCAACTGGCGGCGGCTTCATCGCAAGCTGTGCGTGGTGGATGGCGAAGTCGCTTTTTGCGGCGGCATCAACATCCTCGACGATTTTCACGATCCCAACCATGGGCCCCTGGACGCCCCGCGCTTCGACTTCACTGTCCGGGCGACCGGGCCGCTGGTGGCCGATGTCGAGGCGGCCATGGTCCCGCTGTGGCAGCGTGCCCGGGGCGGGCAGGGCCTTCGCAAGCGACTGGCAGGCGCCATCGATTCCCTGCGCGCGTCCGGCGTGGGCTGGCTGCCCGCGCCGGCGCGGCCCGCACGCCAGCGATCGCTCTCCAAGGCCGGCCTGCTGCTGCGCGACAACCTGCGGCGGCGGGCCCACATCGAGCGCGCGTACCGCCGGGCCATCGGCCATGCGCGCGATGAAGTCATCATCGCCAATGCCTACTTCGCGCCGGGGCGCAAGATGCGCCAGGCCCTGGTGTCGGCCGCGCGGCGCGGTGTGCGCGTGCGCCTGTTGCTGCAGGGGCGCTACGAATACTTCATGCAGTACTACGCCGCCCGGCCCATCTATGGGGCGCTGCTGCGCGCCGGTGTCGAGATCCACGAGTACTCGCCCAGCTTCCTGCATGCCAAGGTGGCCGTGATCGATGGCCGCTGGGCCACCGTCGGCTCGTCCAACCTCGACCCATTGAGCCTGCTGCTTGCCCGTGAAGCCAATGTGGTGGTGGAGGATGCGGCGTTCGCGCAGGCGTTGCGGCGCCGGCTGGTGGAGGCCATGCGCGAAGGCGAGGCCATGAGCCCGCTCGACTACGCGAATCGCCCGCTGCGCCAGCGGGTGATGGAGCATGTGGCGCTGGGCCTGATGCGCCTGGCGCTGGCTGTGCAGGGGAAGAAATACCTGTAGCGGGGATGGAGCCGTACGTGCGGGCAGGTCGTGACCTGATCATCCAGCGACCCGAGGGGCTGTACTGCCCGCCGGGCGATTTCTACATCGACCCGTGGCGCCCCGTGGACCGCGCCGTGATCACCCATGCGCATTCCGACCATGCCCGCATCGGCCACGGCCATTACCTGGCCGCGGCGCCGTCCGAAGGCGTGCTGCGCACCCGGCTTGGCCAGATCGACCTGCAGACGCTGCCCTACGGCGATGGCATCGTGCACCACGGCGTGAAGCTCACGCTGCATCCGGCGGGGCACGTGCTCGGCTCGGCGCAAGTGCGGCTGGAATACGACGGGCAGGTCTGGGTGGCGAGCGGCGACTACAAGGTGGCGCCCGACCGCACCTGCGCGCCGTTCGAGCCGGTGCAGTGCGACGTGTTCATCACCGAGTCCACATTCGGCCTGCCGATCTATCGCTGGTCACCGGACGACGAGATCTTCGCGGACATCAATGGCTGGTGGACGCGCAACATGCTCGCCGGCCGCGCCAGCGTGCTTACCTGCTACAGCTTCGGCAAGGCGCAGCGCATCCTGAGCGGCGTGGACCCGTCGATCGGGCCCATCATCGTGCACGGGGCGGTGGAGCCGCTCAATCGCGCCTACCGCGCCGCCGGTGTCCATTTGCCTCGGACGCTCATGGTCCCGGAGGTGAAGGACAAGGCGGACCTGCGGCGGGCCCTGGTGATCTGCCCGCCCAGCGCGGCTTCCAGTCCCTGGATACGGCGCTTCGGCGACGCGCAAACCGCCTTCGCGAGTGGCTGGATGCAACTGCGTGGTGCGCGCCGCCGCGGGGGCTATGACCGGGGCTTCGTGCTGTCCGACCATGCCGACTGGCCGGGCCTCATGGGCGCCATCGGCGCGACGGGCGCGCAGCGCATCATCGTGACGCATGGCAGCGTGCCCGTGATGGTGCGCTACCTCACGGGGCAAGGACTGCGGGCCGAGAGCTTCGACACCGAATACGGTGGCGACGCCATCGAGGCTGACGCGCTGGCGCCGCTTGGCCCTTCGGAGTGACCGCATGCGGCAGTTTTCGCGCCTTTTCGCCGAACTCGACGCCACGACCTCGACCAACGCCAAGGTGGAGGCCCTGCAGCGCTACTTTGATCAGGCGCCCGCACGCGATGCGGCGTGGGCTGTGTATTTCCTGTCGGGCGGCAAGCCGCGGCAGGTGGTTTCGATGTCCGCCCTGGCGACGCTGGCCGGCAAGGTGGCGGGGATCCCGCCGTGGCTCTTCGACGAGTCCTACCAGGTGGTGGGCGACCTGGCCGAGACCATCGCGCACATCCTGCCGCGCGATGCCGAGCCGTCCGATATCGGGCTGGCCGAGTGGGTGGAGGAGCGCCTCTTGCCCCTGCGCGGAATGGGCGAGTCGGAGATTGCGGATCGGGTGCGGGCCTACTGGCGCGAGCTCGATGCACAGGGCCGCTTCCTCTTGACCAAGCTCGTCGGTGGCGGTTTTCGCGTGGGCGTGAGCAAGCTGCTGGTGCAACGCGCGCTGGCGGCCCACAGCGGGGTGGACGCGAAGCGGGTGGCGCAGCGGATGATGGGCTACACCGATGGCAAGACCCTGCCGTCGGTCGAGCGCTTTCATGCGCTGGTGGCGAAAGACGAGGGCGGTGCGCCCTGGCCGCAGGACGCGGGCCAGCCGTACCCGTTCTTTCTCGCGCACCAGCTCGATGCTCCGCCCGAGGTCTTTGTTTCCCGACTCGGGCCGGTCGAAGATTGGCAGGTGGAATGGAAGTACGACGGCATCCGCGGGCAGGTCGTCAAGCGGGCCGGGCAGGTGTGGGTGTGGTCGCGCGGTGAGGAGCTGGTGACGGAACGATTTCCCGAGATCCAGGCCCTGGCCGCCCAACTGCCGGATGGCACCGTACTCGATGGCGAGATCATGGTCTGGAAGGATGAGGCGGTCGATCCGCCGGGCACCCGCATCGGTCGGCCCGCGCCGTTCTCGCTGTTGCAGCAGCGCATCGGCCGCAAGACGCTCACGAAGAAGATCCTGGCGGACGCGCCAGTCACCTTCATGGCCTATGACCTGCTGGAGCAGGATCGCCAGGACATCCGGGGCCGGGCCCAAGGCGAACGCCGCGCCCGGCTCGAAGCAGTGCTGGAGGGCACGGGCTTCAAGCTGTCGCCGATCGAGAAGCACGGCTCATGGCTGGAGTTCGCGCGCCGACGCGAGCAGTCACGCGAACTCGGCGTCGAGGGCTTCATGCTCAAGCGCCTGGACGCCGCCTATGGCACCGGGCGGAGCAAGGCCGAAGGGCTGTGGTGGAAGTGGAAGATCGACCCGATGACCATCGACTGCGTGCTGATCTACGCGCAGGCCGGCCACGGGCGCCGGGCTTCGGTCTATACGGACTACACCTTTGCGGTGTGGAACCGCGCGCCGCAAAGCCAGGCCGAAGCCGACGCCGTGCTCCAGGCCATGGCCGATCGCGAGCCGCCGCAGCCAGGCGGGCTGCAGCTGGTGGCCTTCGCCAAGGCCTATTCGGGCCTGACCGACGAGGAGTTCCGGCAGGTCGATGCCATCATCCGCAAGACCACCCTGGAGAAGTTCGGCCCGGTGCGCAGCGTGAAGCCTTCGCTGGTATTCGAACTCGGTTTCGAGGGCATCAACCGCAGCCCGCGCCACAAGAGCGGCATCGCCGTGCGCTTTCCGCGCATGCTGCGCATTCGCCTGGACAAGCCGCTGCACGAGGCCAACACCCTGCAGGACCTCGAAGCGCTATTGAACCTATAGCGTGGGTTCCAAGCCAGGAAAGGCCAACAGCCAAAAACCCTGCATTACAGCGGCGCAACGGGGCGATGTTAGTATTTAGGATGCTCATGAAAGCCCAAGATTCCATGAATGCAGCCGATCTCGACCTGGGCACGCCTGTGTCCGTGAAGATCCGCGAGCGCATCCAGGCCGCGCGCAAGCGTTTCCATTCCAACGACAACATCGCCGCGTTCATCGAGCCCGGTGAGCTGGAGCAGTTGCTCGACGAAGTCGAGGTGAAGATGCAGGGCGTGCTGGACAGCATGGTCATCGACACGGCCAGCGACCACAACACCAGCGACACCGCGCGCCGCGTGGCCAAGATGTACCTGCAGGAGGTTTTCAAGGGCCGTTACGTCAAGCAGCCGAGCATCACCGAATTCCCCAATGCCGAACACCTGAACGAGCTGATGATCGTCGGCCCGATCACCGTGCGCAGCGCCTGCAGCCACCACTTCTGCCCGGTCATCGGCAAGGTCTGGATCGGCATCATGCCCAACGAGCACACCAACGTCATCGGGCTGTC